>JBEVJD010000475.1:0-8245 GCA_040510435.1 Pyrinomonadaceae bacterium | reverse complement strand
TCCGTTCGAGCGCATGACGCTCCGGAGGAGCGCGATGTTTATAGCTCAAGGTTCTTACTCGACCGGCCAAGCTCCGGAGGAGCGACATGTGACATGCCGCCCCTGACGGGGCTCGACTTCATTCAGAACGCCGGGGCTATAAACATGCCGTCCCTCCGGGACTTCAAGCTGACTTTCATCACTCATCACTCATCACTCATCACTCATCACTTATCACTCGTACCTCAAAGCCACCATCGGGTCGACCTTAGTCGCCCTTCTGGCGGGGACGACGCAGGCGAGCAGGGCGACCGCGAGCATCGCCAGCGAGACGCAGGCGAAGGTCAGGGGGTCTGTGGCCGTGACGCCGTAGAGCAGGCTCGCGAGGACGCGCGTCAGCGCGAAGGAGGCGACGAGCCCGAGGCCGACGCCCGCGAGCGTGAGCCCGAGCCCCTGCCCGACAACGAGCTTGAGGATGTCCGAGGCGCGCGCGCCGAGCGCCATCCGCACGCCGATCTCGTGGCTGCGCTGCGTGACCGTGTAGGAGATGACGCCGTAGATGCCGACGGCCGCGAGCAGCAGCCCGACGCCCGCGAACGCCGCGACGAGAATCATCTGGAAGCGGCGGCGCGAGACAGAGTCGGCCAAGACCTGCTCCATCGTGCGGACGTTGTAGAGCGGCAGGTCTTTGTCCACGGCCGCCAGCTCGCGCCTGAGCGCGGGGACGAGCGTCGCGGGGTCGGCCGACGTGCGCGCCACGAACGTCATCGCGCGGCGCGGGAACTGCGCGGCCGGGCCGTACATCTGCGGGTACGGCTCCTTGTCCAGCCCGCCGTGCCGCGTGTCCCTGACGACGCCGACGACTGTCATCCACGGGTTGGTCGCGGGGTTACCGAGGTTGACGCGCTTGCCGACGGGGTCTTCGTCCGGCCAGTAGCGCCGCGCCATCGTCTCGTTGACGACGATGGCGTCGGGCGTCCCGGCCCTGTGCTGCTCGCCCAAACGCTCGCCGCGGACGTGCCCGATGCCCAACACGTCGAAGTACTCGGGCGTGACGACGAAGACCTCGGCGTCCTGCACCTTCTCGGGCGGAAGCGCGGGGCGACCTTCGATGACGAACGAGAGCACGCTCCCGCCGCCGGACAGTGGCAGGGCGTCAACGAGCGCCGCGCGCTCGACGCCGGGAATGGCCGACGCCCTCGTCATCAGCTGTTCGGCGAAGTTGGCGATCTGCGGCTCCTCTTTGTATCTGGCCGCGGGCAGCGCGAAGTCGAATGTCATGACGCGCTCGGGGCTGAAGCCGGGGTCAACGGACTGTATGGCGCGGAAGCTGCGAATCATCAGACCCGCTGACGCGAGCAGCACGGCCGTGATGGCTATCTCGGCGACGACGAGCGTGCTGCGCAGGCGGCGCGCGCTCTGCCCCGCGGTCGAGCCGCGGCTGCCGCCCTCCTTGAGCGACTCGGCGAGGTCTGTCTTCGACGCGCTGAGCGCCGGCAGCAGCCCGAACACGATCCCCGTCAAGACCGACACGCCGAAGGTGAAGGCGAGCACGCGCGCGTCGAGCCCCGCCTCTTCGAGCCGCGGGATGTTGCCCGGGCTCATGGCGACGAGCAGTTCCACGCCCCACGCCGCGAGTATCAACCCGAGCCCGCCGCCCGCGAGCCCGAGCAGCACGCTCTCCGTCCGACGCTGCCGCACCAGCCGCCCGCGCCCCGCCCCGCGCGCCGAGCGCACGGCGATCTCCAGCCGCCGCGCCGCCGCGCGCGCCAGCAGGAGGTTGGCGACGTTGGCGCACGCGATGAGGAGCAGCAGACCGACGAGGCCCATCAAGACCCACAGCGCCAGCCGGATGTTGCCGACGACCCGCTCGTGCAGCGGCTGGGTCGTGACCGTCCATCCGGCGTTGGTCGCTGGGAACTCCTTCTCCAACCGCGCGGCGAGCGCCGCCAGCTCGGCCTGCGCCTGCTCGACGGTCGAGCCCGCGCGCAGGCGGCCGATGACGCTGAGGTAGTCGCTGCGGCGGCGCGAGTTGTCGAAGTTGAAGGCGATGGGCACCCACATCTCGGGCGGCTTGGGGCCGCGCACGGGCGACTTGAAGTCGGCGGGCGCGACGCCGACGACGGTGTAGGCGTTGCCGCTCAAGGTCATCGTCTGGCCGAGCGCCTGCGGGCTCGCGCCGAAGCGGCGCTGCCAGAGGCCGTGGCTTAAGACGACGACGCGGTTCTGGCCCGTCGTCTCCTCTTCGGGCAGGAAGCCGCGGCCGAGCGCGGGCGCGACGCCGACGACCTGAAAGAAGTTGGCCGAGGTGGAGACGGCCGGGATGCGCTCGGGCTCGCCACCGCCGTCGGTCAGAGTCAGCGCCGTGTTGGCGTAGGCGGCGATGCCGTCGAAGCTGCGCACCTGCGTGCGCCAGTCGTTGTAGTTCGGCGCCGACGCCGGCTCGTCGGGGATGTCCGCGCCCGGGTTGCTCTCGCGCACCCACACCAGACGCTCGGGCTCGGGGTACGGCAGAGGGCTCAACAGCACGGCCTTCACGACCGAGAAGATGGCCGTATTCGCGCCGATGCCCAGCGCCAGCGCCAAGACCGCCACCGACGCGAACCCCGGGCTCTTCAACAGAGTCCGCACCGCGTACCGCACATCCTGAAGCAGAGTCCTCATCGCTCACTCCTTGGGGAGTGATGAGTGATAAGTGATGAGTGATGAGAAAGAGAAGAGGGGACTTATCTTCTCTTATCATTCATCACTCATCACTTATCACTCATCACTCATCACTCGTATCGAAGAGCCACCATCGGATCGACCTTCGTCGCGCGGCGCGCGGGGATGTAGGAGGCGAGGAGCGCGACCGCGCCGAGGATGACGGCGATGCCGGCGTAGGTCAGCGGGTCTACGGCCGAGACGCCGTAGAGCAGGCTCTCCATGTAGCGCGTGAGCCCGAACGCCCCGGCGAGCCCGATGACCAGCCCGAGGGCGACGAGCCCCATCCCCTGCCCCACGACCATCCGCAGCACGTCGCGCCCCTGCGCGCCCAACGCCATCCGCAGGCCGATCTCGTGCGTCCGCTGCGTCACCGAGTAGGACATCACGCCGTAGAGCCCGACAACGGCCAGCGCCAACGCGAGCGCCGCGAAGACGCCGAAGAGGAACATCGAGAAGCGGCGCTGCGCGAGCGAATCCGACACCATCTTCTCCATCGTCATAACCTTGTAGACCGGCAGGTCGCGGTCTACGGACGCGATGCGCGAGCGCACCGCGGGCGCGAGCGCGGCCGGGTCGCCGTCGGTGCGCACGACGAGGAAGAGGTCTGCGTTGTTCGGCCGCTGCACGTAGGGCACGTAGTACTGGCCGCGCGACTCGCCTTCCAACCCCTCGTTGCGGGTGTGGCCGACGACGCCGACGACTTCGCGCCAGCGCGGCTGCTGCTGCCCGCCCTCGAACGTGATGCGCTTGCCGACGGGGTCTTCGCCCGGCCAGTACTTCTGCGCGAGCTTCTCGCTCACTACCGCCACGCCGGGCGCCTCGGCCGTGTCGCGCGCGTCGAGGTAGCGCCCCTTGACGAGCGGGATGCCCATCGTCTGGAAGTAGTCCTCCGAGGCCATCAGGCGGGCACCGTGCGGCGCGCTCTCGCCGGGCGCGACCTGCCGCCCCTCGATGCGGAAGCTGCCCGACTGGTTCCAGCCGCTCATCGGCAAAGACGTGATGGTCGCCGCGCTCTTCACGCCGGCCACGCCCCGCACCTCTTCGAGCAACTGCCGGTCGAAGGCCGCGCGCTGCGTGCCCTCCTTGTACTTGTTCATCGGCAGCGAGACGAGCATCGAGAGCACGCCCTCGGGCTGGAAGCCCGGGTTGACGCGCTGCAACTCGACGAAGCTGCGGATGAGGAGCCCCGCCCCGACGAGCAGCACGACGGCGAAGGCCATCTCGACGACGACCAGCACGTTACGCAGGCCCCGCCGGACGCCGAGCTGACCGCTGCTGCGCCCGCCCTCCTTGAGCGTGTCGTGGAGGTTGGCGGTCGAGGTCTGGAACGCGGGCGCGAGCCCGAAGACGAGGCCCGTCAGCACCGACACGCCGAGCGTGAAGAGCAGCACGCGCGAGTCCAAACCGATCTCGGCCGCGCGCGGTATCTTGTGCTCGTTGAGCTTGAGCAGGAGGTCAACGCCCCACAGCGCCAGCAGCAACCCGACGGCGCCGCCCGCGAGTGAAAGCAGCACGCTCTCGGTCAGTAACTGCCGCACCACGCGCCAGCGCGACGCGCCGAGCGCCGTCCGCACGGCGATCTCCTTCTGGCGGACGGCCGCGCGCGCCAGCATCAGGTTGGCGACGTTGGCGCACGCGATGAGCAGCACGAACGCGACCGCGCCGAGGAGGATGAGCAGCGGCGTGCGAATCTTGCCGACGACGAACTCGTCGAAGCGCGTGATGAGCAGGCCCCAGTTGCTCGCGTCCGCGCCGGGCATGTACTGGCGGCGGAGGTCGGCGGCGATGGCGTCCAGCTCGGCCTGCGCCTGCTGCTCGGAGACGCCGTCCCTGAGCCGCGCCAGCACGCCGAGGTACTCGTTCGTCAGACCCGTGTTCGCGTCGAGCTGCTGCGGGGTGAAGGCGATGGGCGACCAGAGGTCGGGCGCCTGCCCGCTCCACTCGCGCCCGAAATCGACGCCGGGCGGCATCACGCCGACGACGGTGTAGGGCTCGCCGTTGAGCATGAGGTTCTTGCCGACGACCTCGACGCCGCCGAAGCGACGGCGCCAGAAGGCGTCGCCCAGGACGACGACCTTGTTGTTGCCGACCTGCCCCTCCTCGGCCGTGAAGGCGCGCCCCGCGGCGGCCTCCGCCCCGAGCAGCGCGAAGAGGTTCGGCGTCGCCGTCATCCCCTGAAGCCGCTCGGGATCGCCCTCGCCCGTGAGGTTGACCGACCAGCTCGTCGCGGCCGCCATCTCCGAGAAGGACTTCGCGTTGTCGCGGTAGTAGGCGAAGCCGGGCGCGGAGACCGACGCCTTGAGGTCGAGCTTCGGGTAGTTGTGGTTGATGAGGACGAGCTGGCCCGGGTTCCTGTAGTTGAGCGGCTTGAGGAGCACCGCGTTGACGACGGAGAAGATGGCGGTGTTGGCGCCCACGCCGAGGGCGATGGCGATGACCGCCACCGCCGTGAACCCCTTACTCTTCAGCAGCACGCGCGCCGCGTACTGCACGTCCTTCCAAAGCGTGCCCATGCGTCAATCCTCCCCGAACAGGAATCGCCAGCCTCGCCCGGCGCGTGCAGCCACACGTCTCCCACCCAATGCGCGCGGGCCCCGGGCCGCGCGCAAAGCGTTGAGGGCTTGGGAGCCGAACGCCGGAAGCTGAGCGCCTACAGCTTGAAGCCGCTCTCTTCCAGCTCCTCTTCGGCCTTCGCCTCGTGCGTCTCCTCAACGACCTGGCCGTCGAAGAGATGGAAGGTGCGATCGGCGTACTTGGCGTAGCGCGGGTCGTGCGTGACCATGCAGATGGTGGCGCCGCCCGCGTGCAGCTCGCGCAGGAGGTTCATCACGGCCTCGCCGTTGGTCGAGTCGAGGTTGCCCGTGGGCTCGTCGGCGAGCAGGATGGAGGGGTTGCCGGCGACGGCGCGGGCGACGGCCACGCGCTGCTGCTGACCGCCCGAGAGCTGCGAGGGGTAGTGCTTCATGCGGTGCGACATGCCGACCTTCAGGAGCGCCTCTTCCACGCGCTCGCGCCGCTCCTTCGCGCCCATGTCGCGATAGGTCAGAGGCAGCTCGACGTTCTCGTAGACGTTGAGGTCGCCGATGAGGTTGAACGCCTGAAAGATGAAGCCGATCTCGCGGTTGCGGATGCGCGCGCGCTCCGAGAGCGAGAGGTTCGCCACCGGCGTCCCGTTCAAGACGTACTCGCCCTCGGTCGGCGAATCCAGCAGGCCGAGGATGGAGAGCAGGGTGGACTTGCCGCAGCCCGACGGACCCGCCATCGAGATGTACTCGCCCTTCTTGATGTCGAGGTGGATGCCGGAGAGCGCGTGCGTCTCGACCTCGTCCGTGTAGAAAACCTTGCGCACGCCGTCCAGCTTCACCAGCGGTTCGCTTGTAGCGCTCATCTCTTTTCCTTTCGTGAATCGTTAGGGGTACTCGGACTGTGAACCGTTCACTTGTGCGTGAACCGTCAACCGTATCCGTGACAAGTAGGGGAACCGTCGAGCTCGCGGGGTGTAAACCGTGAGCCGTGAACCGTGACAAGGTAGAACGTATCTTCCCCCGTCACGGTTCACGGTTTACGGCTTAAGGTTTGCGGTTCACGGTCTTTAATCGATCCGGAGCCGGTCGACGCCGTCCCACTGCGAAGTGTCGGAGAGGATGACCGTGTCGCCCACGTTCAGGCCCTCGACGACCTCGACGTTGTTGACCGAGGTGCGGCCGAGCTTGACCTGCACGCGCGTCGCCTCGCGCCCGTCGGGCCCGAGGCGGAAGAGCGAGACGGTCGCCTGCCCGCCGCCGCCCGTCGCGGGGCGGCCGACGTAGAGCACGTCGTCTAACCTCTCAAGCTCAATCGTGCCGTCCACGCTCAAGTCCACGCGAGCGCCCTGCGGCATCGGGCCTTCGAGGTCTACGTCCACGGTGAACGTGCCGTTGCGCGCCGCCGGGTCGATGCGCATGACGCGGCCCGCGACGGTGCCGCCGCCGCGCGTGTCGATGGTGGCGGGCTGGCCGAGGGTGATGTCTTTAATCTGCGTCTCGGGAATCTGGAGCGCGGCCTTGAGGCTGGTGGGGTCTGCGACGCGCGCGATGTTGGTGCCCGGCACGATCTGCTGCCCGACCTCGACCGTCACCTCTTGCAGCACGCCCGCGGTGCCGGCGCGCACCTGGAGCGAGGCGACCTGCTCCTGGTTGAGGCGGAGCTGCGCGCGCAACTGCTCGATGCGCGCCTGCTGCGCGGCGACCTGCGCGACGACCTGCGACTTGTTCTGCTCGATGCGCTTCTTCTCGACCTCGACGCGGTTCGCCAACTGCTCGACGCGGACGCGCGAGACGCGCAGGGTGAGCGCCGCGACCAAGCCCTCTTTGGCGAGCTGCTCGTCGGCGTCGAGCTGAATCTTGGCCTGCTGGTACTCGGACTGAATCTGCGCGACGTTCGACTGCTGCGTCATGCGGTCGCTCTCAAGCCGCGACTTGAGGTTGTTCATGTCGGCCTCGGCCGACTTGATCTGGTACTGGACATCGACCGCGGCCTGTTGGAGCGTCGGGTTCGAGAGCGTGACGAGCACGGTGCCGGGGCCGACCGTCTCGCCGGGCTTGACGAACTTCTGCTCGACGCGACCCTCGACGGGCGCGGCGATCTGCCGAATCTCTTCGGGGATGAGCGTGCCGAGACCCCGCACGTTGCGGAGCATCTGCCCGCGCTTGACGGTGTCCGTCAGGACGGTCGAGCGCGAAACGCTCATCGCGGCCTTCGGCAGGCGCGAGAGTCCGTAGGTGATGAACCCGACGACCAGCACGCCGAGCGTCGCGTACACGATCAGCTTCACGCGCCGCCGGTTCTTCCTCTGGGGCCGCTTCACGTCCATCGTGGCGCGCGGCGCGTCGAAAGAAGCGCGCTTCACATCCCCGGCGGCGGGGCGCGGCACATCCCCGGCGGCGGGGCGCTTCGCGTCCTCCGCGGTGGGGCGCGGCACGTCCGTAGAGGTGCGTTTTACATCCATAGGGAGTTGCTTGACATCTCTCATAGGGGTTGCTTTAGATCGGCAGAAACACTTTCACTCGCGACACACCTCAACAAGCCCCGTACCACTGCCGCACGCCGCCGCCGCCGCCGGTTTTTCAGGACTTTTCCCCGGAAGCGAACGCACACGCCCCTCCCCGGTGTCCGTTTCCGAAGACCGAAATCCCAAAATCGAAAAAGTGTGCGGCTCGGTGCGGGGGGCGCGAGCGACGCCGCGCGGAATATTTTCGGTCTGAAATCCAAACGCGCGTATTATTGCGGAGGCCGCTTCTCCTTAAGACGACGGTCGGGCTCCTCGTCCGGCGTCGTCGGCGAAGTCGGCTCAATTCAATGGCGGGAGACGTTCATGGGTCATCTGAAACCTCGGCTGCTGGCGTTGGCGATCATCGCCGTCTTCGCCGGCCTCATCTACTTCAACTGGCACCAACTGCACACCGAGGGCAGTTACTCGACGAAGCTGGCCGCGTTCGGCCCGGTCGGCGTGGTGGGCGGCCTCTTCCTGCTGCTCTTCCCCGGCAAGGGCGGGCGGCCGGAGACCGCGCGGGACAAGGTC
>JBEVJD010000474.1:0-3684 GCA_040510435.1 Pyrinomonadaceae bacterium | reverse complement strand
CGGTTTTGTGCTAATCTCACGCGCGCAAACTAAAAGCAGTTTGAAAGTCCGAAGCAGCCGCCGGCCGAAGCGCGCCCGTCCCCTTTCCGCGTCGAGGCGCGGGCTGTCCCGTCCGCCACCCGCCGAGGGCAGTTCGAGCAGGGGCACGGACGAGCACGCAGTTCATCCAGAGAAAAAATTCGGAGGATTGAGATGTTCGACCCAACCCTGCATCTTCCCGCGACCCTCGCGATGTTCCAGGACATCTTCCACGCGCCGGAGCCGAGTGAACTGGTCAGAATCATCATGCGCTGGGCGCACTTCGTCGCCGGCATCACCTGGATCGGGATGCTCTACTTCTTCAACCTCGTCAACGTCAACTTCATGAAGGCGCTCGACGCGCCGACGAAGAAGATCGTCGTCCCCAACCTGATGCCGAAGGCGCTCTGGTACTTCCGCTGGGGCGCGGTCGTCACCGTCCTCGCGGGGCTCGGCTACTACGCGATGTACATCCTGCGCCCGGACGTGATTAACGCCAACACCGACGGCGCGGGCGCCAACGTCTGGCTCATCCTCCTCGTCTGGATCATCATCGGCGCCGCGACGTGGGCTATCTACAACTTCGTGCTGCTGCCGAACCTGAACAAGGACGGGAAGATTCTGGCGGTGGCGACGGCCGGGCTGGTCATCGCCATGTCGGTGGCGCTCATCTGGTTCCTCGACTCGCAGTTGACGGGCCGGCGCGACCACTGGGCCAGCAACAAGACGCTCTCCATCGGTATCGGCGGCGCGCTCGGGCTCATCATGCTGCTGAACGTGTGGGGCATCATCTGGCCCGCGCAAAAGCGCATCATCGCCGCCACGGCCGAGGGCACGCCGCCCGACGCCGCGCTCGCGCGCCGCGCCTTCCTCGCCTCGCGCACCAACGCCTGGCTCTCGCTCCCGATGCTCTGGTTCATGGGCACCTCGCACGGCGACTGGGTCATCTTCGGCAAGTAGTCGGACTAACAGAACCGCGAGCGGTAGCGAGCGGGTGCGGGTCACGTCATGAAGTCTCTCTGACGTGACCCGCACCCGCTCGCTACCGCTCGCGGTTCTGTTTTATAATCGCACTCAAGATACAGCCGAGCGACAACCCGGAATCACCGAAGCCCTAGGCGGGGCCGCCTCGCTCGGGAGAGTTCCGCAATGATAGCCAAGGAGGAAGTATGAGCGAGATCAAGACCTACACGGCGAAGCAGTTCGATTTGAGCGGGCTGAGAGGCATCTCCGACCAGACGCTGGAGATGCACTTCAAGCTCTACGAGGGTTACGTCACGAACACCAACACGCTGACGACCAAGATTACTGAGATTCTGAAGGACGGCAAGGTCGATCAGGAGGAGGTGCCCGCCTATTCGGAGCTGACCCGCCGCCTCGGCTTCGAGTACAACGGCATGGTGCTGCACGAGTGGTACTTCGGCAACATGAGGAAGGGCTCGACGACGACCGACCCCGAGAAGGACTCGAACTTCTACAAGCTGGCCGAAAGCTCCTTCGGCAGCTACGACATCTGGAAGACGGATTTCGTCGGCATCGGCAAGATGCGCGGCGTGGGCTGGGCGGTCTGCTATCAAGACCCGACGAACGAACGGCTCTCGAACCACTGGATCACGCTGCACGAGGTCGGGAACGTCGCGGGCTTCGTCCCCGTGCTCGTCATGGACGTGTGGGAGCACGCCTTCCTGCTCGACTACAAGCCGGCGGAGCGGCCCAAGTACATCGAGGCGTTCTTCTCCAACATCGACTGGGCGTCCTGCGAGCAGCGTCTCCAGCACGGCAACAGCTCGCGCCCCGCGGCCGCCGCGGCCAAAGGCGAATAGAACGATGAACAGTAGGCAGTAGGCAGATGGCAGTAGGCAGTTGAAGAGTTTTAGCCTTAACTGCCATCTGCCTACTGCATACTAATTCCTAGTTTCTCAACCGGAGGCTCTCGATGAAACTCTCTCGACTCCTGCTCGTCTCGTGCGCGCTCGCGGCCGCAGCCCTCGGGCTCGCGGGCTGCTCCTCGGACATGAATGCGAACACGGCGAACACGAACGCGAACACGACGCCCGCGGCCTCGCCGACGCCGGCCGCGCAGACGCTCTCGGTGACCGGGCGACCGCAGCGGATCAGCGAACAGTCGGCGCAGCGCGGCGAGCAGGACGCGGCCGCGCCCGCGCTCAAGTTCGTCGAGCCGCGCGAGGGCGCGACCGTCCAGGGCGCGACCGTCAAAGTCCGGCTCGACCTCGCGGGCGACCTCAAGGGTTACAAGCCGCACAAAGACCCCGCGACGGGGATGGGCAACCACATCCACGTCATCCTCGACAACCAGCCCTACGAGGCTTACTACGAGCTGGGTCAACCCTTCGAGCTGCGCAACGTCTCCGAGGGCGCGCACACCATCCGCGTCTTCGCCTCGCGCCCCTGGCACGAGAGCTACAAGAACGAGGGCTCGTTCCAGATGGTCTCGTTCACGGTGAAGGGCGGCGGCGACCCTTCGCGGCCGACGACGACGGCCGGCGGCCAGAAGATGGCCGACAACGCTAACGCCAACGCCGCGCGGCCCGCCGCGTCGCCTTCGGCCTCGCCCGCGGCCTCGGCCACGCCGGGGCCCGAGGGCAAGGACATGCCGCCCTCGACGGCCGGGGCGGTTGACCGCGCGAAGCCCCTGCTGACCTACAGCCGCCCGAAGGGCGAGTACAAGGGCGCGGACGCCGACCCCATCATGATCGACTTCTGGCTCTCGAACGCGAAGCTGCAAGGCGACGGCGGCGAGTACCGCGTCCGCTACTCGGTGGACGGCGCCGCGCCGCAGTTCATAGACAAGTGGGAGCCCATCTGGCTCGCAGGCTGGACGGCAGGCAAGCACACCGTCAAACTCGAACTCGTGGACAAGGCCGGCAACGTCGTGGATAACGGCGGCTACAACTCGACCTCGCGCGACATCACGGTGGTTAAGTAGACAGTAGTCAGTAGTCAGTAGTCAGTAGGAAGACAAAGCGGCGCGCCCGACCTGAAGGTTAAGGCGCGCCGCCGTTTTTTCTACTGTCTACTGACTACTGGCTACTGTCTACTGCTTTATTGTCCGAGCTTCTTCTTCTCGGCGAGCGCTTCCTGGTGGAAGCGGTCGGCGGGCTGCGTGGCGTTGATGACGGAGTCGAACTCGCGCAGCGCCTCTTCGCGCCGTTCGAGGTGCGCGAGGATGCGGCCGCTGGAGAGGTGCGCGCGCACGACGACCGAGCGGTCGGTGTCGGGCGTCGCGAAGAGTATCGTCTGGCGGAAGTGGCCGAGTGCGGCGTTGAGGCGTTCGGCCTGAAGCACCTCGTCAATCGCCTCCTGCGCCGAGAGCGACGCCGCCTGACCCAGCGTGAAGTAGACCAGCGGCTCGTCGCGGTACTGGCCCTTCAGCACGGCGAGGCGCGCGTTGGCCTCCTCGTAGTTGCGTACGCGCAGCAGCTCGCCCACGTCGTTGAGACTCTTCACGAGCGCCGCCCTGCGCTCGTCGGCGGGCGGCGCCTCGGCCGGCTCGTTCGCGCGCGCCTCCGCCGTGCGGCGGCGCGACTCGCGCACGCGCGCGACCACCGGCGCGAACTCGGCCGGGCGCTTCCGCTCGCGCTCGACCGTGAAGGCCGCGACCATGTCGGGGACGTAGTTCGACACGTCGAAGCCCGCGCCCTCGAA
>JBEVJD010000473.1:0-17410 GCA_040510435.1 Pyrinomonadaceae bacterium | reverse complement strand
CCGTGTCGCGGTAGATGGTGTAGCGGCGCTCGTCGAGGTCGCTCTGGAAGGTGACGCGCACCGAGCCCTTCTTCGCGCCGCGGCGGAGGAAGTCGTCCTTGCTGTAGTCGAGCACGTCGAAGAGCGTCCACGCGATGGCTTCGAGGATGGTGGTCTTGCCCGCGCCGTTGGGGCCGACGATGGCGGTCGTCCCACGCTCGAACGCGAACGCGCCGCGCTCGTAAGACTTAATCTGTTCCAGCTCGACTCTCGTGACGTGCATAGGAAAAGTAGACAGTAGACAGTAGTCAGTAGCCAGTAGAAAAACGTCACAGCCGGCACGTTGGGATGAGCGCCCGGGCGCCTGCGGTGCGAAGTCTACTGACTACCGACTACTGTCTACTGACTACTGTCTACTTGTCAAAGGTCTTCGATTTAGCGTTCGCCGAGGAGGTAGACGCCGGTGTCGGGGTGGTATTTCTTCCAGTCGAACCAGTAGTCCTTGACGGGCTGGACGCGCGCGAGTCGCTGGCCCTTGTGCGCGCCGCCGGTGGCCGTGCCGGTGAAGTCCCAGGCGCTCCCCGTTTCGGCGTCGATGAGTTCGCGCGAGTCCGGGCGGAGGAAGAATTCGAGCGTGCGGCCTTCGAGCCTGCGGTCGAAGACGCGGACGCTCTTGCCGTCCTCGGCGAGCAGGACGAGGACGGGCGTGTCGCCGATCTGGTCGAGGATGGGGTTCTGTTTGGCGAGCGCGTCCATGGGGTAAGCCTTCGCGCGACCGCCCGCCTCGACGCCGACGACGAGCGTGCGCGCCGGGAGCGTCTCGTTCGGGTTGGCGAGCGTCGTCACGACGCGGGCGCGCTCCATGCGCTTCTCCCAGTCGGCCGGCTCGTAGTCGTCGGCGGCGAGGTGCTTCGGGTCGGGGCGCATCACGCGGCCGCTGTCGCCCTCGCGCTTCCACGTCGCAAAGGTCAGCTCGTCGTGGTCGAAGAGCTTGAGCCTCTTCCCCTTCAACGCGCCGAAGATGCACTCGCCCGAGACCTGCTGCCACCAGGAGCCGGTCTCTTCGTCGCGCATGATGAAGTTCTGGTTGTTGATGCCCCACAGACGGAAGTGGAGCACCCGCCCGTCTACAGTCGATTCCCACACCAGACCGGTGTGACAGAGCGTTCAATAGGTGGCGACTAAGGGCACGCCTCCCACCGTGTCCGCGACGATATGGTGGTAGGCCATCAGCCGCACGGGGTACGCGACGCGCTCGCCCCCGCGCTCGACCGCGAGCACCATGTCCTCGTCGCTGATGTAGTCGACCTCGCCCGCGTGCGCGTACGCGGGGGCCGCGAGCGGGTTGAACATCACCTCGTAGATGTTCTGCCGCGACGCCCAGACGGTCGCGCCGGCCGGCAGGAGCAGCAAGACCATCAGTGCCTTCGCCCACCAGCGCCGCGACGCACGCCACATCCGCACGACGAGCAGGAGCGCGCCGAGCAGGAGCGCGAGCGTCGCCCAGGGCGCAAAGCTGCGCACGTAGTACCCGACCGCGAGCCCCGTCTCGGTCTGCGGCCGGCCCGGGTTGATGAGAAAGACGGGCACGACGACGAACGCGAACGCCGCCGCGATGATGAGCAGAAGGAGGAACCAGCGTCTCATAATTAGATGCCTCTTAAATCAGAACCGCGAGCGGTAGCGAGCGGGTCAGTGTTGCGCGACACAGGCACATGGCGTAACCCGCACCCGCTCGCTACCGCTCGCGGTTCTGTTAAAGGTCATTGACGGTCAGCCGTGTGTCGGCCGACTTCCACGCGCGCTCGAACTCGCGGCCGACCAGTTCGGCCTCGCGCGCCTTGCCCTGCGCCTTCAGGCTCTCGGCGAGGCCGAAGAGCGAGCGGCCGTTGCGCCGGTTGCGCCGCAGGTCTTCGCGGAAGACCGATTCGGCCTCGGCGTGCTGCCCGTCGAGGAGGAGCGCGCCGCCCAGGCTTTCGCGCGAGAGCGGGTGATACCAGCCCGGCGGCTCGTCGTAGGCGAGCGCGTCCTCGGCGGCGACGGCCTGACGCAGGAAACCCACGGCGGCCTTGCGGTCGCCGCGCGCCGCGGCCAGACGCGCGTTGAAGAAGTGCTCGGCGATTTTGAAGACGGCGCCCGTCGTGTTCTGGCCGTAGCCGGTCTCGGGCGGAAGGGCCGCGGCCTTCGCCCGGAAGGTCTTGAACGCCGACTCGGCCTCCGCGGTCTTCCCAGTCCCGGCCAGCGCCATCCCGCGCGCCCAGTGCCAGAAGGCGCTCGAGATGGGCGCCGAAGCCGCGGGCTCCGGCGTCTTGAGCACGTCGTCCCAGCGGCCGAAGCGGACGCCGATGAGGAGCCCGGTCGGCATGAAGCTCTCGAAGAAAGGCATCTCCTTGAGGTAAGGCGAGACGTTCGCTTCGAGCCGGCGCGAAGCCTTCACGGCCTCGGCGTAGTTGCCGCGCATGGCGTGCGCGGCGGCGAGGAAGTGCAGATTGTGGCTGTAGTAGGCGGCCGTGTAGATGCCGCGCCGGCCGCCGCGCTCGATGTACTCCTGGTCGGCCTTGGCCGCCCACTCGTTGCTCTCGGCGGCGCGGTCGTAGTCGCCCGTGCGCATATAGATGTGCGCGGGCATGTGGACGAGGTGGCCGGCCGCGGGCGAGAGCGCGGCGAGGCGGTCGGCGCTCAGGAGCGCCCGCTCGGGCGTGGTCGAAGCCTCGACGGCGTGGATGTAGAGGTGGTGCGCGCCGATGTGCTCGGGCGAGCGCCGCATCACGGCTTCGAGCGTCGTGATGATCTCGTCGGTGCCGGCGGCGGGCCGCCCCGCGCCGTCGAAGAGTCGCCACGCGTTGATGACCATCGCGGCGTCGGCCCAAAGAGTAGCCGCCTCCGCGTCGTCCGGGTAGCGACGGACGAGTTCGG
Organism: Pyrinomonadaceae bacterium; assembly: GCA_040510435.1. Classification (GTDB taxonomy): domain Bacteria; phylum Acidobacteriota; class Blastocatellia; order Pyrinomonadales; family Pyrinomonadaceae; genus QHXN01. The sequence goes on along the minus strand of JBEVJD010000473.1, from coordinate 14,515 downwards.
CCATCGCGTCGCGGTACGCCGCCCACAACTTCGTCTGGTCGGGGTTCGCGTCCGGAGAGAATCTTTTCGAGAGCGCTTCGAGGTATTCGCGCTCGTGCGCCGGCCCCCCGGCCGCGAGCGCGAGCCCCTTCCGCACGGCCTCGTGCGCGGCCTTCATGCGCTCGACGGAGATCGAGGACTCGTTGTAGTTCGGCCCCAGCGCGAGCGCCAGCCCCCAGTGCGCCATCGACATCCGCGGGTCGAGTTCCGCCGCGCGCCGGAACGCACGCGCCGCCTCGTCGTGGTTGAACCCGTAGACCAGAATCATCCCCTGGTCGAAGAACCTCTGCGCCTCCGGCACCGAAGTCCTCACGGGCAGATGAAATTGGCCCAGCCCCTCCAACAACCGCACGTCCGCGGCCGGCGCCGCGCCCGCGTGCTGGTGCTGCGCGAACGTTAACGGACAGGCCGAAAGCAGAGCGACGACAAGCAGGGGAAATCTCATCTCAAACGCTCCCGTGTGTGATGTGTGAGTCGCGGCTCGGCGGGCGGTCTTCCGCCCGGCCGCTACTCGTTGACCTTGAGGACGGCGAGGAAGGCTTCCTGGGGTATCTCGATTTTGCCGACGCGCTTCATGCGCTTCTTGCCCTCTTTCTGCTTTTCGAGGAGCTTGCGCTTGCGCGAGATGTCGCCGCCGTAGCACTTGGCGATGACGTTCTTGCCCATCGCCTTGACGGTCTCGCGGGCGATGATCTTGTTGCCGATGGCGGCCTGGATGGGCACCTCGAAGAGCTGGCGCGGGATGAGCTGGCGCATCTTCTCGGCCAGCAACCGGCCGCGCGCCTGCGAGTTCTGGCGGTGGACGATGATGGAGAGCGCGTCCACGGGCTCGCCCGCGACCATGAGGTCGAGCTTGACGAGGTCGCTCTCGATGTAGCCCGCGAGGTGATAGTCCAGCGAGGCGTAGCCGCGTGAGACCGATTTCAGGCGGTCGTAGAAGTCGAGCACGATCTCGTTCAACGGCAGGGTGTAGACGAGCATCACGCGCTTCTCGGCGATGTACTCGAACTTCTGCTGGACGCCGCGCTTCTCTTCGAGCAGCGGCAGGATGCCGCCGAGGAATTCGTCGGACGTGAGGATGGTCGCATCGATGATGGGCTCTTCGATCTTCTGGATGCGAACGGTGTCGGGCATCCTGGCGGGCGAGTCCACCTCGATCACCTCGCCGTCGGTCGTCGTCACGCGGTAGCGGACACCGGGCGCGGTCGTGATGAGGTCTAAGTCGAACTCGCGCTCCAGACGCTCCTGCACGATCTCCATGTGGAGCAGGCCGAGGAAGCCGCAGCGGAAGCCGAAGCCCAGGGCGACGGACGACTCGGGCTCGTAGAAGAAGGAGGCGTCGTTGAGGCGCAGCTTGTCTAAGGCGTCGCGCAACTCCTCGTACTGGTTGGCCTCGACGGGGTAGAGCCCGGCGAAGACCATCGGCTTGATCTCCTGGAAGCCGGGGAAGGGCTCCTTGGTCGGGCGCGCGGCCTCGGTGATGGTGTCGCCTATCTGCACGTCGGCGACCGTCTTGATCGAGGCGGTCATGAAGCCGACCTCGCCGACCGAGAGCGAGTTGATGAGGGTCGGGCGCGGCCGGTTCACGCCGATGGTCTCGACCTGGTAGTCGCGCCCCGTGTTGAAGAAGCGAATCTTCATCCCCGGCTTGATCGTCCCGTCGATGACACGGAAGAGGACGATGACGCCGCGGTAGGAGTCGTACCACGAGTCGAAGATGAGCGCCTTCAGCGGCGCGTCCGCGGAGCCCTTCGGGTGCGGGATGTCGCGGACGATGGCTTCGAGGATGTCGGGGACGCCGACGCCGGTCTTGGCCGAGGCGAGCACGGCGTTCGAGGTGTCGAGGCCGATGACGTTCTCGATCTGCTCCATCACCTTCTCAGGCTCGGCGCCGGGGAGGTCGATCTTGTTGATGACGGGGACGAGCTCTAAGTTCTCGCCGATGGCGAGGTAGGTGTTGGCGAGCGTCTGCGCCTCGACGCCCTGCGAGGCGTCGACGATTAAGAGCGCGCCCTCGCAGGCCGAGAGCGAGCGCGAGACCTCGTAACTGAAATCTACGTGGCCGGGCGTGTCGATGAGGTTGAGGACGTACGCCTGTCCGTCCTTCGCGCGGTAGTCGAGGCGGACGGCGTGCGCCTTGATGGTGATGCCGCGCTCGCGCTCCAGGTCCATGTTGTCTAAGACCTGCGCCTCCATCTCGCGCTCGGAGAGCGCGCCGGTGAGTTCGAGCAGCCGGTCGGCCAGGGTGGATTTACCGTGGTCGATGTGCGCGATAATCGAGAAGTTTCTGATAAGTTCGGGGTTCATTTTTAAAGCTGTCAGCGTTCAGCGTTCAGCTCTCAGCTTGTTGCCGCCCGAGGGGGACGAGATGCGCTTTCAATCTCGTCCCCCTCCGAGGGCAAACGCTGAAAGCTGAGAGCTGAACGCTGACAGCTTTAATGTAACAAAACGGTCGCGAAACCGCACGCGCGAGGTCAGCGGACGTACTGCTTGAGAATCGCCTCGGCCTCGGCTCGGTCGGTGACGGCCAGCGGGTTGGGCTTGAACTTGTCGGCCCCGAGCGGTTCGCTCTTCTTCAGGTTCTCGGCGGCGTCCTTCTCGTCGGCGAGGACGGGCTCGCCGCGCCCCTTCATCATCCCCATCACGATCTTGATGCGGACGAAGGCCGCCTCGCCCGCGCCGAGCTTGAAATCGACGCGCTTGTTGTCCTGCGTCATGTGGATGCGGTGCTCGCCGGGGTCGAGCAGCAGCACGATGTAGCGCCCGTTGTCCATGCGCCCGACTTCGACGCCGTCGCAGAAGACGGAGGGCTCAAGCGCCTTGCCCACGAGCTTGCCGGGGCGGTAGACGAAGACGACGGCCTTGCCCTCCGCGCGCGCGGGGAGGGTGGCGGCAGGCGCCGCGGTGGCGGCGTCGGGCTTCGGCGGCGTTTCCTGCTTCGCGGGTGCGTCCTGCTTCGCGGGTGTGTCCTGCGCGGCGCGGGCCGGCGTCGGGAGCGTCGCGGGGGCGGCCGCGAGCAGGAGCGAGAGAAGGACGAGGTGTCGCACAGAGGGTTTCAAGAGGTTCATTCCTTTCGCAGAGAGTTTACGGTCTGTCGGGAGGGCGCCGCGGGCACCAGGCCCGCGGCCGCGTAATGTAGCAGAAAAATTTTCGCGCGCCGAGTTCCGCCGTGCTACTTGCTGAAGGCGGGCTCGCGGCTCGCGCCGCCCACACGCTCCGCGCGCGCGTCGGCGGGCGGCGGCGGCTCGGCCTCTCGGACGGGGATTTCGAGCGTGACGACGGCGCCGCCCGCGGGCGCGTTCGTGATCTCGAAGCGGTAGGCGCCGCCGTAGAGCTGTTGCAGGCGCGCGCGCGTGTTGGCGAGGCCGACGCCGCCGCCGCCCTGCTGGGCGCGGTTGACCTCCGCGCCCTCGGGCAGTCCGCGCCCGTTGTCGCGCACCTCCAGCCGGAGCACCTGGCCGGCGCGCGTGGCGCGCACCCCGACGTGGCCGCTGGCGGCGCGCTGCGAGACGCCGTGGCGGATGGCGTTCTCGACGATGGGCTGGAGGATGAGGTTCGGTACGCGGCAGTCCAAGACCTGCGGTTCGGCGTCGATGTGCGTCGTCAGGCGGTCGCGGAAGCGCGTGCGCTCGATGTCGAGGTAGCAGTCGAGGAACTCAAGCTCCTGCCGGAGCGTCACCTCCTGCGCGGCGGCCGAGTCGAGCGTCAGGCGCAGGAAGTCGCCGAGCCGCGCGATCATCTTGTCGGCTGCGTCCGGGTCGGAGTGGACGAGCGCCGAGATGGAGTGCAGGGCGTTGAAGAGGAAGTGCGGGTGGAGCTGCATCTTCAGTGCCTGCAACTGCGCCTGCGAGGCGCGCAGCTCGCCCTCGCGGTAGCGCTGGTAGTAGTCGGCGGCGTGGCTGACGACGACGATGATCCAGTAGACCAAAAGCTCGCGGTCGAGGTTGAGGAAGACGACGCGGTGGAGGTTGCCCCAGTTGAATTTTTCGAGGTGGCCGTTGAAGTACGTGTCGAGGACGATGTGGAAGGCGGCCCACGCCGAGCAGATGAGCGTGCCGGCGAGCAGGTGGGCGGGGATGGAGCGCCGCCACGTCTGGCGCTCGACGCGGTAGCGGCGGGCGAGCATCAGCACGAGCGGGGTGGAGAGCGCGAAGATGACGACCGCCGTCATCTGCCACGCCAGCGCGCTCGGCAGAGACATCTGCTTCGGCGTGCCGAGGAAGTAAAAATAGATCTGGCTGGAGAAGAAGAGGCCGACCAGCGCCCACACGAGCAGAATGAAGGCGAGCCGCGCCCATCGCTGCCGGCTCAAGCCCGCGCCGTCCCACGCCTCCGTCTCGAACCACATCTTCACGCTCGTATCATCGCAAACCGCCCCGCGCCAACACAAGCCCCGCTAGAGCCCGAGCATGCTGCCCAGCGCCTCCCACACGCGGCGCGCCTCCTGGCCGTGGACGACGATCTCGTTGGTGCCCGGACGCCCTTGGGCGGGAGGGTTGGCGTCGAAGACGACGCTCAAGACCTCCTGCCCCTCCGCGTCCTGGTAGGCCACGTACTGAATCCTGTCCACGTTGAGGAGCAGCGTCGCCCCGTCCTCTCGCGTCGCCGTGATGAAGGGCATAAGGTCTCGCGCCTCCTTCAAGTTCTGAAACGCGGGGGCCGTCGTGGAAGTTCGTCGGTCGGGGGAAAAGTTCAGCCGCCGGGCTGCGCGGCCTCGCGGGAGAGGAGGGCGGCGCCGATGGGGACGGCGTCGGGGCCGAGGGTGGCGGCGACGATCTGGGTGGACTCGAAGTTGGGCTGGAAGGAGCGGCGGCGCGCCTCCTGGACGATGGGCTCAAGTATCAACTCGCCCGCGTCCATGACGCCTCCGCCTAAGACGATGCGCTCGGTGTTGAGGAGGTTGATGACGGACGCGATGGCCGTGCCGATGTAGCGGCCGGTGCGCGCCATCATCAGCGCGGCGAAGTCGTCGCCGTTGCGGGCCTCGTGGGCGATGTCGGCGGCCGAGAAGTTCTTGTTGAGCCCGAGGCGCGAGAGCGAGGAGGTCGAATCCCTCATCAGGCGCTCGTGCGTGCGGCGGACGATGTTGGGCGCGGAGGCGACGGTCTCAAGGCAGCCGACGTTGCCGCAGGCGCACTCGACGCCCTCGGGGTCGATGGTGATGTGGCCGAACTCCCCGGCGAACCCGGAGGCGCCGCGCCACAGGCGGCCGTCGAGGATGAGCGCGCCGCCGATGCCCGTCCCGATGGTGACGTAGAACATGTTGCGGCTGCCGCGCCCCGCGCCGGCTGCGTACTCGCCGAGGGCGCCCGCGTTGGCGTCGTTGTCGAGCGCGACGGGGAGCCCCGAGGCTTGCGCGAGCGACGCGCGCAGGTCTTCGCGTACGACCGAGGGGATGTCGGATGAGATGACGACGCGACCCGTCTGCGGATTGACGAGGCCGGGGACGCCCAAGCCCAGGGCGGCGACGCCGGCGGGCGCTGAGTCGCGCAGCTCCGTGACGAGGCGCGCGATCTGCGGGGCGAGGTCTACGGCCGAGAGCGCGGACTCGCGCCGCGCGAGCACCTCGCCGGCCGAGTTGACGAGCGCGGCGCGCGCGGAGGAGGCGCAGAGTTCCACGCCCACGTAAAGCTGTTCGTTTGACGGCGGCGCGCTCATCTCAAAGCCTTCTGAGTCAAGAGCTTAAAAACTGATTGGGGAGCCGATCTTGGACGGGCGTGATGGTAACAAAGGGGCGGGGGGCTGTCAAACAACTCACTCTGCGTGTAGAATGAGGTCGGTAGTCAGTAGCCAGTAGTCAGTAGTCAGTAGCGCTCCGCGCGGCGGTCGTTGACGCTGACAGACCGGCCGCCCGGCTCATCAAGGTTCTTCTACTGACTACTGACTACTGGCTACTGACTACTTCTTTTTATGGACGTTCGCTCCATCCTGCTGCCGACGGACTTCAGCGAGTGCGCGCGGCACGCCGTGCCGGTGGCGGCGGAGTTCGCGCGGCTGCTGGGCGCGCGCGTGGTCTGCCTGCACGTCGTCGAGCCGGTGGTGCAGCCGGTGGGGTGGACGCCGCTGGCGGAGCCTTTGCCGGCCGCGGAACTGGGCGGGCAGTTGGAGGAGTCGGCGGCGCGCGACCTGCCCGCCTTCTCGAAGAGCGTGGAGTTCGAGGGGCTGGAGGTCGAGGACGTGATCGCGCGCGGCGAGCCGGCCGCCGAGATCGTGCGCGCGGCCGAGGAGTGCGGCGCCGGCCTCATCGTCATCTCGTCGCACGGGCGCACAGGTCTGGGTCGCATCCTGTTCGGCTCGACCGCCGAGTCGGTCGTCCGCCACGCCCGCTGCCCCGTGCTCGTGGTCAAACCCCCGGGAAGTGACAAGTGATGAGTGATAAGTGATAAGCGGAAGGCAAGGGGCCTTGTTTCTTTCTTATCACTTATCACTCATCACTTGTCACTGTTCTTATGGACTTAAACTACGTCAACGAGCTGCTCTGGGCGTTCGGGCTGCCGGCCATCTTCGTGCTGACGATGGCGGAGGGCGACATCACTCTGCTGCTGGCGGGGGTGCTGGCGCACGGTGGGGCGTTCGGCGACTACAGCTTCTTGCAGGTGCTGGCGGTGGGGACGGTCGCGGGGGTGGCGAGCGACAACGTCGCCTACGCGCTGGGGCGCGCGGGGCGTTCGAGCGTGAAGAAGTACCGCTTCTACTGCGCGGCGCGCCCCCGTTTGGAGAAGCTGACGGACAAGTTCGGGGTGATGTCGATCTTCATCTCGAAGTTCACCTACGGCCTGCGCTGGGGCTCGTGCGCCTTCTACGGCGTGGCGAAGATGCCGTACGCGCGTTTCCTGCTGCTCTCGTTCGCGAGCTGCTTCGTGTGGGTGCTGCTGCTGTCGGGGACGGGCTACGTCTTCCACAGCGCCATCTACAACCTGATCGGCGACCTGCACGAGCTGAGCTACTGGCTGCTCGGCGTCGTCGTCGCCGTCATCGTCCTCGGCATCGGCGGCTTCTACTTCGCGGAGAAGTACTGGCTCTCGAAGAAGGTCGAGGAGGCGAGCCCCGAGACCATCCAGAAGATAGAGCAGGCCGCCGAGGATAAGCTCCACGAGATCAAGGACGAGATAACCGAGCTGATCCCGCACCCGCTCGCGCGCCACAAGGAGGCGCCGGTAAAGCAGAAGAACAAGGAGAACAAGCCGGTGATAAGTGACGAGTGATGAGTGATGAGTGATAAGTGATAAGAGAGGGCAAGTCCCGCTTGCTCTTTCTTATCACTTATCACTCATCACTCATCACTCACCACTTATCATTCATCACCAATGACTATCGAAGCTACAGCCCCGACGAGGGTTGACCTGGCCGGGGGCACCATAGACATCTGGCCGCTCTACCTCTTCCACCCCGGCGCGACGACCGTCAACTTCGCCGTCTCGCTCCACGCCACCTGCCGCATCGAGCCGCGCACGGACGACCAGATTATCCTGGAGTCGCGCGACCGCGGCGTCACGTTCGAGACGAGTCTTTCGGCGGTCGAAGACCTCGCGCGCGAGGAGCGGCTCGAACTCATCTCGAAGCTCGTACACTTCTTCAAACCCGAGACCGGCTTCCACCTCGTCGCCGAGTCGAGGGCGCCCGCGGGCGCGGGGCTCGGCGGGTCAAGCGCGCTCGCCATCGCGTGCATCGGCGCGCTGAACCGCCTGGTCGGCGACCGCTACCCGCCGTCGAAGTTCATCGTCATCGCGGCCAACGTCGAGTCCACGGTCATCCGCGTGCCGGCCGGGTTCCAGGACTACTACGGGGCGTTCTACGGCGGCGTCAACTCCATCCACTTCAACCCCGACGGCATCCGGCGCGAGCCCATCAACGTCGCGCCCGAGGAGTTGGAGCGCAGGGTCGTCGTCTGCTACACGGGCGAGCCGCGCCTGTCGGGCGTCAATAACTGGGAGATGTTCAAGCGCCACATCGACGGCGACCGGGAGGTCTTCGACATCTTCGAGAAGATACGCGACGCGGCGCGCGAGGTGCGCACGGCGCTCTCGGCGGGCGACTGGCCGCGCGTGGCCGAGGTGATGCGCGCGGCCTACCCCAACCGCAAGCGGCTCGCGCCCAACATCACGACGCCGCACATGGAGTCTCTGGTGGAGACGGCGCTCCAGAGCGGCGCGCTCGCGGCGAAGGTCTGCGGCGCGGGCGGCGGCGGCTGCCTCGCCTTCCTCTGCGAGGAGGGCGCCCGCGAGACGGTCGAGCGTGCGCTCGCCGCGCGCGAAGGCGCCGAAGTCCTTAAATGGAACTTCGCCCCCGACGGCCTCGTCGTGCGCGAGGTCTGAGCCCCGACTCTCGAAAAAAAAGTAACCACAGAGACACAGAGGCACGGCTTGAAGATATAAGTCTTCAAGCCGTGCCTCTGTGTCTCTGTGGTTACTTTTCTTTATTTCGGCGGGAAGCGTAGGACGAAATCGTTCGTGCGCTGGCAGGGTTGTAGCTCGACGGGCGTGTTGGCCGACTCGGCCTCGCGGCGAAGGAGAGCGCGTGTGCCGGTTTCCCAGGCGGTGGGGCGGGGCGCGCTCTCGCCCGCCTCGACGACGAAGGGGCGCGCGAGCACGAGGTAGCGGCCGGGCGCGAGGTTCTTGAAGGAGAAGGTGCCTTCGCTCGTGACGGGCGCTTCGTAGTAGCGCAGCAGGTCTTCGGCGCGCTCGCGCTCCTGTGGCAAGAGGTGCACGCGGAGCTGCGAGAAGGGCGGCGGCGGCTCGGGCGTCGAGCCCGCGGGCGGCTCGGGCGGGGCGACGGTGCCAGCGAAGGAGACGGCGCCTTCGGCGACGCGCACGAGCAGGCCCGAGAGTTGCTGTCCGGACTTCAAGTCGAACACCTCACGCGAGGCGGACGCTGATGCCGCGGTCGTCGTCGCCGGCCGCGGTGCCCCGGCGCGGGGCGGGGCGGCGGCGGGCGCGGGCATCTGGATGGAGCGCACGTAGAGCGCCTCGTCGAAGAGGCGGACGGAGAGGCGGTGGCGCCCCCCTTCGAGCGAGCGGACGGTGAAGGCGCCCGCCGCGTCGGGCGTCGCGCTCTGCGGCACGGCGAGGCGCGAGAAGACGCGGGCCGCCGTCGCGCCCGTCTTCACCTCGGGCGCCGCGGTGACGAGCGTCTCCTGCGGGAGCTGCGACGCGCGGACGGCCTTGCAGCCCTCCGGCGCAGGGCGCCCGGCTTCGGCCGCCGGCTCGAAGCGGAGCGAGCCCGAGGCCGAGGCCAGCGGCACGAGCGCGAGTCGGAGGCCGGTCACGTCGGCGCCCCTCACAGAGACGCGCTGCGACGCGGAGGCCATCGTCACCCCGTCGCGCCCGGTGGAGGTCGCCTGAAGGTCGTACTCGCCGTCGGCGACGCCCTCGATCCAGAAGGAGCGCTGCGTCGCGTTCGCGTTGATGAAGGCCGTCCCGGTGACCATCCCCGTCGAGGCGTAGGTGAGGTTAATGCCGGCGCCGAACTCGCCCAATGTGCCCGTGGGCGACTCGACCGTGCCCGAGACCTGGCGCGCGGGGTCTTCGCGCATTCTTATGTCGAGGTTGGACACCTCCTGCCCGGCGCGCACGGGGACTTCCGCGGCCGCGTCGCGCGTCCCCGAAGGGTAGAAGGTCGCGATGTCGCCGGAGGAAGCGAAGGGCATGAAACCGGAGCTGCCGTAGCCGCCCGCGTAGACGACGTAGAGCCCGGGCCGCAGCCCGTAGATGCGGTAGACGCCGCGGTCGTCCGTGCGGTCTTCGCCGGTGTTGGGGAAGGGCGACGGCGGGGTGCTCCCGTCGAGGTCGCGCACGCGCACGGCGCGCACGCCGAGGGCGGCGACGGGCTGACCCTGACCGTCCGTGACCGTGCCCGTGACGACCCCGCCCTTGACCATCCGGACGACGACGTTGTCGCCCGGCCGGTATGGGCCCAGCAGGGGGCGGCCCGTCAGCGAGTCGGTCTCGACGACGAAGCCGGGCAGCATCGCGAAGATTTCGTAGAGGCCGGGGTCGAGCCCTTCGAAGCTGAAGTTGCCTGCCTCGTCGGAGGCGGCGTTCGGTAAGGAGCCGCCGCCGATACGCATGAAGACACGCGGCTGCAACGTGACGGCCGCGTCGGGGACGGGCTCGCCCGACTCGCCGACGACGCGGCCCGTGATCGCGCTCCGCGGCGGCGGCGTGGGCCGCGTCGTCGCGGCCGCGGAGCCGCCCGCCTCGGGGGGCGCGGCCTGCGCCTTCTGCGGGGCGGCGGGCTGCTGCTCCTGCGCGCCGCACGGCGCGAGGAGTAAGGGGAGGAGGAGGAGCGCGGCGGAAGCACGGGCCAGGTAAGTCCTAACGACGGCCCCGGCGAGGCTCTCGGCGAAGGTCTTGAGGCGAGGGAGTTTCAACGTTCTCTCCTCCGGGCTACTTGTTGAAGTCTATGACGGGCGCGACTTTCGCCTCGACGCCGTCGCCGAGCACGACGCGCTGCGGCTCGCTGCGGCGCGCGCGTCCCGGGCCGCCGTTGAAGAAGAAGACGTGGACGATGACCTCGTACTCGCCCGCCGGCAGACCCTCGATGCGGAAGTAGCCGCGCGCGTCCACCTCGACCGTGCGCGAGACGCGGGTGCCCGGCGTGGAGCCCGTCAGGTTCGCCGCCGCCATCACGCGCCCGCCCGGCGGCAGAGTCCCGTTGACGAAGGTCGTCTGCCCGACGAGCGCCGCCGACCCGTAGGTGAGGACGAGCCGCACCCCCGCGATCTGCGCCCCCGCGGCCACGTCGAAGCCGCCGATGACGTTCGCGCCGTTCAGCTCGACGCGCGTCAGCGTGAGCCCCTTCACCGCGTCGTTCATCGTCCCCAGCCGCAGCTTGCCCGGCATCAACCCCGTCACGCGGAACGAGCCGTCGGCGCCGACGGTGACCGGGCGCATCGGGCTCCCCGGCATCGCCGCGTTTTCCCGGTACGACTCGACCCAGGGGTGGACGCGCACGGCCGCGAGCATCTGCGCCGCGGCGGCGCGGTCGGCCACGCCCTCGACGGCGACGACGCCCGAGACCACCGCACCGCGCTTGAGCTTGACGACGAGCCCCGCCACGTCCGCGTCCGTGACCTCGAAGGGCGTGGGCTCGCTGTAGAACTCCGCGACCTCCTGCGGGTTGTTCATCTGGTTGGTCATGACGTAGACGACGTAGCGGCCGGGCGCGATGCCGCCGGTCTGGAACTCGCCGCGCGCGTTCGTCACCGTCCCGGCCCCGAAGCCGCCGAGCCGCCGCCCGCGCGGGTCGATGGTGCCGTAGCCGACGGAGACGTTCGGGACGGGCTGACCCGTGTCGGCCGTGACGAAGCGGCCCGCGACCTTGTAGGTCTTCAGCGCGCGCCCGACCGTGATGTCGATGTCGGTGGACTCGATGCCGGTCTTGACCTCGACGACGCGCGCCTGCGCCTGCTCGACGGCGTCCGGGTGGAAGGTGCGGCGGAAGAGCTTGCGCCGGCCGATGCTGACGGCGCCCACCTCGCCCGCGCGCCCGACCGAGACGCGGTAGCGGCCGGGCGGCAGGCCGTAGACGCGGTAGACGCCGCGGTCGTCGGTCGCGTGGTCGCGCTGGTCGAACTGGAAGCGCGGCTGCCCCGCGTTCTGCTCGGCGGGCGAGACCGTGACCGGCTCGTTGATGACGGGGTTGCCGTCGGCGTCCGTGACGCGCCCGGTGATGACGGCGCCGGGCTCCATCTGGAAGTCTATGTCCTTGACCTCCTCGCCCGCGAGGAGCGTGAGCGGCCGGCCGGGCGGGTAGTTCATCATGAGCCCGGCGACGACGTAGGCGGGCGCGACCGGCAGAATCTGGTAGCGGCCGGGCTGGATGCCCGTGAGAGAGAAGCGGCCGTCGACGTCGGTCTTGCCGCGCGCCGCCGTGCGGAAGCGCTGCGCGGGGTCGTTGGCGAAGATCGTGACGGTGACGCCGGGCACGCCGCGCTCGCCGTCGGTGATGCGCCCGGAGACGGTGGCGGGCACCTCCTTCTGCGCGTGGGCGACGAAGGGTAGCGCGAGCGCGAGGAGGAGCGCGGACGCTGCCGCGAGCGCGCCGCGCGCGTGACGGCGTTTGGGCGTGTTGAGTTTCGGCATCTCTTGAAATCCTCCGGGAGCGGGGCCGGAAAAATTTTCGCGGACTTACAGCCGTGAGGCTGTCGGACTCTTTAAACGCGCGGGGTGATCCGGGGTTCTTAAACCTTCTCGCCCGCGCGGCAAAAGCGTACAACCGCGGGAGGGAAAAGGCAAAATGCAGTAGGCAGTAGGTAGTGAGCCCCGGAGGGGCGGCATGTTTATAGCCCGGGCCAATAATAAGTTTTGAGAAGCTCCGGAGGAGCGGCATGTCGATGTCGCCCCTGACGGGGCTCCGGGTTCATTAGAACGTCTGAACTATAAACATGCCGCCCCTCCGGGGCTTCTCAAACGGCCTTCAACTGCCTACTGCCTACTGCCTACTGCCTACTCCCTTTTGCTTTCTGCCTTTTGCCTTCTCTATAATTCGCGGCGAACTTGAACGACTCTCCGTCCACACTCTCGGAAACGCGAAAGATGAAAGGGCTCAAGATGAGAAGGCTCACATTGCCGGCGTTGCTGCTGGCGGCCGTCATCCCGGCCGGCACCCTGACCATGGCACAGACACAGACGAACGGCCCCGCGACGACGCCTCCGGCGCCGCCCGTGGCGAAGAAAGTCCCGCGCACCATCGAAGTCCACGGCACCAAGCTCTCGGACGACTTCTTCTGGATGCGCGACAAGAAGAACCCGGAGGTCATCGCCTACCTGGAGGCCGAGAACGCCTACACCGACGCGATGACGAAGCACACGGCCGAGTTGCAGGAGCGGCTCTACAAGGAGATGCTCTCGCGCATCAAGGAGACGGACACGAACGTGCCGTGGCCTCTGGGCGGCTACCTCTACTACACGCGCACCGAGCAGGGGAAGCAGTACGCAGTTTACGCCCGTCGCAAGGGCTCGATGGAGGCGCCCGAGCAGGTGTTGCTCGACCTCAACGAGATGGCGAAGGGGCACACCTTCATGTCGGTCGGCGACTTCGACCTGACGCGGGACGCGAACCTGCTGGCCTACTCGACCGACACGACGGGCTTCCGCGAGTACACGCTCTACGTCAAAGACCTGCGCACGGGCGAGTCCACCAAGGTCGCCGAGCGCGTGTCGAGCACGGCGTGGGCGGCCGACGACAAGACGCTCTTCTACGTCGTTGACCACCCGACGACGAAGAACGCGTACCGCCTCTACCGGCACGCGCTGGGCAAGGCGGGAGCGGACGAGCTGGTCTACGAGGAGAAGGACGAGATGTTCGGCATCGGCGTCGAGCGCGCGCGCTCGCGCGGCTACCTCTTCCTCACCTCGGCGAGCCACACGACGAGCGAAGTGCGCTACGTCCCGGCCGACAAGCCCGCCGAAGCCTGGCGCGTCATCCTCCCGCGCGAGCCCGGGCACGAGTACTACGTAGACCACCACGGCGACCGCTTCTTCATCCGCACGAACGAGAAGGGCTCGCGCAACTTCAAACTCGTCTCGGCGCCCGCCGCCGCGCCCACGCGCGAGAACTGGAAGGAGGTCATCGCGCACCGCCCCGGCGTGATGCTGGGCGGCGTCGAGGTCTTCAAAGACTTCTACGTCGTCTCGGAGCGCGGCAACGCGACGCCCGTCCTGCGCGTCTTCGACCTCAAGACGAACAAGGCGACCGACATCCCGGTGCCCGAGCCCGTCTACAACATCGGGATGAGCACCAACCGCGAGTTCGAGACGAGCCGCGTGCGCTACAACTACCAGTCCTTCATCACGCCCTCGTCCACCTACGACTACGACGTGAAGACGGGCAAGAACGAGTTGCTCAAGCAGCAGCCGGTCTTGGGCGGCTACGACCCGACCCTCTATAAGTCGGAGCGCGTCTCCGCGACCGCCTCGGACGGGACGAAGGTGCCGATCTCCCTCGTCTACAAGAAGGACTTGAAGCTCGACGGCTCGCGCCCGCTCCTGCTCCAGGCGTACGGCTCGTACGGCATCCCGACAAACGTGCAGTTCAACTCGAACCGCCTGAGCCTGCTCGACCGCGGCGTCGTCATCGCCTCGGCGCACATCCGCGGCGGCGGCGACCTCGGCAAGGAGTGGCACGACGCCGGCAAGATGATGTCGAAGAAGAACACCTTCACCGACTTCATCGCCGCGGGCGAGCACCTGGTTAAGGCGGGCTACACGTCGAAGGAGCGTCTGGTCATCACGGGCGGCTCGGCCGGCGGGCTGCTGATGGGCGCGGTCGTCAACCTCCGCCCCGACCTCTTCAAGGCCGTCGTCGCCTACGTGCCCTTCGTCGATGTCATCAACACGGAGCTGGACGAGACGCTGCCGCTCACCGCGGGCGAGTGGGAGGAGTGGGGCAACCCCGTCAAGAGCAAGGAGAACTTCCAGTACATGCTCTCCTACAGCCCTTACGACAACGTCGCCGCCAAAGACTACCCGGCCAT
>JBEVJD010000472.1:0-6344 GCA_040510435.1 Pyrinomonadaceae bacterium | reverse complement strand
CTCGCGGGTTCTCGGGTCGCGCGGGTGCCGCGGCCCGGAGGGCAACGTTGGGGCGTCGTGGTGACGCCGCCGGCCACTTCCAATGTACTAAACGCGCGCGCGGCGTCGCAAGACTTTTCTGGGGCGCGGCGGGCGGTAGGGATTGGAGCCGCGCCGGTGTAAAATCGGCACATACTTCGGAACAATAAGGAGCGCCCCCGAGCTTGAGCCGCGAACTGAGAGTCCTGAACAACCCGCCGACGACGAGGCCGCCGCGCGGCCCCAAGCCCGAGTGGCTGAAGATTCGACTCGGCGACCCGTCGAACCAGAACTACGTCCTGAAGCTCATCGAGAACCTGAACCTCCACACGGTCTGCCAGGAGGCGCGCTGCCCGAACATCTTCGAGTGCTGGACGGACAGGACGGCCACCTTCATGATCGGCGGCGACGTCTGCACGCGCCACTGCGGCTTCTGCGCCGTCTCGAAGGGTCAGGGCACGTCGCTCGACCCCGACGAGCCGCGCCACGTCGCCGAGGCGGTGAAGACCTTAAACCTCGCGCACGCCGTCATCACCTCGGTCAACCGCGACGACCTCGCCGACGGCGGCGCCGCCCACTGGGCCGAGACCATCCGTCAGGTGCGCGCGCACAACGCCGACTGCCGCGTCGAGGTCTTGATACCCGACTTCAACGGCGACGAAGCGGCCCTCGACGCCGTGCTCGACGCAGAGCCCGACGTGCTCAATCACAACACCGAGACCATCGCGCGCCTGTATAAGCGCGTCCGTCCCGACGCCAACTATCAACAGACGCTGACGCTCCTCGGGCGCGCCGCCGCGCGCCGCGACCGAGAGGCGCGCGGGATGTTGACGAAGAGCGGCATCATGGTGGGCCTCGGCGAGACGTTCGAAGAGGTCGTCGAACTGATGAAGGATTTGCGCTCGGTCTCGTGCGACATCATGACCATCGGGCAGTACCTGCAACCGCACGCGCGCCGCCTCCCCGTCGAGCGCTACGTCACGCCCGAAGAGTTCGCGCGCTGGCGCGAGGTCGGCCTCGAACTCGGCTTCAAGCACGTCGAGTCGAGCCCGCTCACGCGCTCTTCCTACCACGCGCGCCAGCAGACCGACGGTTCTTTGAAGTAGACAGTAGGCAGTAGTCAGTAGGCTCCGCCCTCCGAAGGCTGACGCTGACTGACCGTCTGCCCGGCTCATAAAGGTTTTTCTACTGCCTACTGACTACTGTCTCCTGACTACTGTCTCCTGACTACTGCATTAATATGAAAGCCGTCGTCTTCCACGAGCACGGGGGGCCGGAAGTCCTCCGCTACGAAGACCGCCCCGAGCCGCGCATTCGCGCCGACGAGGTGCTGGTCGAGGTACGCGCGTGCGCGCTGAATCATCTGGACGTGTGGGTGCGCGGGGGGCTGCCGGGGATAGAGATTCCGCTGCCGCACATCCTCGGCAACGACGTGGCGGGCGTCGTGCGCGAGGTGGGGGAACTCGTCTACTGGGTGAAGCCGGGCGACGAGGTGTTGTTGCAGCCCGGCGTGAGTTGCGGCCACTGCCGCGACTGCCTCGGCGGCGCGGACAACATGTGCCCGCGCTACGACATGATCGGCTACCGTCGCGACGGCGGCTACGCCGAGCTGGTCGCCACGCCCGGCGTCAACGTCATCCCGAAGCCCGAAGGCTTGAGCTGGGCGGAGGCGGCCGCGCTCCCGCTCGTGCTCGTCACCGCGTGGCACATGCTCGTCACGCGCGCGCGCGTCGAGCCGGGCGAGGACGTGCTCGTCCACGCGGCCGGCAGCGGCGTCGGCTCCGTCGGCATACAGGTCGCGAAGCTCAGGGGCGCGCGCGTCATCGCCACCGCGGGCTCGGAGGAGAAGCGCGAGCGTGCGCGCGCGCTCGGCGCGGACGAGGTCGTAGACTACACGCGCGAGGACTGGCCGAAGGAGGTCAAGCGCCTGACGGGCCGGCAGGGCGTGGACGTGGTCTTCGAGCACACGGGCGCGGAGACTTGGCCCGGGTCGATCTCATCGCTGAAGCGCGACGGGCGGCTGGTGACGTGCGGCGCGACGAGCGGCTACGACGCGCGGACAGACCTGCGGCAGGTCTTCTACCGACACCTCAACCTGCTCGGCTCCTTCATGGGCTCGAAGGCGGAACTGCTGGACGCCTTGAAGTTCGTCGAGCGCGGCCAGATACGCGCCGTCGTAGACCGCACCCTCCCCCTCGCCGAAGCCCGCCGCGCCCACGAGCTGATGCAAGACCGCGCGCAGTTCGGAAAGTTAGTCCTGGAAGTGTGAAAGGCCGGAGGACGTAAACCGTAAACCGTGAACCGTGACAAGAAGGAGCCATCTCCTCTCTCGTCACGGTTCACGGTTTACGGTTTACGTCTTTTACTGCTGGCGCTGTTGGCGCAGCTCTTCGCGGCGCTGGCGGCGTTGTTCGCGGAGTTCCCTGCGCTCGGCCTTGAGCTGTTCGAGCCGGGTGCGCTGGTCGGGCGTGAGCGCGGCGAGGAAGCTCTCGCGCGTGCGCTGGCGGGCGGCGCGCAACTCTTCGCGCAACTGCGTGGCGCGCGCCTGCTGCGCGTCCGTGAGCTGGCCGCCCTGACGGCGCGCGAGCAGCAGTTGCCGCAGCTCTTCGCGCTGCGCCTGCATGGACTGGCGGGCGCCCTGGCGCAGCGAGCGCATCTGCGCGACCTGCTGCTCGGTCAGGTTCAGTTGTCGCAACGCGCGCCGGCCCTGATGGCGCGCACGCATCCGCATCCGCATGCGCCGCAGCCCCGCGCGCCCCGCCCCGTGTCGCTGGCCCTGCGTCAGCGCCGGGGTCTGCTGCTGTTGTGACGGCGCCTCCTGCGCGACCGCCGCGAAAGAGGCCGCGAGCGTCAGCAGCGCGGCCGTGAGTGCTCTTTTCATCGCCTGAAAACTCCTTAACAAAGATGACTGCCGCACTCTAAGACGCGGCGACTTCCTGCCTGGCCGATAAAAAACAGTCCGGTCGGTTGAGAGTGTTGCTGTTCTGACTTCCGACTTCTGACTTCTGACTTCGGGCTTTTTAAAGTAAAATACACGCCCGATGAAACTCCTACAGCAGATAGACTCACCCGCGGACTTGCGCCGTCTGCGCCCCGAACAGTTGCAGCCGGTCGCCGACGAGGTGCGCCAGTACATCCTTGAGACGATGTCGCGCGTGGGCGGCCACACGGGCGCTAGTTTGGGCGCGGTCGAGCTGGCCGTCGCCCTCCACTACGCCTTCGACACGCCGCGCGACCGGCTCGTCTGGGACGTGGGGCACCAGGCTTACGCGCACAAGATTCTGACGGGGCGGCGCGAGCTTCTGCCGACCGTGAAGCAGTACGGCGGCATCTCGGGGTTCCTCAGGCGCGACGAGTCGGAGTACGACACGTTCGGCGCGGGGCACGCCTCGACCTCGCTCTCGGCCGCGTTAGGGATGGCCGTCGCGCGCGACCAGCGCAAGGAGGATCACCACGTCGTCGCCGTCATCGGCGACTCAAGCCTTGCGGGCGGCATGGCGATGGAGGCGGTCAACCAGGCCGGGCACTTGAAGACGCGTCTCATCGTTCTGCTCAACGACAACGAGATGTCTATCGCGCCCGCGGTCGGCGCCCTGACCGGGTATCTGAACCGCATCCGCGGGGCGCAAGGGTACCACCGCTTCAAGGACGAGGTGGGCGACCTTCTGCACGACATCCCCTCGTTCGGCGAGCGGCTCTACAACGCGGCGAAGACGGTGAAGGACGCCATCGCGGCGGCCGTGCTGCCCGGCGCGCTCGTCAACGAGCTGGGTTTCAAGTACATCGGCTACGTGGACGGCCACAACCCGCGCGCGCTCGTGCGCGCGCTCGAAGAGGCGAAGCAGGTCAAGGACTCGCCCGTCATCGTCCACGCGCTCACGCAGAAGGGGAAGGGCTACCCGGCGCGCGAGAAGAACTATTATGCGTGGCACGCCACCGGCCCCTTCGACCTGAAGACCGGCACGGCCGCCAAGGCTTCCGGCCCCGCGGCGCCGAGCTACACGGCCGTCCTCGGGCAGGTGATGTGCGAGCTGATGGCGCGCGACCCGAAGATCGTCGCGCTCACCGCCGCGATGCCCGACGGGACTGGGATAGACAAGGTGCTTGAGAAGTACCCGGAGCGCGCCTACGACGTTGGCATCGCCGAGCAGCACTGCATTACCTTCGCCGCCGGCATGTCCACCGAGGGGCTGAAGCCGGTCTGCGCCATCTACTCGACTTTCCTGCAACGCGCCTTCGACCAGATCGTCCACGACGTGTGTTTGCAGAACCTCAACGTCAAGTTCTGCATGGATCGCGCCGGCATCGTCGGCGGCGACGGGCCGACGCACCACGGCCTCCTGGACATCGCGTACCTGCGCGGCGTGCCGAACATGATCGTGATGGCGCCCAGGGACGAGGGCGAGATGCGCGACATGCTCTACACGATGGTGGAGACGGAGGGGCCGGCGGCGATGCGCTACCCGCGCGGCAACGGCGTCGGCGCCGACCTGAAGCGCGAGCCGCGGCATTTAGAGATCGGCAAGGCCGAGATACTGCGCGACGGCGGCGAGGTGGCGATTGTGGCCTACGGCTCGATGGTGCACCCGGCCGTCGCCGCCGCCGAGCAGTTGGCGAAGGCCGGCGTGGAGGCGACGGTCGTCAACGCGCGCTTCGTCAAGCCGTTGGACGCGGGCCTCCTGCTCGCGCTCGCGCGCACGAAGCGGCTCATCGTCACCGTCGAGGAGGCGTACCTCGCGGGCGGCTTCGGCTCGGCCGTCGCGGAGCTGCTCGAAGAGAACGGCCTGCTCGACGCCGTCCGGCTCGTCCGCATGGGCGTGCCCGACCGCATCGTCACGCACGGCGACCCGAAGCTGCTGCTCGCCAAGTACGGCCTCGACGCCGACGGCATCTACACGCGCACGCGCGATGCCTGGGAAGTCCTCGAAGAGCGCCGCGCCGGCACGCGCGCGGGTCAGGTGGGGTGAGTGATGAGAGAGTAGACAGTAGACAGTAGTCAGTAGTCAGTAGGAAAACGAAGGCGGCGCGTCCCGGCCATCAGCCGAACGCGCCGCCTCTCTTTCTACTGACTACTGACTACTGACTACTGTCTACTTCTTTACCTCCGACTCTGCTGCTCCTTGTTGTACTTCCTGACCATCTCCTGATACTTCCGCGCGATGGAGAGGGTGCGGGAGATGTCTTCGTCTTCGAGGTGCGGGTAGCGCTGATGGGTCTTGTCGATGGCGGCGTTGAGGAGGCGCTCGGCTTCACGGTAGCGCTGGGCCTCGACGGCGGCGGCCATGTCGCGGATGGACTGCGCGAGTTGGGCGATGGTGAAGTTCTTGGCCACCTCGGGGTCGCGCAGCGCGGCGCCCGCAGCGCCCTCCTTCAGCGTGAGCGAAGCGTCCTCGTTCTCCCCGACCCGCCTCTTCCGTTCGATGTCGTAGTAGCTGAAGTTGACCGCGACGAACGGCCGCGCGTCGCGCGCCGCCCGCGGCCTGACCCGGAAGCGCATCAGGACGACCTGGGTCAGACCCTGGTTCATGTTGTCGAGCTTGATCTTCAGGCCGCGCGCGGTGCGCTCGGGCTCGTAGCCGTAGACTTGCACGAGTTCCAGTTCGGGGCCGAACTCGATCTCCAGATTCGGTTCGGTGGCGACGGGCGCGACGAGGCTCTGCACCTCTTTGAGGAAGACCTTGTCGATGTCCTGCGCGTCGGCGACGAAGTGGAAGAGGCCGCGCCCGCTCTTGGCCAGCTCACGCAGAAGGTCTTTGTTGAGGTCGAGCCCGACGCCGATGGTCGAGAGGTCTACGCCCCGGTCGTTGAACGAGAGCGAGTCGCGCGCGATCTGCGCGGGGTCGGTCACGCCCTGATTGGCGATGCCGTCGGTGAGGAGGACGACGCGGTTCGCGCCCTCGCGGTTGAGGTGCTTCAAAGCCTCTTGGTAGCCGAGCATCAGGCCGGCGTGGATGTTGGTCGAACTTCCGGTCTCAAGCCCACGGATGAGGCGGCGCACTTCCTCGCGGTCGCCGACGGGGCGCGCGGGCATGAGCACCTGCGCCTCCGAGTCGAAGACGACGAGCGAGAGCGTGTCGGTCTCGCGGAGCTGCGTGACGAGAGTGAGCAGCGCCTCCTTGACGCGCGAGAGCTTGTCGGCGTCGGCCATCGAGCCGCTCTTGTCGATGACGAGCGCGAGGTTGATGGGCGGCAGTTGGCGGCGGTCGTTCGCGAGCGCGGTGCTGAAGCCGACCTGCAAGACGGCCTCGCGCTCGGTGGCCGAGACGCGGTCGTTTCCCCAGCGCACGTCGAGGAGCACGGCCTCGCCCGCCTTCGGCCGCCCGAGT
>JBEVJD010000471.1:0-7627 GCA_040510435.1 Pyrinomonadaceae bacterium | reverse complement strand
CTGTTCGGCGCGCCGCCGCAACGCGACATCGCGAGGCTACGCGGCAGCCTCGAACCGGGAGGCGCCCCGGCGAGAGTCTGAGGCCGCCCGACTTAACCCTTGTGGTAATGAAAACGCGGCCGGATAATGGTGTGCGTTTGGCCGAAGGGTTCGGCTTTTGCCTCTCTATTACGGAGCTATACCAACCGATTCGGCTGTTCGCACCCCATTACGTGTTAGGCCGAAGGGTTCGGCATAATACTAGTTAGGCGTAGCAATCCCACCTACCTGATGGTTAATGTGGAGGGCTTTCCCCTCTTTCAAGAGCCGCGTTGATAAGATTAAGCGGCTCGTCCTGCGGCTTCAAATTACCTTCTAGTGAAAGCACATACAGTTTAACCGCGGCTTTGTGGGGGTTGGTATAGAGGTACAGTAATTCGATGCCGTCGAGTAGCGCCCTGCTTGCCTCCATTGCTCCTTCTGGCCCGCTGTCTATTGCTCTTTTAACCCGGAACAGGAAACGCGCTAAACATTCGATGGCGGCTGCATCTTGAGACAAAGCGGACTCAAGAATCGCAGCCCAGTCTTCTCCATCTGCAAGTAGATGCTTCATCATTCCTTGAGTGATTATGCAGATTCTACATGCCCCTGAATATGTCAATTTTGTGTATCCGTCAATATGTCCATATAACATATTGAATGAAGAAGAGGATTTACCTTGCTCAACGTGGTCGCCTCGTCAGCCTCCTGCGTGAGATGAGACTTGAAGCGGGTCTCACGCAGGTTGATTTAGCCGCACGTATCGAGAAAGACCAAGCTTATGTTTCGAGGTATGAAAGTGGGCAGCGGCGGTTGGATGTGCTGGAGGTGCGCGAGATATGTCAGGTTGTCGGGGTTACGCTAGAGGAGTTTGTTAAAAGGTTAGAGAGCGCGCTGAAATAATCGCGGCAAGTTACGCCTAACAACGGCATGCACCCGACCGTCGACACGACGATTCTCATGTTCCGCGAAAGGCTAGGGACGGCGGGTGATGCGCGGCGTTCGGCCGCAATGAAGGTGCCACCTATAGGAGGGAATATGAGTGCTTATCTTCGGAAGCTACGTGGGGTGACAGGCATCAGCCTGATTTGGGCACCTGTCTGGGCCGCCATGTTTACCGTGCTCACCTACATCTTACAGTTCTTCCTTCCCTTCGATAGTGACGTGGGTACGGTCAGGATGATGTTGATTATCGGCTGGGTCGGTCTTGTTTCAGGAAGCATCTTTGGCATCCTCCTGTCCCTCGGCGAGAGTGGGAAGGCAATCCGTAATCTCTCCCTGGGGCGTGCTGTCATGTGGGGGATTCTGGGAGCCGCGGTCTATCCGGTGGTGACAGGGCGGGCGAATCAGATGTTCTGGACTTGTGCTTTTGGTGCGGTCGTTGCCTTGACGTTGGTCGCACTCGCCCGGAAGGCAGAACTTCGTGATTCGACGCACCCGAGGCGACTGCCGGGCCTCATCTTTGCCTGCGTCCTCATCCCTGTCCGAGATGCCGTCAGTCCCGTGAAGGAACAGGCAAGGTGAGTGAAGGCGACTGCGGCCTAACAACGGCATGCACCCGACCCGCGACACGGTGAGTCTCACGAATCTTGAACGTGGGCGCGGGTGTTGCCGGGCGTTAGGCTGCTCGACTTGACTAACAAATTGTGTC
Source organism: Pyrinomonadaceae bacterium (assembly GCA_040510435.1). Taxonomy (GTDB): domain Bacteria; phylum Acidobacteriota; class Blastocatellia; order Pyrinomonadales; family Pyrinomonadaceae; genus QHXN01. Next base: position 5,958 of record JBEVJD010000471.1, on the reverse strand, counting down.
CCTGTGAGGTGTTTATATCTGATTAGGTATTGTCGCTGACGATTTAAGCAGATTGTGCGGTTAGCTCGGAGGTGAATGGTGGCGCAGGTTTCTCACGCCGGTTCTGAAATCAATCGTCGGGTGTTTCTACGTAGCGCCCTGGCGGCGAGTGCTTTTCTCATGGCCGCGCGCACGGATCAACCGCCGGCACGTGCCGCCGGCCTTGATGGGAAGCGCCGTTTCGCGCCGGTCAAAGTCTCACGCGATCGGGTCATTCGTGAGGTCGTTGGCCTGAGACCGTATCGCCCCGAAGGGTTTGTCGTGGACGCCGAGCGCGTCGGCAACAAACTCCTGATCCATAACTACGGGCACGGTGGCGCCGGCATCACACTGTCCTGGGGCACGGCTTCATTGGCCTTGGATTTAGCCAGGGACTTTCCGGAAGCGCGGATGTCTCGCCCCGGGCGAAGTTCGCGGCCGGCGGCACACCGACGGTTTGCCGTGCTCGGTTGCGGGGTCAACGGCCTCTCGACGGCGCTTCTTCTGCAACGCCGTTTTCAGGACGGGCCGGGGACGGTGACCATCTATGCCAAAGACCTGCCGCCCGAGACGACTTCGAACATCGCCGGAGGGTTCTGGTATCCCACATCAGTCTATGACCCCCGGGCCGCCTCGACGAAGTTTACCGAACAGTTTCGCCTCGCGTGCCGGATATCCAACCGCGCCTTCCAACTGCTCGTCCGCCCGGAGTATGGCGTGCGCTGGATGGATACCCTCGAGCTGTACCGCGACGAAGCACCGCTCGGGCGCGAGCTGGTGGGCGGCAACGACCTCTATCCGCAGTTGGAAGTTCATCGAGACGCGGAGCGTTACTTCGGATTTCCTTATGCTCGCCAGTACAGCACGATGCTGATCGAGCCTCCGATCTACCTCGACGCGCTTCTTCGCGACTTCTACATCGCCGGCGGGAGGCTCGTGGTCAAGGAGTTCCGCAATCGTGAAGAGATCATGCGCCTGCCCGAGCCGGTCATCTTCAACTGCACGGGCTTAGGCGCGCGTGCGCTTTTTGGCGACCAGAAACTAAGGCCCGTGCGCGGCCAACTGGAGGTGCTGCTGCCGCAACCTGAGATTGACTACTGTTATCTGAGCAGCGGCTACATGTTCCCCCGGCGGGACGGAATAATCCTGGGCGGCACGTGGGATCACGATGATTGGTCGCTCACGCCGAAAGCCAAACATACCACTCGAATCCTCGAAGAACATGCTGAAATAATGAAGGGACTGAAGTAACTATTACTGCTGAGGGCTTACCGTTACGACAAGGCTTCGCTCTTCACGAAGAAAATTGTTGACAGGCGACGGAATCTTGGAATAAATTTCGCCCATCTCCCAAAGACAACTTAAGTCGCCCTGAACTCTCTCTGCATTACTCTAACGGGCTACCGAAAAAGTGACCTTCGTAAGCCACATGACCGCGATCACATAACTCATACAGGTGCTGCCACCACGCCACGCGCCTCTCTTTCCGACGAGCGGCGCGGCCCGCGGTTCACGCTCCTCTGCTGTGCGCGGCCAGACTCCCGGCAATCAATAATGAAGCCCCGGCGCCACCCGCGGGTGGCGCCGGGATTCTCAGACAATTCGACCTCCGCCGCTCGCAAGCGCCGAAGTGCGTCGTCCACCAACCGCACCAAAGCGCAGACGGCGGGAGTCCCCAAAGCTCTATGCTCAGGAGCCACGCCCATGTACAGTTCCCATTCGATCACCCGCCTCGTGTGTTGCCTTCTCTCTTACGCCCTTGTGGCGATGCTGATCGCTCCGCCGACGTGGCTGTCAGCGGCCGCGTCAGGCGCACCGCTCGGGGCGGGCAAAGCCACCCCTGCCGCAGAGCCGAAGAAGGTTCAGGCCGACGCCCCGAGCCGCGAGGGGGAGCTGTTAGTTCGCTTCGGTGTGGACGTGACGGAGCGGGGTAAAGAAGACCTCGTCTCATCGAAGGGCGCGCGCCGCAAGGGCAAGCTGCGCGGCAACTCCAGGATGGAGAGACTGGCGCTTCAGCCCGGGCAGAACCTTGCCGCGGCGGCGGATCAGTTACGCGGGCAGCCGGGGGTCGAGCTGGCCGAGCCGAATTTCCTCATCACGCGCGCGCAGGTCGTCCCAAATGACTCTCGATTCGGCGAGCAGTGGGCGCTTCAGAACACGGGGCAGGCCGGGGGCGCGCCGGGCTCCGACATCGGCGTCTCGAACGCGTGGGGCGCTACTACCGGCTCGCAGGCGGCGGTCGTCGCGGTCATTGACAGCGGCGTAGACTTCACACACCCCGACCTGCGTAACAACCAGTGGGCGAATTCCAAAGAGAAGGATAACAACAAGGACGACGACCATAACGGCTTCCCCAACGACCTGAGTGGGTGGGACTGGGTCAAGGACTCGGGCGTCATCCGCGACGAGAACGGGCACGGCACCTCGGTCGCGGGCGTCGTCGCGGCGCATGGCAACAACGGCGCGGGCGTCTCCGGCGTGATGTGGCGCGCGAGCTTGATGAGCCTGCGCGTCCTGGACGCGGGCGGCACGGGCGACGTGGCCGACGCAGTGGAGGCCATCGACTACGCCGCCGAGATGGGCGCGCAGGTCGTCAACTGCTCGTGGGGCACTGACGCCGAGTCGCTGGTGCTGCGCGACGCCATCGAGCGCGCCGGCCGGCGCGGCGTCGTGGTGGTCGCCTCGGCCGGAAATGGAAGCCGCGACCTCGACACACAGCCGTATTACCCGGCCTCCTTCGACCTGCCGAACATTATCTCGGTGGCCTCCTCGGACAAGTTCGACAACCTGGCACAGTTCTCCAACTGGGGCGCGGCGGGCGTGACGGTGGCCGCGCCCGGCACAGACATCTTAACGACGAAGGCCGGCGGCGACTACCGGCTGTTGTCGGGCACCTCCTTCTCGACCCCGCTCGTCGCGGGGGTCGCCGGCCTCGTCAGGTCGCAGCGCCCTCGGCTCTCGCCCGCCGCCACGAAGCAGGTCATCCTGGACGGGGCGCGGCGCGTCAACACGCTCGCCGGCAAGGTGACGGCGGGCGGGGTCTTGAGCGCCTCGGGCGCCCTCGACAGGCTCCGGGCGTACGACACGCCGGGAGGCGGCGGCGGGAATGGGAACGGGAACGGGAACGGGAACGGAAACGGGAACGGAAACGGGCAGGGTGGCCCGACACAGCCGCCGCCAGACCCGGGTCGGGGACACGGCAACCACACAGGTCAAGCCCCCCCGACGACCCCAACCGCCCCAGCCGGCGGGCCCGACCTGAACCGCCTGCGCAACGAGCCCTCGCACGTCCCGCAGGGGCCGCCGCCGCCGCGGATCGCCGGCAACGCTCCGCCGATTTGCGACGACTGTTACGAGGCGGGCGGCTCCGACCCGCAGTTCTCGCTGGCGCGCACCTTGCCCGTGAACGAGACGGGGCAGCCTGCCGTAGACCTCGGCTCGAAGAATTTCAACTGGGCGCTGCCGCTCGTCTCTCTACCCGGCCGGGCCGGCCTCGACCTTTCGCTGGCGCTCCATTACAACTCGCTGGTCTGGGTGAAGCAGGGCAACGCCTTCCAGTACAACCCCGACGGCGGCTACCCCTCACCCGGCTTCAGCCTCGGCTTCCCCCAGCTCCAGAAGCATTTCCAGGACGGCTACGGCGGCGCGTACATGCTGGTCACGCCCTCGGGCGGGCGCGTCGTGCTCCGTTACAAGGACTCGACCACCTACGAGGCCGAGGACGGCTCGTACGCGCAGTTGAAGCTGCTGGCCGGGAACTGGGCGCGGCTGACCACGACCGACGGCATGCAGTACACGTTCGAACCCAAATCCAACGGCGAGAAGCGCTGCCGCGAGATCAAAGACCGCAACGGCAACTTCATCTCCATCTACTACGACGTTGCGGGCCGGGTCTGGTATGTGGTTGACACGCTCGGGCGTCAGATCAACTTCATCTACAACGGCAACGGCCAACTCTTCCAACTCACGCAGGACAGGTTGAACAGCGGCCACGGCGACGTGCTGGCGCAGTTCGCCTACACCGACATCTACATGTCGCCGTACTTCACCGACGCCAACGGCAACTTCGTGCCGCCGCTCGGCCCGTACGACGCCGCCTTCTCCCTGCTCGCGCAGGTATGGGTTCCAGACGGGAACACCTACAACTTCGACTACACCGTCCTCGGGCAGGTCTACAAGATCACGCGGCGCGCGCCTAACGGGCAAGACCTCAACTATCAGTGGTACAACCTGCCCGGCTCTCCCGATGAGCCCAACGTTGCGCTCATGGACTGTCCGCGCTTCAACGAGCGGCGCGACTGGGTCAAGTACGGGGTGATGCAGCAGGATCAGGCGGTCTCAACCTTCTACGCGACCGACGCCGGCAACACCGTGACTCAGGTCACCTACCCCGATGGCACCGTCTATAAGGAGTTTTTCGCCGACGGGTCGCAGGGGGGCTGGCGGATGGGTCTGACCGTGGGGAGTGAGTTCTGGGAGGGCAACGTCAAGAGGAAGTGGACGACGGCCGATTGGACGCACGACGGCTCACCGATAAGCATCCGCGCCTTCAACCCGCGGGTCATCGAGACGGCAGTCGAGGACGCGGAGGGCAACCGTCGGCGCACGACCTTCGAGCACAATCAGGGCTACGGTCTGCCGACGCACGTGCGCGAGTACGGCAAGGTCAACGGGCAGGAGGTGATGCTACGGCTGACGGCGACCTCTTATAATCTCGACGCGGCCTACGTCAACCGGCGTGTCATCGGCCTGCCGGGCGAACGGATAGTCTTCGACGGCCCCAGCGGCAACGTCGTGTCGAAGCAGTGGTACATGTACGACTGGGGCGCGCCCTACTTCAACGCGCAGGCACCGTCGATACAGTACTCCGACCCGCAGGTGCTCGCCGGCCGCGGCAACCTGGCCGCCGTCTACCGCTTCAGTTGTCAGGGCAACAACACGACCTGCGACAGCACGGGCGCGGTCTGGGCCGAGCGGACGGGCTTCAACATGGCCGGCTCGCCTCTCTGGACGATGGACGCGCTCGGCCACCAGACGAGCATCTCCTACGCGGACTCCTTCTCCGACACGAGCAAGAACAACCTGGGCACGCTCGCCTACCCGACGACCGTCACCGACCCCGAAGGGTACCAGTCGAAGACCAAGTATGACTATACGACCGCGGCGCCGACCGAGACGCGCCAGCCGAGCAGCGGGACGAGCGCGCAAAGCAATGTCACCGAAGAGACGCACGTCTTAGAGTACGACTGGGCGGCCCGCCTTACGAAGGACGTGACGCAGAACATCGGCTTCTACACGCGTTGGGAGTACCCGGTTGACGGCCTCACCCTGAAGACTTTCCGAAACATCCGCGCCGACCTCTACGAGGATTATGCGGTCACGGCCTTCGACGGCGCGGGGAGGGTGCGGCGCACGGCGTCCTACATGCCGGGCAGCACGTCCCTCTACAGCGGGCGGCAGTTCTTCTTCGACCACATGGGTCGGCTGGTGCAGTGGACGAACCCGACCGAGACCACGGGCGACCCGAACTGGACGGCCGCGGGCGACGACGCGCCGCCCGTGGGGAACGGCTGGGTCAGCACCTCGCGCACCTACGACTGGCAGGGGCGTCCGCGCGTGACGACCCACCCCGACAACACGACGACCGAACTCTCCTACGGCGGGTGCGGGTGCGCAGGCGGCGAGGTCGTCACCTCGCGCGACCAGCGCGGGCGGCTGAAGAAGGAGTACCACGACACCCTCGGCCGGCTGTCGAAGGTGGAGGAGTTGGACTACAACGCGGCGGTCTACTCGACGGGCGCCTACGTCTACAACGCGCGCGACCAGCTCACGAGCGTCAGGCACTACCAGGGGTCGGACACCAGCGGGGTCTACCAGCAGCGCACATACGTTTACGACGGGCACGGCCGCCTCGGCTCTCGCACCACCCCCGAGCAGGGG
>JBEVJD010000470.1:0-29629 GCA_040510435.1 Pyrinomonadaceae bacterium | reverse complement strand
ACAAAAAAAAAGATGTGGGTTTTTGGCGGGACAAATGTTTCGGGACCGTGTGGTCGGAGTTTCTAATCCTCCCGCCCCTTTTTTGTTTAGAAACAAGTGACGCCACTCAATTTTGAGGGGCCTCACTTCTTTTTGTTTTGAAGCCCTAAAACTTTAGGGCTTGTCCACCTGGAGGAGGAAGGTGTGGGGCGGGGAGGTGGGGGTGCGGGGGGGCTCGGGGTCGGCCTGGAGGAGGCGGAAGGTGTAGCCGAGGGCCGAGACGGGCGGGTTGGCGGGGTGGGGGCGGGGGACGCCGCCGGGGATGGAGAGGATGAAGCGGGCGGACGGGCCGCCGGGTTTGGAGGCGTCGAGGAGGATGGAGATGGAGCCGGGGCTGAAGCACTGTGCTCCGGGCGGGCAGCGCGAGTCGAAGCCGATGTCGAGGATGGTGACGCGGAGTTTGTCGGGCAGGAGGATGGCCGACTCTTCGAAGCCGAGCGTGAAGGGCGTGCCGAAGGCGGCCTCCTTCTGCGGCTCGAGGAAGCGGCGGCGGTACTCGTCGGAGGTGATGAAGGCTTTGACCATCTCGGCGCGGACGAAGTCGCCGTTGAACTGGTTGAGCTTGTCGAGCCAGAACTCGTAGCCGAACTCGTCGGGGTCGCGCCGCAGGTAGCCGAGGTACTGCATCAGCACGAAGGCCGGGGCGAACTCGCGGCGCCGGAAGTCCTCGTCGTCGGCGACCTTGAGGAGGACGCTGCCGCGCGTCTCCGTCCCCGCTTCGAGCCCCGCGACGAGCGCGCTGAACTCCGAAGTCGAGAGCGCGCCCAGAGCCTTCGCGTTCAGTCGCTCGACGTACTGCGACGGCGTCAGGCTCTCGGGGAACTCCTCGCGGAAGGGCGCGCGCGCGGCGAACTCGTCGGCGTAGGCGCGGCGGTTGACGGCGAGCCGCGCCTGCCAATCGCCCTGGCCGACGACCACGCCCTCGCCCACCTCGCGCGCCTCCTTGACGAAGTTGCGGTAGGGAACCCTCACGTCGAAGGCGAGGCGGTAGAGGCGTTCGACGAGGAAGCCCGTCTCCTGAAACTCAATCGAGAAGAAGAAGGCGGCCGAGACGTGAACCCTCTTCGCCCCGCGGCACGCGGCGTCCGCGCCGCACGACTCGATCTCGCCCGTCCAGAAGTCGAGGCCGTCGGCGTCGGGCTCGCGCCCGAGGAAGTCGAGGTAATGCTGGCGGACGAAGAACGCGGTGTCGTCAATCGGGTTCGAAGAGGCGGGCTGCTCGTCGTCGTCCCGGATGGTGAGGCGGGCGGAGGCGGGCGCGTCGAGCACGGCCGCGCCGCGCAGGTTGTGGAGCGAGAGCGTGAGCGACTCGTCGCCCTCGACCGTGCGGTCGTCGATGACCGAGACGTTGAAACTCTTCACGGCCTCGCCCGGCGCGAAGCGCAGCGTGCCGCGCGCGGTCACGTAGTCGGAGCGCTCCGAGGCCGTGCCGGCGCCCGTCGAGTATTCGACCGAGACCTCCTGCGAGAGGTCGCCCGCGCGCGCCACGTTCACCTGTACGAAGCGGCCCGCCTCGCCCAGCGTGTAGGCCGGCGAGTCGAAGTGGACGCGGCTCGTCTGCGCCGGGGCGTCATTCTCGGAGAGCTTCAAGAGGAAGCTGTTGTAGACGAAGTCGAACCCGGGCGACTGCTCGTCGCGAAACGGGTTGACCGTGGGGAAGTCGTCCGAGGTGGTGAAGCCGAGCAGGTAGACCGCCCCGGCCGAGTCGGCGTGGATGTCCGACCCTTCATCGTAGGAGCTGCCGCCGAGACGCGTTGAGTAGAGCGCCTGCCCAGCGGGGTTGAGCTTGATGACGAAGGCGTCCGTAAAGCCGTTGCGGCTCGACTGGATGGGGTCGGCCGGGGTGGGGAAGTCTTCGGAGGAGGTGGCGCCCGTGACGTAGGCGTTGCCGGTCGCGTCGGTCGCCACGCCCGACGCGTAGTCGCCGCCGCAGAAGACGAGGTCGGCGATGATGCCCGAACGGCACGGCTCCGACGGCGTGCCGCTCAAGTAAGTCGAGTAGACGAGCCCGGTGCCCGCGGCGTTCAGCTTCGTGAGGAAGCCGTTGCCGAACGAGTTTCGCGCCGTCGGGTAGAGGGCGCTCTGCGTGGGGAAGTCCTGCGAGTCCGTCAGGCCGCCGACGTGCACCTGACCCGCCGCGTCCACGGCGGCGTCGAACGCGATCTCGTAGCTCGTGCCGCCGAGGTAAGTCGAGTAAGCGAGCGAGGCGCCGCCGGGCGCGACCTTCGTCACGACGATGTCCGAGGTGAAGAAGCTGCCGTTCGTTTTCGCCGACGGCTGGAACGCGCCGGGCGTCGTGGGGTAGTCGCGCGAGTAGGTCGAGGCGGCGAGGTAGGCCGCCCCGGCCGCGTCCACGGCGACGCGCGCGTCGAAGCCCGCGTCGTAGTCGGTGCCGCCGAGGTAGGTCGAGTATTCGAGCGACTGGCCGTCGGGCGCGACCTTCGTCAGGTAGAAGTCTTCGCTGCCCTTCTTCGCCGCCTGAAGTGCGTTCTTGACGGGGAAGTCAGTCGAGTTGGTGCCGCCGACGACGTAGGCACTGCCCGCCGCGTCGAGCGCGATGCTGTTGCCCCACTCGGAACTGTTGCCGCCGAGGTAGCTCGAATAGACGAGCGCGGAGCCGTTGGGGTTGAGCTTGGTGACGAAGGCGTCGGTAGAGCCGCGGTGCGCGGTCTGGAAGGCGTTAACGACGGGGAAGTCGTTGAGGTACGTGAGGCCGGTGACGTAGGCGTTGCCGGCCGCGTCCACCGCGATGCCGCTCCCGTACTCGACGCCGACGGGGTCGCCGACGCTGCCGCCGAGGTAGGTCAGGTACGAAAGGCTCGTGCCCGACGGGTCGAGCTTGGCGATGAAGAGGTCGCTGGAGCCGCGCCGCTCCGTCTGGAACGCACCCGGCGTGACGGGGAGGTCGATCTCGGGATAGTCGGCAGTGCCGACGACGTAGGCGGCGCCCGCGGAGTCCACGGCCATGTCGTTGGAGGTGAAGAAGTAGGTCGAGTAGACGAGCACGGGGTCGATGACGAGCGGTGCGCTGCGGTCGTACTCGCCGACGCGGAAGCCGACCTCGCGGTGACCGCGCAGCACGTAGCTGCCCTCGACCTCGCGGCGCACGCCATTCACGCGCTGGTAGATGACGGGCGCGCTCTGCGAAATCGTCCCGGCCTTAGTGCGCAGCAGTAGCTCGCCGTCACGGCCTAAGCTCAGGCCGTCGGCGCCGTCGAACGTCAGGCGCACGTCGTGGTGGTCGGCGCCGGGGGCGAGCACGAAGTCGTATTCGAGGCGGCCGCCGCCGTCGCCGCCGTGGAAGACGAGGTCTATGCCGGGGTAGAGTTCGCGGTAGCGGACGCCCGCGAACGTCCTGACGCCGGTGCGCCATTTCGAGGCGTCGCGGCCGACGAAGTAGTTGACCTTGCCCTCGAGCGCATTCTCGCCCGCCATCTCGGGGCGCGGGTTCGCGCCGACGAACCTCATGTTGACGAGTTGATAGGAGGGCTCCGGCGCGAGCCGCCCGCGGGCGTTCTCCCCAGGCGCCCTGACCGACGACACGGCGCCGGAGCCCGCCTTCCCGCCGCCCTTCCGAAGGGCGAGCGTAACCCCTCCGGCCCCGAGCGCGAGCGTGTGGCGCGCGCCGCGCGAGAGGAACCTCACGCGCCCGCCGGCCTGCCCCGCGTTCTCCTCGAAGACCGAAGGTAACTGCGCGAACGAGCTCTTAACTTCCTTCTTTGTGTCTCGCGTGTTCGGGCGCACCGGCGCGGGCTTCGCGCGAGGAGTCTCGACGGCGCGCGCGTGCTGCGGCACCATGCCGAGGAGCAGCGTGAGCGACAGGAGAGAGGCCGTGAGCGTTGCGCCGTAAGGAGAGTGTGTCCTCGTCATTGAATGATTCCTTTAAAGGGTTCGTCAGAAACTGAACCGCAGCGCGAGTTGGACGGAGCGCGGGCCGCCGACCTGATAGAGCGGGCTCAGGCCGCCGTTGACGCCGCCCGTGCCGAGGCTGCGCGCAAGGGTCTGCACGCTCTGCCCGAAGAGGCGGTTGTTCAAGTCGCCGACGGGGTCGCCGAAGTTAGGGTGGTTGAAGACGTTGAAGAACTCCGCGCGGACTTGCAGCCGCGCCGTCTCGCCCAGGACGAACTGGCGTCGAACGGCGAGGTCTAACTGCGAGAGCCCGAAGCCGCGCAGGGCGTTGCGGCCGAGCGAGCCCTGACGGCCGACGACCGCCCGGAAGGCACCCGGATTGAGTCGCCAGCCGCCCGGCGCGTGCGGGTCTTCGAGGTAGACGGGGACGCCGCCGACGAGGTCGGGTCGTAGCGCCTCGACGAGGTCGCCGGTGAAGACGCCGGTCGTCTGGATGATGTTGATGGGCGTGGCGGTGCGCGCGCGGAAGATGGCGTCGAGCGACCAGTCGCGCAGCAGCGCCGCGGATGCCCCCGTGCGCGCGGGGCCCGGAAGGTCGTAGCTGAACGCGCCGCTCAGGGAGTGGCGCACGTCGAAGGTCGAGGGGCCGCGCTCGGTGCGCGTGTTGAAGGTGCCGACGATGAGCAGGCCGCTGGCCGAGTCGTCCGAGTCGTCGTCAATCGAGTGCGACCACGTGTAGGCGACGTGCGCCTGCAACCCACGCGAGAGCCGGCGCGCGTAGACCGTCTGGAGCGCGTGGTAGTCGGACGAGCTGGTGTTGCTCAGGATGCGCATGACCGAGAAGTTCGGGCTCGGTTGGAGCATCGCCGTCTGGCGCAGCAGCCGCCGCCCCGCCGCGCCGACGTAAGAGACCGAGAGCGACCGCCCCGCGCCGAGCGGCTGTTCGACGGCCGCGCTCCACTGCACCGTCAGCGGCAGTTTTAAGGAAGGCGAGAAGGCGTAGACCGTGCCGAAGGGCGGGTCGAAGCTGAGCGGCGGCGGCTCGGCCTGCGCCGGGTCGAGCGGGAACGGGATGTTCGAGAGCAGACGTTCGCGCGCGTAAGGGAAGACGCTGCCGAACGCCTGCGCGGCCTGACCCGAGCCGAGGTCGTAGAAGATGCCGATGCCGCCGCGCAGGGTCGTGCCGCGCTCGGGCGAGAGCAGGAAGGCCGCGCCCGCGCGCGGCGCGAAGTTGTGATAGGTCGTGCGCCAGAGCGGAGTGCCGCGCGGGAGCAGCGTGATGACGCGGTCGCGGCCGCCGACGTTGCCGCCGAAGTTGAAACCTTCGCCGGGCTCGAACCCGCTGAAGACGGCCGGGTGGTTGCCGTTGCGCTCGGCGGGCGGCGGGTTCAGCTCCCAGCGCAGGCCATAGACGACCGTCAGGTAAGGCGTCACGCGCGCCGCGTCCTGCGCGTAGAGCGAGAAGTTCGTGAAGACCGGCTCGCGCGGCTCGGCGTCGGCCGTGACCTTGACCTGGAAGGCGCGACCCGTCCCGGCGGCCGCGTTGACGCCGTTCGTCGTCGCGTCGCCGAAGATGACCGTCTGCGCGTAGTTGAGCGGGCCGTAGACGGGCGCGAGGCGGCGATAGTCGAAGCCGACTTTCAGCTCGTGGCCGGAGTGGACGAACGAGACGTTGCCGACGAAGTTGAGCTGTCGTTGAAGGTTGTCAACGTTCTTCCCCGTGCTGAAGCCCGCGTTGATCCCGCCGCGCAGAGTGACCTGAAAGCCCGAGGTCAAGGCTTGCGCGAACGGCGGGAAGAGGAGCGAGGCGGCGGGCGGGGTCGCGCCGCCGAAGTCGTCGAGCAGCAACTCTGTCTCGCCGCGCGCGCGGCTCCAGTTGAAGCGGAGGTCGCCCGTCACGCGTGGGCTCAAGGCGGCGGTCGTGCCCGCCGTCAACGTCTGCGTGTCGAGCGCGGTGCGGTTGACGGTGTTGAGGCTCTGTCCCGACTGCCCGGGCGTGCCGACGCCGCCGCGCTGCGACGTGCGCGAGGGCGAGTTGGCGTAGCGCGTGAAGGCCGTGAGCCATTCGTTGACGACGAAGTCGAGGCGGAGGCTCGCCGCGTCGAAGCGCGAGGGGTCTGTGTAGCTGGCGGCGAACTCCGCGAAGCCGTTGCCGAGGTCTGCGCCGTTCGGGCGCGGGAAGGCGTTCAGCAGCGGCCGCACCGGCGCGGGCGCCGCGGCGCGCGAGGCGAGCGAGGGCACGTCGGTCAGCGCGAACTGCGGCTGGCGCAGGCGCATGCCCTCGTAGGAGGCGAAGAAGAAGGCGCGGTTGGCTCGGACGGGGCCGCCGAGCGTCGCGCCGAAGTCGTGCTGGCGGATGGCGGGTCGCGCGAGGCCGCGGCTGTTGGCGAACCAGTCGTTGGCGTCGAGCGCGCCGCCGCGGAAGTACTCGAAGGCCGAGCCGTGCAGCTCGTTCGTCCCCGAGCGCGTGGCGATGGCGACCTGCGCCCCGGGCGTGCGCCCGAACTCGGGCGCGTAAGACGAGGTCATCAGGCGGAACTCTTCGAGCGCGTCGAGCGAGACTAGGTTGTTCGCGCCGCCGAGCACGGTGAGCGCCGGCAGTCCCCCGGAAGCGGACTGACCCGGCGACGCGCCCGCGCTGACGCCGACGTTCGCCGAGACGCCGTCAACAATGAAGTAGTTGGCGTTGGCGCGCTGGCCGTTGACGGAGAACTGACCCTGCTCGTTGAAGCTCGTGCGTGTGAGCACGGCCCCGGGCGCGAGTTCAAACAGAGATTGAAAGCTGCGCCCGTTCAAGGGCAGGTTCTCGATGAACTGCCGGTTGACGACGGTGCTGACGGAGCTGGACGCCGAGCGCTCGACGCCGGAGCTGAGCGCGTCGATGACGGTGACCGACTCGCCGACCTCGCCGATGTGCAGGATGATGCGGAGCGCCTGCCGGTCGCCGACGTTGAGCGTGATGTTCCTGACTTCGAGCGTGGCGAACCCCTCGCGCTGCGCCGTCAGGGTGTAGCGTCCGGGCGGCAGCAGCGGGACGACGAAGGCGCCCTCGCCGCCCGTCAACGCGTGCCGCTGCACGGCCGTGCTCAGGTTGAGCACGGTGATCTCGACCGCGGGCACGACCGCGCCGTTCTCATCCAACACCGTCCCGCCGAGCGTCGCCGCGGGCGACTGCGCGCGCGCCGCCGGGACGAGCAGCGAGAGTGCCGCGAGCACCAACGCCCGCGCCGCAAGGCCGACCCATTTGTTCGTCTTACCCGTCATTCTGCTACCGGGTCAGTACCCCCCGCGGTAGCGGGTGGGCGCGTGGCAGGCCGGATGATTGATGACAGTGCGGCTCTCATCAATCACCAAGCCGTCATCGAAAGACCCACCTGCTACCGCGGGTGGTAGTGACCGCTCTCTAATCAATGTTCGTACGCCTGCTCGATGTCGGACGCGAGCCGTTCGGAGGCCGAGAGCTGCCGCCAGAACTGCGCCGACTTGATCGCGGCCGCCGACCCCGCGCCCTCCGAGATGGTGAAGGCCGAGCGGACGGCGCCGTCCTGCGCGTAGCTCAACTGGAGCAGTCGCTCGGCCGACTGCTTGGGTGTTGCGCCGCGCGCGCCCTCGCCCGAGCCCTGTGCGCCGAAGACCGCCGAGAGTTGTGTGCGCAGCGCCGCGACCTCGCGCCGGTACGAGCCCGCGTGCTCGCGCACCATCGAGACCCACTTGGCGCGCGCGTCCGCGTCGAGCGCGCGAACCTCTTCGGGCGTGAAGCGCCCGGCCATCTTCTGCAACGCAGAGGCGTGCAGCAGCGCCTGCCGCGAGTGGTTCATGGCGCGCGCGGCGAACTGCTTGATGGCGGCGTCCACGCGCTCGCCGTCGGCGAGCCGTGCGGCGAAGTGCGCGCGCAGCTCCGCGTCGGCGGGGATGCGACCGGCGCCTACGACGACCTCGCGCTCGGTCAGTCTGTCCTGACCGGCGGCGCGTTCGCGCTCGCGCCGCGCCAGCGCCTCCGCGACCGTCGCCACGTCCACGACGACCGCGGGGTTGTTCAGAACTGGGCCGAGGGCGCGCAGGATTGTCTCCTTGCGCCCCTCGGACTCGACGAGCGCCTCCACGCGCAGGGCTCCTCCTGTGGTGCGCCCCATGCTGACCTGCTCGCCGAGATTCGCTTTGATGCGGTTGAGGAGGTACGCCACCTCGACCTCCAACTCCGCGGAGGCGACGGAGGCGTGTTTAGTGGCGACGGCCGTGTGTTGAGTTGTCTCGCCGCCCTGCGGCTTCAAAACCTCGTTCTCACCCTGCGCCGCGCGTGTCGCGTCGAGCAGTTCGGGTTCGAGCTGGTAGACGCCCGAAGGCACCTCTTCGGCGCGCCTGCGTTCAAGCCCGCCCTCGATGAGCCGGTACTCGACCGAGTCGCCGCCGCGGCGCACGACGAGCGTCATGCGGAAGGCGTGCAGGTCTGACTTGTTGAGCCAGAGCGTCGCGCCGCGCAGGCCGTCGCCCTCGGCCGTCGTCTCGCGCCCGACGACGTAGGCCCCTAACTTGTCATCAACCTTCAACCCTTCCTCGCCCGCGGCCAGCGCCTTGAAGCTCGCGGCCGAAGGGTCTATGCGCCAGACCTCGCCCGTCGAGAGGAGTTCGGCGGGCGCAATCGTGCCCGACTCCGCAGGCGCCGCGCCGCGCCGGTAGAGAGTTCGTGTGCCGTCCGACTTCGTCCACTCGCCCGCGACCAGGCGGCCCTGCTCGTCGTAGAGACGGCGCAGCCGGATGCCGCTCGCGCCGCCCTGCCACGTCTCGACCCTCCTGCGCGTGACGGCGCCGCGGCCGTCGGCCCGCGCCTCCTCGACGAAGACCGTGCGGTGCTGCACCTGCCCGGTGCTCAGCGCGTTCGACTCTTCCGCCGCGGCCGCGCGCCGCAGCAGCTCCGCCGCTGAGACGGGCGGCACGTACAGCTTCGTGAAGAGCAGCGCCGCGACGACCAGCAACGCCACGACGGCGGCCACCGCGCCGGGGCGGAGCACCGCGAACGGGCTTGCGATACGCCCCAGGAACTTCGAGAATCCGCGCCACGCCGCCGCGACGTGCGGCAGGAAGCGACCGCGATTGCTATCAGTCCGGCTGTCATCTTCGACTGCCGTCCCGAACTCGTCGTCGAAGGCCGTCCGCGCGGACGGCGCGAAGGCCATGAGCGGGTCGCGGTAGACGACCTGCACGGTCGGCGCGGAGTCCACGTAGCTGAGCCGCGCTTCGAGCGTGCGGCGGTCGCTCAGTCCCACGCTCACGACGCATGCGCCGTCCGATTCGGCGGGCCAGATCGAAGGGTCGAGGTAAAGCAAACGCACGTCCTGCTCGCTGAAGACCTCGACGAAGCTGACCTCTTCGCCCGCGCCGACGTTGAGCTTCTGCTCGTTGACGATTGAGCCAACCTTCTGCGCGCCCAACGTTCGGCCGTTGACCGAGACGCACAACTCGCGCGGCCTGTGCTCGAAGACCTCGCGCGCGCGCCGCTTGCAACGCAGAGTCTCTTCGGCCGTCGCGCCGCCGCCGCCGCCTTCGCCGCTCGGGCCGTCGTCGTCACCGTCGTCACCGCCGCCGCCGCCCTTGCGACGCGGCTCCGCGCCGAGCGAGTCCACGGGGAAGCGTTCGGAGAGCAGAGGCAGGTCGTGCAGGTTGTTGACCTCGTCGATGCAGCGCGGGCAGCTCACCAGATGCGCGAGCGTCGCGCAGTCGGGCCCGCCCTTCGCGTCGTAGATTTTTAAGAGACGTTCGCCCTCGGGGCACTCGCCGCGGCGCGAGTCGAAGACGCGCCCGCGCAGGTCGCGCAGAAGCTCCTCGGGCGTCTGCGCGTAGCCGGTCGGGGCCGCGCGACGCCCGCGCTCCTTGTTGATGAAGCGCAGACTCTCGGGGTCTTTCACGTACTGCCGCACCTCGCTGCGCGCGACCCGCAGGCGCTCTTCGACGGCCTCGCGCGTCGAGCCGGTGAAACGCGCGATCTCAGCGGGGTAGTAGCCGTGCATGAAGCGCAGGATGAGGACGCTGCCGGCCTTCGAGGACTCCTTGCGGACGCAGGCGTAGTGGCAGACCTGGCGCAGGTCGTCCTGCACGCGGATGAGGTCGCGCGGGTCGGCCGCGCGCAGCACGAATTCGGCCGAGTCGTACTCGAAAACCGCGGGCTCATCGCCGCGCCTCCGGTTGGCCCTCCTCATCTGCGAAATGTTCAGGTTGCGCAACATCTGGTAGAGATAGCCGTCAAGGTTCTGGACGCGCGCGAGGTCGGGGCGGGCGAAGGTGAACTGGACGAAGGCGTCGTGGACGAGGTCTTCGGCGCGCGCGGCGTCTCCGCCCGTCAGCCGCAGCGCCCACGAGCGCAAGGGCCCGTAGCGCGCGAGGAACACGTCCTCGTGCGACACCTCTCTCGACTCCCCGGCGCGTGGAATTTCCGAAGGCTCCAACATCACTCTCAACCCTTAAGACGCGCGGCCGCACCCCCAACCCACGGGCGCTGGAAGGGAAAACTTTAACAGTTTTCGACACGCGCGCCGTACCGACACGCGGCGCGCGGCACGTCGTTTGATGGACTGATGTTGAAAAGCAATTTTGACGAGCCGTTTCCGGACAGGCCGAGTTCCGTCCGGCGGCCGGGGTGTCCGGAAAACGTTTTCAAGAGGACAAGAGGAGAAGTAAGAGATGGCAACAATCGAAGAGAGACTGACCGCGGTCGGGCATGACGTGTCGGAACTGACCGGCGCGGCGCCCGCAACCTCATCCACGTCCGTCAACGTCGGGCAGGTCGAGCGCTGGGCGTCGGCCGTCGGCGGCGGCGCGCTGGCGCTCTACGGCGTCACGCGCGGCAGCCTCGGCGGCATCGCGCTGGCGCTCGTGGGCGCGGCGCTCGTCCAGCGCGGCGTGACGGGCCACTGCAACGTCTACGACGCGATGAACTTCAACAGCGCCGGGGGCGAGGGCTTACGCAACAGCGAGAACGTCTCGGTGCCGGGCGACCGCGGGACGAAGGTCGAGCACAGCGTCCTCATCAACCGCGCGCCCGAGGAGTTGTACGGCTTCTGGCGCAACTTCGAGAACCTGCCGCGCTTCATGAACCACCTTGAGTCTGTGAAGCGTTTCGGCGGCAACCGCTCGCACTGGGTGGCGAAGGCGCCGGGCGGGACGACCGTCGAGTGGGACGCAGAGGTCTACAACGAGAAGGAGGGCGAGATGATCGCCTGGCGCACGCTCGAAGGCTCACAGGTGGCGAGCGCCGGCAGCGTCCACTTCGAGGCCGCGGGCGACGGCGCGACGAACGTCCGCGTCAACCTCAAGTACGACCCGCCGGGCGGCAAGCTCGGCTCGCTGGTCGCGCGCCTCTTCGGCGAGAACCCGCAGCGTCAGATCGAGGAAGACCTCGCGCGCTTCAAAGAGATCATGGAAGGCACTCAGGGTGCTTCGGCCGACAACCAGTCCGCCGGCCGCGGGGCTTCGGCTGGAAAGTAAGCGAGTAGGCAGTTGGCAGATGGCAGTGGGCAGTCGGCCCGCGTTAAGAGAGTTCAGGGGTTAACCCAAACTGCTCGACAGCGGGGCTTGTAACTGCCATCTGCCTGCTAATTCAAGGAGAATAAAATGGCAGACGAGACAGAGGACGACGACCAGCTCATCGGGCACGACTCGACGACCGCGCCCGGCGGCAACAAGGAGCGGACGGGTGACCCCGGCCGCACCCCCGGCAAGGCCGAGGGCGACGAGAAGACCGCCGACGAAGACCTGAGTCAGAAGAGTTAACACCTTCCGCGCCGAACACTCCGAAATATTCCCGACCGAAACGAACCGGCTCCCGTCTAACGCTCCAGGCCGAGGCGGCAACCGATTTGTTGATTGTTGGCGCGCGGCGCGCTGTGCTATATTTTTTTGTGCCTAAAACGTGGGCGGCCATGCCTACCCCGTTCCGCCCCGACGCAGTTGAATAACCCTCATAGCTTTAGTTCAGCCCTTCAGGCCATAGTCTTATGACAGAGCAACTTTTCCCCCGCGCTTATGCGCGCGCCGCGCGCTGGCTCTGCGCCGTCGTATGTCTTTCGGCACTGGCGACGGCCGCGGGCGCGCAGGGCTTGCCGGCGGGCAGCCCCGTGCTCCTCACCGAAGGGACGGGGCAGACGACGCGCGCCGTCGCCTACGAGGCCGTCACCTTCCGCTCGGAGCCTTTCCCGGTCGTCTCCGGGGTCAACTGGAACGCCGACAAGTCGAACACACGCGACCAGCAGACGCGCGTCATGCTCTTCGCCTTCAACCTCCCGCTGCTCGCGGGCGAGGGCGCGAACGCGCTGACCGCCGACGCGCAGGACGCCTCGGGCCGCCTCTACCCGCTCAAGGTCGAGGCGCTGTCGAGGCCGAAGTACGTGCAACTCCTGCCTCTGCCGGGCGACCCCTCTCGACAGGTGCCGACCGAAGTCGAGCAGCAATGGCTCTACGCCGTCACGCTCCGTTTGGACGAGGCGATGACCGACACGCTCGGCGACGTGCTCGTCCGCATCAACCTCCACGGCCTCGGCTCGAACCGCGTCCGCATCGCCATCGGGCAGAGCGGCCCCGGGCCGGCCGCAGACCCCTCGACCGAGTTCGTCTCGCCCGCCCCCGCCACGCCGCCCGCGCCCACGCCGACGCCCACGCCGAAAGCTTACGGCCCGAACGAGTCGAACGACGCGGACGTGGTGCGCCTGCTCGAACAGTCCTCCTGGGGGCCGACCTCGGCGGAGGTCGCGCGCGTCAAGTCCATCGGCATCCGCGCTTACGTCAACGAACAGCTCAACGCGCCGTTCCTCGTCCCCGCCGCGAACGCAGACTATCCGAGCCTGACCTTCCCGCTCGACGATGCGAACCAGCAATGCCCCGCGGGGACGACGCAGGCCGACTGCCTGCGCGACCACTACAGCATGTATCCGGTGCAGCGGACGTTCTTCACGAACGCGCTGTACGGGCAGGATCAGTTGCGGCAGCGCGTGGCCTTCGCCTTGCACCAGATTCTCGTCGTGTCGGCCAACAGCGAGGTCAGCCGGCCGAGCTGGATGACCAACTATTTGCAGATTCTAGACCGCGGCGCGTTCGGCAGCTACCGCACGCTCTTGCAGGACATCACTCTCAATCCGGGGATGGGCGAGTATCTCGACATGCGCCTCAGCACGAGAACCAGCCCGAACGAAAACTACCCTCGCGAAATCCTGCAACTCTTCTCCATCGGTGTGAACGAGCTGAACCTCGACGGCACGCCGAAGCTCGACGCGCAGGGCTTCCCCCTGCCGTCCTACACACAGACGACCGTCAACGAATTCACGCGCGTCCTGACGGGGTGGAACCTCGCCGCCGCGATCTCGACGGGCGTCACGAACTACCGCGACCCGATGGTGCCACGTGGGGGCACCAGCCACGACTTCGACCCGAAGACTCTCTTGAACGGCGTGGTGACGCCTGACTGTGCCAATACGAGCGGGGCGGTGAACATCGCCTGCGCGCAGTCAGACATGACCTTAGCCCTTGACAACATCTTCAACCATCCGAACGTCGGTCCCTTCATCGGCCGACAGCTCATCCAGCACCTCGTGACGAGCAACCCCTCGCCGGCCTATGTCGCGCGCGTCGCGCGCGTTTTCAACAACGACTGTGACGCGCTCTACGCAGAAGCCTGTTTGAACGTGCGCGGCAACATGAAGGCAGTCGTGCAGGCCATCCTGCTCGACCCCGAAGCACGCGGTGACGTGAAGACCGACCCGAACTACGGCAAGCTGCGCGAGCCGATGCAGTACGTCAACGGCATCCTGCGCGCCAACAACGTCAAATCGTTCGACAAGACCTCGACGAGCGACGGCGTGATCGCCAACCGCGGGGGCCTGTCCGGCGGCGACGTTTCCGTCCAGCTCAGCCAAGACCTCTTCCGTCCGGCGACCGTCTTCAGCTACTACCAGCCCGACTACGAAGTGCCGGGGACGCAGATTCTCGGCCCCGCGTTCGGCATTCTCTCGACGGCGACCACGCTCCGGCGCGCGAACGTCGTCAACTCGTTCGTCTATGCGGGCATCACGGCGACGACCGGCACGAACACCGACCGCCCGCGCGGCACCTCGCTCGACCTGGCGAATCTCGAAGCGATGGCGACCAACCCCGGTGCCGTCGTTGACCAACTCAACGCGCTCCTGCTCCACGGCACAATGTCCGCGCAGGTGCGTAACTCGATTGTCAACGCGATGAACGCAATCCCGACCTCGGACGCGAACTTCGCGCGCAAGCGGGCTCAGGTGGCCGTCTACCTTGTGGCGACCTCATCGCAGTACGACATCCAGAGATAAAGACAATGGCAACGACACGCAGGGACTTCCTCCGCAACTCCGTCTGCGCCCTCGGCGGCATGGCACTGGCTTCGAGCGTCGAGAGTTTCAGCATCGTCAACGCGCTCACGCCGCAGGCGGCCACCGACTACAAGGCGCTCGTCTGCATCTTTCTCAACGGCGGCAACGACGGCAATAACATGTTCGTCTCGCTCGACCAGTACACCGCGTATTCCAACGCGCGGGGTGCCGCCGGTCTGGCTATTCCGCGGCCGTCTCTTCTTCAGGTCAACCCCGCGGGCGGCGGCCCTTACGGCTTCAACCCGAGCATGCCGGAGATGCAGTCGCTCTTCTCGCAGGGGCGTGTCGCCGTGCTCTGCAACAACGGGCCGCTGGCCGAGCCCATCTCGCGGACGACCTATCAGAACGGGACGGGCAAGAGGCCGCTTCAGCTCTTCTCGCACTCCGATCAGGTCAGCCTCTTCCAGACGGCGATTGCGAACAGCGTCAGCCAGACCGGCTGGGGCGGCCGCGTGGCCGACCGAACCGGGACGCTCAACGGCGCGGCGACGTTCCCGCAGAACGTTTCCATCGCGGGTATTAACCTGCTGCTGACGGGAGCCGACACGCGGCAGCTCGCCATCGGCGACTCGAACACGGCGCTCAACGCCGTGCTGCCGCTCACGATGACCGGCACGGCGAGCGAGCAGGCTTCGCGCCGCACGTCCTTCGACGAGCTGCGCAACCACGACAACAACTTCAAGCTCGTCAAGGCCGCGAGCGACACGCGTTCGAGCGCCTTGCAGACGCGCGCGGCGCTCGCCAGCGTCAACCCTGCGCTGACGACAGTTTTTCCGAACACGTCGCTCGGCCGTCAGCTCTTGCAGATCGCGCGCGTCATCAAGGCGGTCACCGACCCGGTCGCGGGCATCAACATGAAGCGCCAGATTTTCTTCGCCCAGATCGGCGGCTTCGACACACACTCGAACCAGCACCCGGCCACCCTCGGCGGGCAGGACGCCCTCCTGCAACAGGTCAGCCAGGCGATGAACGCCTTCTATAACGCGACGGTCGAGCTGGGCGTGCAGAACAACGTCACGAGCTTCACGCTCTCGGACTTCGGGCGCACCTTCCAGCCCGCGGGCTCCGGCAACGCGGTCGGCAGCGACCACGCGTGGGGCAATCACCACTTGATTATGGGCGGCGCGGTGAACGGCAACAGGATTTACGGCGCCTACCCGACGCTCGCCCTCGGCGGGCCGGACGACACCGACGGCGGCGCGAACCCGCGCGGGCGCTGGATTCCGACCACTTCGGTCGAACAGTACGCGGCGACGCTCGCCACCTGGTATGGCCTCTCGACAAGCGACCTGCCGGCGGTCTTCCCGCTCATCGGCCGCTTCCCGTCGCCCAACCTCAACTTTATGATGTGAGGTAAGACGGGGTGTCTGGTTGGACGAGTTCTTTGCAGCCCGGCGGCCGTGTCGTCGGGCTCTTCTTTTCGCCGGTTGAGCGTTCTTGAATCACGCTGACGACTTCGAACATGGTCAAGCTCAAAATCCTCGCCATTCTTCTGTTCGCCGCCGTCGGCGTCGTCCTCTTCTTCACCGACAATCCCGCGAACCGCGGCGTCCACGCGTTCT
Organism: Pyrinomonadaceae bacterium; assembly: GCA_040510435.1. Lineage (GTDB taxonomy): Bacteria > Acidobacteriota > Blastocatellia > Pyrinomonadales > Pyrinomonadaceae > QHXN01. Next base: position 13,800 of record JBEVJD010000470.1, on the reverse strand, counting down.
CGGCGGGGCCGCCCGCGGGCTACACGCGCGCGCCGGGCGAGGAGCCGGAAGCCTGTGCCGAATGCCACGTCGTCGAAAGCGCCGGGACGGGTCAGTTGACACTTGCCGTCCCGCAATCTTATGAGCCCGGCCGTTCATACAACATCACCGTCACGCACGCGAACGCCGACCAGACGCGCACCCGCTGGGGCTTCCAGCTCACGGCGCTCGACCCGGCCGATGAGAAGGCCGGGACGCTTGAGCCGCTCGACAACCTGACGCAGGTGCTCAATAACCAGGGCCCGTTCCCCAGCCGCCAGTACGTCGAACACACTTCGGCGGGGACTTTCTTCGGCCAGCGCAACGGGGCGAGTTGGACGTTCCGCTGGACGGCGCCGGCCGAGGACGTGGGGCCGGTCACCTTCTACGTCGCGGGCAACCAGGCCAACGGCGACGGTAACAACTCGGGCGATAACGTCTATTTCACTTTCGCGGCGTCAACTTTCACGCCCCCCACGCCGGATTTCAGCATCAGCGTCTCGCCCGCCTCGCGCACGGTCGTGCGCGGCTCCGACGCGACCTACGACGTGACCGTCACGCCGCTCAACGGCTTCACGGGCACCGTCACCCTCTCGGCCTCGGGGTTGCCGGCCGGCGCGACCGCCAACTTCCAGCCGGCCTCCGTCAACCTGAGCGGCGCGACGCCTCAGACCTCCACGCTCACCGTCAGCACCTCGGGCTCGACGACGACCGGCCCGAACACTTTCAACGTCAACGCCGAGAGCGGCGCGCTCACACACACCGCGCAAGCGGGACTGAACGTCGCCGCGCAGACGGACGCAGACCTCGCCGTCACGCAGACCGTCTCGCCGAACCCGGCGCAGACGAACGCCGACATCAGGTACACGTTCAACGTCACCAATAACGGCCCGGCCGCGGCGCAGGCGGTGCGCCTGATCGTCATCATGCCGAACAATTTCGCGACCTTCACCGAGGGCGCGAACGGCGACAAATGCCTGCTCGGGCCCGCCGGGGCGAACCTCGGATACGACTGCACGCTCGACGCGCTCCCCGCGGGGCAGAGCATTACCGTTGACTTCACCCTCCGCACGGCGAACGCGGGCGTCATCAACACGACGACCACCGTTGACGCCGTCGAGCACGACCCGTTCCCGTCGAACAACACCGTGCAGTTCGCGCTCGGCGTGACGGCGCAGTCGGGCTCGCCTTCGATGACGGTGCCGGGCCTCGGCGTGCGCACGGTCGTCTCGGGGCTCGACCAGCCGACCGCGCTGGCCTTCATCGGCCCGAAAGAGTTCCTCGTGCTTGAGAGGGCGACGGGGCGCGTCGTGCGCGTGAAGGACGGCGTGACGCAGGGCGTGGCGCTCGACCTGCCCGTCAACTCCGCCTCGGAGCGCGGGCTGCTCGGCATCGCGCTGCACCCGAATTTCGCCTCCAACGGCTTCGTCTACCTCTACTGGACGGAGAGCACGACTGGTCAGGACACGACCGCCATCGAGGCGGTGCCGCTCTTAGGCAACCGCGTTGACCGTTACGTCATGGCGGGCCCGTCCCTCTTCTTCGACCGCACGCTGTTACGTCTGCGCGCCTTACAGACCGACGCGGGGCAGCCCCCGCGCGGCAACCACAACGGCGGCGTCCTGCGCTTCGGCCCCGACAGTAAGCTCTACGTGCTGGTCGGCGACGTGGGCCGACGCGGCTTCTTCCAGAACCTCCCGTGCGGGCCGACCACGACGTGCCCGACTAACCCGCCGCTCGTGCAGGACGACGAGTTCGGCGGCCCCGAACCCGACGACGCGCACGCCACGGGCGCCATCTTCCGCCTCAACGACGACGGCACGACGCCGGTCGATAATCCCTACGCGCAAATCCCGACGGTGCAGGGCGGCCCCATCGTGGACAACATCCGTCGGCTCTACGCCTACGGCGTGCGCAACTCCTTCGGGATGGACTTCGACCCGGTCGGCGGCTTCCTCTGGACGCAGGAGAATGGCGACGACGCCTTCGACGAGATCAATCGTGTCGAGTCGGGCTTCAACGGCGGCTGGGCGCAGTTGATGGGCCCTTCGTCGCGCATCGCGGAGTTCAAGTCAATCGAGGTCGCGCGCGGCAACAGCCTGCAACAGAATCGCTGGCCGCCCTCGAACATCGCCGACACGGCGGCGCAGGCGCTCGCGCGCCTCTACCAACTGCCGGGCTCGAAGTACACCGAGCCGGAGTTCAGTTGGAAGTACGCCGTCGCGCCCTCGCCCGTCGGGTTCGCGGGGTCGGGTCTGGGCACGCAGTACGCGGGCGACCTCTTCGTCGGCGCCTCGCGCACGACGCTCCTGGGCGGCTACCTCATGCGCTTCGACCTGAGCGGCGACCGCAAGACCCTTGCGACGAACGACTCGCGCCTCGCCGACAAGGTGGCCGACAACTCCGACAAGTTCGACCTCTCGGAGAGCGAGAGCCTCGTCGTCGGCCGCGACTTCGGCATCACGACCGACATCCGCACCGAGCCGTCGAAGGGCACGCTCTACGTCGTCTCGCTCTCGAACGGCGCGGTCTATGAAGTCTACGACCGCCCGACCTCCGTCGTGCGGTTCGTGGCCGATAATTTCGTGGTGAGCGAGGGCGCCGGCTTCGACACCATCAGGGTTGAGCGCAGCGGCGACACCACGGCCGCCGCCGCCATCAGGTATAAGACCTACGACGGCAGCGCGAGCGAGCGCAGCGACTACACGACCGCGAGCGGAGTGCTGAACTTCGCGCCGGGCGAGACCGTGAAGAGCTTCGTTGTGCTCGTCACGGACGACGGGCTGAAGGAAGGGGACGAGACCGTCGGCCTCCTGCTCGAACAACTGCCGGGCGGCGACGCTGTAGCCGACCCGCCGAACGCCGTCCTGAAGATCGTCGATAACGACGCGGCGAACTCGCCCACGAACCCCGTTGACGACTCGCAGTTCTTCGTGCGCCAGCACTACCACGACTTCCTCAACCGCGAGCCGGACGCCTCGGGCTTCCAGTTCTGGACGAGCGAGATCGAGGGGTGCGGCGCCGACGCGTTGTGCCGCGAGGTAAAGCGGGTGAACGTCAGCGCGGCCTTCTTCCTCTCCATCGAGTTCCAGCGCACGGGATTGCTCGCGTACCTCGCCAACCGCGCGGCCTTCGGCAACGCGACGACAGACCCGCGGGTGCCCGTCCGTTACGCAGACTTCGTGCGCGAGGGGCAGGCGCTCCAGCGCGGCTACGCCTTCGGCCAGCCCGGCGCCGAGGCCGTGCTCGAAGCCAACCGGCGTGCCTACTTCGACGAGTTCGTCGCGCGCCCCGAGTTCGTCTCGAAGTACGGCGCGATGACCAACGACCAGTTCGTCAGCGCCTTGCTCGTCTCGAACGACCTGAACGCGACGGTCGGCAACGTCCACGTCGCGCGGCTTGACGCGGCGCAGCAGGTGCCGCCCGGCGCCTCGACGGCCGCGGGCCTCTTCGTCCTGACCCGACCGTCCTCAGGGGGCAGCCGCGAGGCGACCGTCTCGCTCTCCCTCGACGACCTATCGAGCCCCGTGACGGCCGTCCACATCCACGGCCCGGCGATGGCCGGCGCGGGCGCGCCCGCCATCGTCACGCTGCCCGCGGGCGAGTTCGCGGACTTCCATTTCACCTTCACGCAGGAGCAGTTGAATGACCTCTTCGGCGGCCGTCTCTACGTAGACGTGCACACGCAGAACAACCCCGACGGCGAGATACGCGCGCAGATACCCGTGCAGCGCTTCAGGCAGGACGTGCTGACGAAGGCGCTGGACGACCATGTCCTGACGCGCGCGCAGGTCTTCCGCATCGTGGCCGAGTTCGACGAGTTGAGGCAGGCCGAATTCCGCCGCGCCTTCGTGCTGATGCAGTACTTCGGTTATCTCAGGCGCGACCCGGACGCCGAGGGCTTCAACTTCTGGCTCTCGAAGCTCAACGCCTTCGACGGCGACTACATCCGCGCCGAGATGGTCAAAGCCTTTATCTCTTCAAACGAATACCGTCAGAGGTTCGGGAGTAATTAAAAGCAGTAGGCAGTAGGCAGTTAAAGGCCATGCGGGAAGCCCCCGGAGGGGCGGCATGTTTATAGCAAGCGCGGATTAATTGAGCCCGAGCCCCGTCAGGGGCGGCATGCAGATGCCGCCCCTGACGGGGCTCGAACAGTTAACATCAGTCTTGAGCTATAAACATGCCGCCCCTTCGGGGCTCAACCCTAACCGCCTACGCCCATCTGCTTTTCACCTCATCCCGAGCATGAGGAGGAGCGAGCGGTCGTGGACGGCGCCGCCGTCGCAACGCCAGCGGCGGAGCGGTTCAAGCTCTTCGTCGGCGACGGGGCGGTTGGTGAGGCGGGCGGCCGGCGTCTTCTCGAAGGCGTGTTCGGTGAGCGCGATGTGCGGCTCGCGCACGGCGAGCGGGTGCCCGCCCGCGAGGGCCGCCTCGGCCGACTCCACGTCCGGGTAGAAGTCGTGGTAGACGAGGACGTGCCAGACCGCACCGTGCCCCTCGCCCTCCGAGCCGAGCACGCGCAGAAGCCCGAACCCGCTCTCCATCTGGAACACAAGGTCGTCGCCCGGTGTGAAACTCAACGCCATAAGCCTTCCCCTTTCGCTAAAGCTTAGCACACGCGCCGGGGCGGCGAGGGAAAGTGTGGACGGGTGTGTGCGCTGGGTTTAATATCTGGGGCGGATCGGAGGGTTGGGCCGGGCGATGAGTAGCCTTGACGGCGAGCGTGACCATTACGCGACACTGGGCGCGGGGCGCGAAGAGGCGCGCGCGGAGATCGAGCGGCGCTACAAGCGGCTCGCGCGCCTGCACCACCCCGACCGCGGGGGCGACGAGGAGGAGATGAAGGCCGTCAACGAAGCCTGGCGCGTCCTCGGCGACGCCGAAGCCCGGCGCGACTACGACGCGCGCCACGCGCCCAGGGTGCGCACGACTTACGCCGCGTACCGACCCGTCAGCTCGCCCGGCGCGCGGGCCGACCCCATCAGCGGGCGCATCGTCGGCGCGTGGCTCTGCCTGTTCGCGGGGCTCGTGCTGCTCTTTCTAGTTAAGGCGCACTACGTCATGTTCCTCTGGCCGCTCGCGCTGCTCGCCGTGGGCGTCGTGCTGTTCGGCGTCCTGATGGCTCACGGCGCTTTGACGTTCGCGCGCGCGCAGGTGGGGCCGAACCACCCGGCGCGGCGGTTCGTCTGGGCGCAGGAGGTCTTCTTCTGGGCGTGCGTGGTCGGCGGCGGCTACTGCGTCTACCTCATGCTGAGGGCGGTGTAGACGATGACCATCAAGTCGCTCGAAATGCTCTTCCTCGAAGTGGACAACCTCGAAGAGTCCATCGACTTCTACGAGACGGGGCTTGGCTTCAAGATCGACCAGCACCGGCCCGACGCCGACCCGCCGATGACGACGCTCAGCGTCGGCCGCCTGCGCCTGACCATCGCGCAGCGGCCCAACCCGATGTCGAAGCGCGGCAAGGGCATCTACTTCTTCCTCACGGTCGAGGACGTGGACGAGTTCTACGACTTCATCGTCGCGGGCGGCATCGAGACCTACGGCGAGCCGGAGGACAGCGGCTGGGGCGGACGTTACTTCGTCGTCGTAGACCCGAGCGGCTATCGCCTCTTCTTCGTCCAGTGGTACGCCGACGGCCCCTACCTGCAAGACCCGGGCGAGCCGGGCGAGCTGGGGTTGAAGGGCTGAGGGCGGAGTCGTTACAATGCCCACGGACTTTCTCCTCTGAAGGTAAGCGCGCCGCGAACGCTCCCGGGCGGCGCGTCTCAGCCGGGCAACTTGAGCCAGCGCAGGCCGCGCGCCGAAAGCGTCGGTCGAGGGAGCACCATGCGTTACGTCGAAAACCCGCCGAACCCCTGGCTGGCGACCAGCGTCGAGTGGATCGGCGAGCCGCCCGAGTCACGCGTCGAGGTCTTCGAAGAGACCGAGACGCGCAGCATCATCACGCACAACAAGAGCCCCGACGTGGGCTTCGACTACTCGATCAACTGCTACCGCGGCTGCACGCACGCGTGCAGCTACTGCTTCAGCCGCCCGACGCACGAGTACCTCGGCTTCGGCGCCGGCACCGACTTCGAGACCAAGATCGTCGCCAAGGTGCGTGCCGCGGAGCTGCTGCGCGAGGAGTTCATGCGCCCCTCCTGGAAGGGGCAGACGGTCGTCTTCTCCTTCACGTCCGACCCCTACATCCCGCTTGAGTTCAACTACAAACTGACGCGCCGCTGCCTCGAAGTCTGCCTTGAGTTCCGCAACCCCGTCGGCGTCGTCACCAAGTCGGCGCTCGTGCGGCGCGACAAGGATTTGCTCTCGGCGCTCGCGCGCGAGGCCGCGGCCAGCGTCTACTTCTCCATCCCCTTCGCCGACGACGAGACGGCCAGGGCTTTGGAGCCAACCGCGCCTCTGCCTGCGGCGCGCTTCCGCGCGATGCAGGAGCTGGCCGAGGCCGGCGTCCCCGTCGGCCTCGCCATCGCGCCCGTCATCCCGGGCCTCAGCGACCCGCACATCCCCGAACTGCTCAAGCGCGCGAAGGAGGCGGGCGCGCGCAAAGCCTTCATCAACCTCCTGCGCCTGCCCGGCAACGTCGCGCCCTACTTCGAGCAGCGCCTGCGCGAGCGCCTGCCGACGAAGGCCGACCGCGTGCTCGCCCGCCAGCGCGAAGTGCGCGGCGGCCGCCTCAACGTGAGCGAGTTCGGCGACAGGATGAAGGGTAACGGGGTCTACTGGAAGGTGATTGAAAAGAGCTTCCGCGTCCACTGCGCGCGCCTCGGCTTCAACCAGGACGAGGGTCACGCCTACGACTCGCGCCCGAACACCTTCCGCCGCCCATCGCCGCAGGGGTCGCTCTTCGAGTAGTCAAGGATGGGAAAAGTTGGACAAACGTCCCCGAACAAAATTCTTCTAACCCTGCCTCCGCTCCCGCTATAATGTGCGCGCTCTGGCACCACACGAGATGGGGAGGAGTCGAGGCATATGATTACCATCAGGCACGTTGTCTGCGACCGCGAGTCTTACTTTGTTAATGACACGGCGACTGCGCAGGATGCCGCCGAGTACATGGCCGACCGCACGATTGGCGCCGTCTGCATCCTTGATGCCGGCGGGAAGCTCTGCGGCATCTTCTCCGAGCGCGACCTGCTCAACCGCGTCGTCGTCCGGCGGCTCAACCCGGCCGAGGTGTCCATCCGCGACGTGATGAGCGAGCCCCGCGCGGTCATCGACTGCTCCGACACGCCGCACGAAGCGCTGGAGCGCATGGAGCGCATCGGCAGCCGTCACCTCCCCGTAGTTGACGGCGACAAGTTCATCGGCATGCTCTCGATGCGCGACATCATGCGCGTCGAGATCAGCGAGCAGGGCGCCGAGCTGCAACTGCTCCACGAATACATCTCGCACTGACGAACGCCTGAATAAGCTCTAACGTTTAGCCCACGCGTCGAGCACTTCGCGCTCTTTCTCCCGCGCGAGGCCGGCGCGGCGCTGTGTGTCTGCGGGTCGGGTCAAGTCCCACTCAAGCGTGTCGCGCACGGTCTCGGAGAGCGGCTGGAAGTTGAGCCCGGCGGCGACTGCCTTCTCCACGCTCACGCCCATGAAGTGGCGGTTGGTCTCGTCCGACGAGTCAATCCACAGCGGAACCTCCATCCACTGCTGAAGCCCCGCGTCGAGCATGAACTTCTCCTCCACCCAGACGAAGCGCGCGTCACTCCCGGTGGTGCCCCTGCACGCGTCGAGGAAGTGGCCGAAGGTGAGTTTGTAGTCGGGCCCGGTCGCGTTGAAGGTGCCCGTTTGGCGGGCCTCGGCCATGTCCAGCATCCACGCGGCGAGGTCGCGCACGTCTATGAACTGCACCTGGCGTTCGGGGTCGCCGGGCGCGAGCACCTCGCCGCCTTCGGCGACGCGACGCGGCCAGTAGGTGAAGCGGTCGCTGTAGTCGTGCGGGCCGACGATGAGACCGGCGCGGACGTGGAGGACGCGTTCGGGCATCTCCTCCTCGGCCGCGCGCTCGCACAGAGCCTTGAGCGGCCCGTATATCTCGCCGAAGAACGGCGCCGCCGTCAGCTCCGACTGCTTGAGCGCTTCGGCCTCGCGCAGACGCTCTTCGGTGATGGTACCGACGGGGTAGTCCTCGTCAACGTTCGGCACGCGCGTGTCCCTGTAGGCGGAGCTGCTGGAAATGAACGTGTAGTGCTCGGCCGCGTCGGCCAGCAGCCGCGCCGAGTCGCGCACGACGCGCGGCGAGTAGCCCGAAGGGTCAACGACCGCGTCCCAACGTCGCCCCTTCAGAACGTCGAGCCCGCCGTCGCGGTCGCCGCGCAGCTTCTCAACTTCGGGGAACAGCTCAGGATTAAGCTGCCCGCGGTTGAACAGCGTCACCTCGTGCCCGCGCGCCAGCGCCGCTTCGGCCACGTAACGGCCGAGGAACTTTGTCCCGCCAAGGATAAGTAGTCTCATAAATAAAGCCGTGAACCGTGAATCGTAAACCGTGACAAGATAATCACTGCTCTTATCTTGTCATCGTTTACGATTCACGGTTCACTCTCCTGTTCAAAGCGTCCGCGTCACCTTCGCGAGCGAGCGCGGGGCGTCGGGGTCGAGCCCCTTGGCGTCGGCGAGCAGCGCGGCGAAGAGTTGCGCGGGGATGATGTATGGGATGACTGAGAGCGTCTCGTTAATCTCGGGGGGCAGGCGCACGGCGCGCGTGGCGAGCGCGGCCGCCTCCGCGTCCGAGGTGAAGGCCAGCGTGTCTGCGCGCAGCTCCTTCAGACGCGCGAGCAGTTCGCGCACGCCGCCCAGGGTGACGCCCGGCGGGGCGAAGGCGAAGATGGGGAAGTGGCGCTCGACGACCGCCAAAGGCCCGTGCAGAAAGTCGGCCGAGGAGAAGCGCTCGGCCACGACGTAGCAGGTCTCCATCAGCTTCAAAGCCATCTCGAACGCGTTGGCGTAGACGAGCCCGCGGCCCACCACGACGCAGTTCTCCATGAAGACGTAGCGCTCGACCATCTGCTCGATCTGCGGTCGCAACTCCAGCGCACGCGCGGCGAATTCGGGGATGGCCTCGTAGCCGAGCTGCCCGCCGCCGTCGGCCAGCGCCTCGGCCAGCATGTAGAAGTGCAGGAGCTGCCCCGTGTACGTCTTCGTCGCCGCCACCGAGCGCTCGCGCCCGCCGTGCGTGAGGATTATTTCGTCCACGACCTTCGTCATCGAAGAGTCGGGCTCGTTCGTGATGCCGACGGTGCAGAGCGCACCCGAAGCGCGCGCGTCCGAGAGCACGCGGTTGATGTCCTCGCCCTCGCCCGACTGCGAGACGCCGATGACGACCGCGCGGCGGAGCTTGAGCCGCGCGCCGTAGAGCGTGTTGACCGACGGCGCGGCCAGCGCGACGGGGATGCCGGTCGTGACTTCGAGCAGGTAGCGACCGAAGAGCGCCGCGTTGTCCGAAGAGCCGCGCGCGACGAGCACGATCAGGTCAACGTCCTTCGCGCGCAGAGCGCGCCCGAGCCGCGTGACCTTATCACGCTCCTCCGCGATGGTGCGCGCCAGAGCCTCCGGCTGCTGCGCGATCTCTTCGAGCATCAATGACACGTCAGAAGTCTCTCCTCAGGCAAACATGGGCGGAGCGCGTTGACTCTCTTTTGCCATCATGTTAATTGTCGCGCAAGTGCTCCGACGCCACGTTCCGAATATTTATCAACTGACACAAGAGATGATTAAGACCCCGAAGACAAAAAGGGAGACGCGCCGCGCCGCCCTGCTCCTGCTCCTGGCCTGCCTCTCCGCGCACGCACTCGCCCACGCCGCGCGCGCGCAACCGGCCGCGGCGCAGGGCGAGACGATTTCTCACGCCGTCCAGGTCATACCCGCGCCGAAGTCCCTCAAGCGCACGGGAGACGACTACTTCTATCTCGGGGACGCGCGCATCGTGCTCGCCGAACCGAAGTCGGAGGAAGACCGCTTCGCCGCGCAGGACTTCGCCGACGATATGAAGGACACGGTCGGCGTCGCGCTCAGAGTCGGCGGCGGGGGGAAGAGGCGGATTCTCGTCGGGCCGCTCTCGCACAAGCGCGTGCGCGCGAGTCTTGAGCGCCTGGGATTGAACGTACCCGCAGACCTCGACGAAGAGGGCTACGTGCTCGCCGGGGACTCCGACCTGATAGTAGTGGCGGGTCGTTCGGCGGCGGGGACTTTCTACGGCCTCCAGACGCTCAAGCAGCTCGTGCGCGTCAGACACGGTTCGGTGTACGTGCAGGGCGTGCACATCATCGACTGGCCCTCGATGCGCTGGCGCGGGCTCTCCGACGATGTGAGCCGCGGCCCCGTGCCCACGATGGACTACTTCAAGAGGCAGATGCGCAACCTCGCCATGTTCAAGATGAACATGCACAGCCTCTACATGGAGCACGTCTTCGGCTCGGCCTCGCACCCGCTCATCGCGCCTGAGGGCGGCCGGATCACGCCCGCCGAGATACGCGAGATGGTCGCGTACGCGCGCAGGTATCACGTCGAGCTCGTCCCGCAGCAGCAGACCTTCGGCCACCTGCACAAGGCCCTCAAGTTCGAGAAGTACAACGAGCTGGCCGAAGTTCCCTACGGCGACGTGCTCTCGCCGCAACAGGAGGGGACTTACAGGCTCGTCGCCGACTGGTACAAAGAACTCGACGCGCTCTTCCCGAGTCGCTTCTTCCACATCGGCGCCGACGAGACGTTCGAGCTGGGGCGCGGGCAGAGCGCCGAAGCCGTGAAGGCGCGCGGGCTAGGCCCCGTCTACTTCGACCACCTCAAGCGCGTGCGCGAGCTGCTGCTCCCCTACAAACGCCGCCTGATGTTCTGGGGCGACATCGCGCTCAACCACCCAGACCTCCTGCCCTCCGTCCCGCGCGACATGATCGCGATGAACTGGGACTACACGCCGAAGCCGAGCTACGAGGCGCGCATCGGTCTGTTCAAGAAGGCGGGGCTCGAACAGTTCGTCTGTCCCGGCGTGCAGAGTTGGAATCAGGTCTTCCCGAACAACGACTCCGCCTCGGTCAACATCCCCAACTTCATCGGCGACGGCCAGCGCGCGGGCGTCCTGGGTGTGATGAACACGCAGTGGGACGACGACGGCGAGTCTCTTTTTGAGAACACGTGGTACGGCGTCGTCCTCGGCGCGGCGGCGTCGTGGCAGAAGGCGCCGCTCGACCTCGCCGCCTTCGAACGCGACTTCGACTGGGCCTTCTTCCGTCACGAAGGCGACGAGCTGACGAAGGCCACGCGCGCCCTCGGCGGCGTCAACAAACAGCTCGGCATAGGCAACAGCAACCAGCTCTTCTGGCGCGACCCCTTCACCGACAGTTTTCAGGAGTCGGTGGCGCGCAAGCTCGAAGAGCAGACGCGGCAGATGCGCCTCGACGTGGAATCGGCCGAGGAGGCGCTCATCCGCGAGCGACCCGAAGTGCGGCGCAACCTTCAGACGCTCGACGCAATGCGACTGGCCGCACGCCGCCTCGACCACATGGGGCGGCGCGCGCAGGTCGTCGAGCAGTTCAGCCGCGACTACTGGGAAGCCTACCTGAACCTCGGCGACCGTCAGCGCGTGCGGCGCATACGCCCCTACACGGGCGCCATCTACAACAACCTGCGCGAGATGGCCGAGGAGCTGTCGGAGCTGCGCGAGGCGTACCGCGCGCAGTGGCTCGCCGAGAACCGCCCGTACTGGCTCGCGAGCGTGCTGGCGCGATATGATCTCGCGGTCTCGCGCTGGCTCGCGCGCTCGAAGCAGTTGGAGGACGCGCTGCGCGTCTACGACCAGACCTCCGTGCTGCCCGCGCCCGCCGAGTTCGGCCTCGGCCCGCGCCCACCGCAGGAAGATTGACGAAAGTTCAGAGATGATTTTAAGGGGCTTCATCTGCGCCGCAGTCCTCCTGACGGCCGTGTCGTTCACGCCTTCCCGCGTCGCACACACGCGGCAGCGGCGCGCGGACGCGGCGGAGGCGCGTTGGGTCGAAGAGACGCTGAAGGGTCTATCGCTGCGCGAGCGTCTGGGGCAGATGTTGATGACGCCCGTGCAGGTCGAGCAGGCGACGGGCGGGCGTCTGGATGACTTGAAGAAGTTAGTGACTGAGCTGAGCCTGGGCGGAGTGGTCGTGCGCGGCGGGAGCCCGGAGACGGTCGCGGCGTTGACGAACGAGTTGCAGCGCGCCTCGCGCGTGCCGCTCTTCGTCGGCGCCGACTACGAGCGTGGCCTGCGGATGCAGATGAAGTCAGCGGGCACGCCCTTCACCAACAACATGGGCGTCGCCGCCGCGGGCGACCCGCGCGCCGCCTTCGAGCAGGGGCGCATCACCGCCGAGGAGGCGCGCGCCATCGGCGTCAACTGGCTCTTCGGCCCCGTCGCAGACCTCAACAACAACCCCGACAACCCCGTCATCAGCGTCCGCTCCTTCGGCGAAGACCCGAAGCGCGTGGCCGAGTTCGTCTCGGCGGCCGTGCGTGGCACGCGCGAGGGCGGCGCGCTCTCAACCGCGAAACACTTCCCCGGCCACGGCGACACGGCCGTGGATTCGCACATCGGCCTGCCGACCATCCGCGCCGACCGCGCGCGTTTGGACAGACTCGAACTGGTTCCATTCCGCGCGGCCGTCGCGGCGGGCGTGGACTCCGTGATGACGGCGCACGTCGCGCTGCCCCTGCTCACCGGCGACGAGTTGCCCGCGACGCTCTCGCCGAAGGTGACGACCGAACTGTTGAGACGCGGGCTGAAGTTCGACGGCCTCGTCGTCACAGACTCGCTCGGCATGGGCGCCATCACGAAGGGTTTTCCCGGCGGCGAGGCGTCCGTGCGCGCCGTCATCGCGGGCGCCGACGTGGCGCTCACGCCGCCCGAGCTGAAGGCTTCGCTCGACGCGCTCGAAGAGGCCGTCAGCAACGGTCGCCTCACGCGCGAACGTGTTGACGAGAGCGTGCGCCGAATCCTGCGCGCGAAGCACAGGCTCGGGCTTGCGGAGCGGCGGGCGGTTGACATTGGTGCCGTCGGGAATCTCGTCGAGCGGCCCGAGGCTCTGATGTCTGCGCGCAGCGTCGCCGAAAGATCAATCACGCTCCTGCGCGACGGAGGGGGCCTGTTGCCGCTCAGCGCGGCTCGCGCGTCCCGCGCGGCCTTCGTCGTCGTCGCCGCGGACGACGACCCCGAGGAGGGGCGCAGGTTCGTCCCGCAGGTGCAGGCGCGCGTCCCCGGCACGCGCGTGCTGCGCGCAGACCCGAAGACGAGCGCGAGCGAGTACGACGCGCTGCTGGCCGAGGCGACGAAGGCCGAGACGATCATCGTCGCCGCCTTCGTCAAACGCGCGGCGGGCAAGGGGACGGTGGCGCTGCCCGAACGTCAGGCCGAGTTCGTGCGCCGGCTCGTCGCGTCGGCCAAACCCGTCGCGGTCGTCGCCTTCAGCGGCCCGTACCTCGTCCGGCAGTTCCCCGACGCGGCGGCCTTCATGGTCGCGTACGGCATCGAGGACGTGGCGCAGGACGCCGCGGCGCGCGTCCTCTTCGGCGACGCGCCCGCGCGCGGACGCCTGCCCGTCACCGTGCCCGGACTGTTCGCGGCCGGCGCTGGCATCCAGACGAAGCCGAAGGGCGACCCGCGCCGCATGGCGAGTCGTTGAGTCTTAGTTGAGGCTACTCAAGGGATGATTAACACAGAGACACAGAGGCGGGGGGGCACCCCAAGGTGTAGTAAGAAAAAAAAAAAGGTTGTGGCGCCCCGGGTGGTGGGGGGGGTTAAAAACCCCCCCAAAACCAACACAAGAGTGG
>JBEVJD010000469.1:0-3127 GCA_040510435.1 Pyrinomonadaceae bacterium | reverse complement strand
TCGGCGATGCCGTCGATCTTCTTCTCGTTAACCAGTTCGGCGATGCGCTCGATGAGGCGCGCCTTGTTCACCTGGTATGGAATCTCGGTGATGATGATGGCGTCGCGCTCGGTCGTGCCGCGGCCAATGCGGTCGATGCCGGCGCGCGCGCGCATCTGGATGATGCCGCGCCCCGTGGTGTAGGCCGAGCGGATGCCCTCGCGGCCGTAGATGAAGCCGCCGGTGGGGAAGTCGGGGCCGGGGACGAGCGCGAGCAGCTCCGCCTCCTTCATGTGCGGCTTCTTGATGAGCGCGATGGTGGCCTCGACGACCTCCGTGAGGTTGTGCGGCGGAATCTTCGTCGCCATCCCGACGGCGATGCCCTCCGAGCCGCTGAGCAGCAGGTTCGGCACGCGCGTCGGCATGACCGAGGGCTCGCTCAGGGACTCGTCGTAGTTCGGGTTGAAGTTGACGGTCTCCTTCTCGATGTCGGCGAGGATTTCCCCGGCGATCTTCGACATGCGCGCCTCGGTGTAGCGCATGGCGGCGGCCGAGTCGCCGTCCACGGAGCCGAAGTTGCCCTGTCCGTCCACGAGCGGGTAGCGCATGGAGAAGTCCTGCGCCAGGCGGACGATGGTGTCGTAGACGGCCGAGTCGCCGTGCGGGTGATACTTACCGATCACGTCGCCGACGATGCGCGCCGACTTCTTATAAGCCTTGTTGTGCTGGTTGCCGAGTTCGTGCATCGCCCAGAGCACGCGCCGGTGGACGGGCTTGAACCCGTCGCGCACGTCCGGCAGCGCGCGCCCGATGATGACCGACATGGCGTAGTCGAGATACGAGCGGCGCATCTCGTCTTCGATGTTGACGTAGTTGCGATCAAAAGTTTCCATCTAATAAACCTTTCCGGTACAATCTGCCGCGCCCGGCCGCGAAACTGCCGGGCGCACGTCTGGCGCGCCCTTCTGACTCTAAAGTGACAACCGAACCGTCACCCGCGACGGGGGAAAAGTCGCCCCGCGGGGCTCGAATTTTTAACTGTCAGGGCGGCACTTTCCGGTGCGGATAAAGCGTTCAGAAAGTACGGCATATTGTAGCCCGAAAGGGGCGTTTTGGCAACCCGCCCGGCGGGCTAAAACTCCTGTAAAATCAACGATTTTGCCCCTGCGGCGGGGGCTCGCCGGGCGGGGTTCCCGGGCGCCATATTTCGGGGCTCACCCCGAGCCGAAAACTGTCCACAGTGACCGAGCGCTTTGACAAATCCAAGCGCCTGCGCGAGCGCATCAAACTGGCGCTCCCCGTCCGCGTGCACTGCCGCGAGTCGGCCGACCACGACTGGGTCGAGATGTCGCGACTGGTGGACGTGACGCCCTTCGGCGCGCGCTTCGCGCTCACGCGCCCGACCGAGCGCGGGCGGCTGTTGCACCTGACGCTGCCGATGCCGCGCCAACTCCGCTGCTTCGACCACATCGAAGATCAGTATCGCGTGTGGGCGCTGGTCTGCCGCGTCTCGGCGCTGCCGGAGTTCGCGGGCGAGGAGGGCGGCAACGTGCGCTACGAGGTCGGGGTGGCGTTCACGGGCAAGCACCCCCCGGCGAGCTACGTCAGCGACCCTTCCACGCTCTACGAGTCCCACTCGGTCTCGGCGGAGAACAACCTCTGGCAACTGAGGGAGGTCGAGCAGAAGTCGGCCGCGCAACGCTCCGAGCAGACGCGGCTCCAGATGGCCCTCAGCGTGCGGCTCGAAGTCTTCGACGCGGACGGGCGCGTCCAGATGAGCGAGCAGACGGTGACGGAGAACATCAGCCCGCGCGGCGCCGCCGTCTGGACGACGTTTCAACTCGCGCGCGGCCGCTTCGTGCGGCTGACGAGCGCCGACACCGGCCTCTCCATCACGGCGGTCGTTCGCACCTCGCGCACGGGCGCCGACAACATCCCGCGCCTCCACCTCGAATTCATAGACAAGCGCTGGCCGCTGGAAGGGATTGAGTGAGGGTGTTAGGTTCTGGGTGTTGGGTTCCGGGTGCTGGTTAAAACCAAAACCCGGAACCCGACACCCGGAACCCTTTGAGGAGAACCGTGAAGTCCAAAGTTATCTTCCCGCGGGAGGTGTTGCTGGTTGAGATCGAGCGCTGGTGCGGCGACCACGTGTGCAACGCGCGGACGCGCCTGTCGCTGACGAAGGCGGAGGCGCGCGACTACACGGGCTTCGAGTGTTCGCGCTGCGAGCGCTGGAACGAGGACGCGCTCGGCGAGCGCGACATCCCGGAGTGGTGGGAGGAGTTGAAGGTCGCCTCGCTCGAAGGCTTGAGGCCGCCGCGCGGCGAGCACGCGCCGGGCGACCCGGGCGAGGTGGTCGCGCGGACGAGCGACGCCCGTCACGAGTCGGGCGAGTCCGCCGAGTTCGTCGAGAGGGAAGAGGAGGGCCGGGACTCTTTGTGAGCAGGGAGGCAGACATGGGCGGCGGCGAGGAGCGGCGCAGGGCCGCCGAGACGCCCGAGCCGCGACACGCCCCGCAGTGGCTCCTCGACGCGCTGCGCCCGGCCATCCGCGGCCTCTCGCGCGCGCTGTGGCGCATCGTCTACCGCGGGCTTGAGCACATCCCACGCGACGGCGGGCTCGTCATCGCCGCCAACCATCAGACCTACTTGGATCCCTTCTGGGTCGGCTCGCGCGTCAACCGTCCCGTCCGCTACCTCGCCTGGAACGAGGCGTTCAGGTGGCCGCTCGTGGGCAAGGCTTTGGAGCTTCTGGGCGCGTGGCCCATCGTCCTCGACCGCGGCAACCCGACCGCGCACCGGCGCTCGCTCCAGTGGTTGCGCTCGGGCGGCGCCGTGATGATCTTCCCCGAGGGGCAGCGCGCCTACGCCGACGGCGAGTTCTCGCGCTTCAAGGCCGGCGCCGTCCGCCTCGCGCTCGAAGCGGGCGTGCCCGTGCTCCCTGTCACCATCCGCGGCGGCCAACGCGTCTGGCCGCGCGGCCAGAGCCTCCCACACACAGGCCGCGTCGAGGTCGTCTTCCACCCCGCGCGCCGCCCCGCCCCACTCCCCGGCGAAGAGACGCGCCGATGCGTCCAACGCGAGACCGAAGAACTCGCCGCCGTCATCAAGTCCGCGCTGTGACGTAGGGAGGAGACTGTAGTCAGTAG
>JBEVJD010000468.1:0-2994 GCA_040510435.1 Pyrinomonadaceae bacterium | reverse complement strand
GAGATACCGACCAGCTACGTGCCCTTCCGCAACGCGCACCTGCTCTCGGTCGCGACGAGCTGGGCCGAAGTCATCGGCGCGACGGGCGTCTACATCGGCGCGGTCGCCGAAGACTCCTCGGGCTACCCGGACTGCCGTCCGGAGTTCTACGAAGCCTTCCAGCGCGCCATCGACGCGGGCACGCGCCCCGAGACGCGGGTCGAAATCAGGACGCCCGTCATTCGCATGAGCAAGGCGGAGATCATCAGGCGGGGGCTGGAGTTGGGCGCGCCGCTTGAGCTGACGTGGTCGTGCTACCGCGCGGAAGCGCTCGCGTGCGGGACTTGCGACTCGTGCGCGCTGCGGCTGCGGGCCTTCGGCGAGGCGGGCGCCCGAGACCCGATTCCTTACGCCTAGAGGCTCGCAAAACGCCCGCTTTTGCTGCTAAAATGGCGTGCAGCACTTGAACAACGGGGAGAGACTGACAACCGGCCGGGGCGCGCATGCATCCTATGCGCGGCCTCCGTCCCCCCTCGGAAGCGTCAGCATTTATCAGTCAGCAGGAGACCACCGAACATGCGTTCCAACCCTTTACTTCGCACGCTCTTCGCCGCCGTCATCCTGGCCGCGTCGGCCGTCGCCGCCTCGGCGCAGTCGACCCAGGTCAACGGCAAAGTGACGCTTAAACAGGCCGACGGCACCGTCGTCCCCGTGACCAACGCGCAGGTAGACATCTACCGCACCGACATCAAGGCCTCGTACCAAACCAAGACCAACAAGAGGGGCGAGTACATCCACGCCGGGCTCCCCTTCGTCGGAACCTACACGCTCGTCATCAGCGCCCCCGGCGCGTCGCCGAGCTACCAGGCCAAGCTGCGCTTCACGCAGCAGACGCAGTATGACTTCGAGCTGAAACCCGGCGACGGCACCCGCCCGACGCTCGAACAGGTCAACGCCGCCAGCGCGGGCGGCGGCGGCGCGGCGGCAGGCGGAGGCGGCGGAGGCGCGGCGCCCGCGCGCGGCGAGTCCAAGGAGGAGAAGGCCGCCCGCGAGGCCCGCGAGAAAGAAGTCGCCGACATCGAAAAGAAGAACGCGGAGATCACCCAGTCCAACGAGGTCGTCAACCGCGTCTTCAAGGCCGGCAACGACGCGCTCTTCGCCACCCCGCCGCGGCTCGACGAGGCCATCACACACTACAGGGAGGGCGTGGCCGCGCGCCCCGAAGAGGTGGCGCTCCTGACCAACCTGTCCGAGGCGTTGCGCAGGCGCGGCGTCGAGCGCTTCAACAACGCCCTGAAAACGACCGACAACGACGCCAAAACGCAGGGCATCGAGGCCGCGAAGAAAGACTGGACTGAGGCCGCCGACTTCTCCGCCAAGGCCGTCTCGCTGGTGAAGGGGGCCACCCCGGACGCCGCGAACGTCAACGCCGGCAGCTTCGAACAGAACAAGAAGGCCGCCATCTCGACCCGCGCCCTCGTCCTGAAGTTGATGGCCAGCCGCGTCAAACCCGGCGACGCGACGCAGGCGCAGGCCGCCTGGGACGCCTACCAGGAGTACATCGCCATCGAGACCGACGCCGCCAAGAAGGCCAACCTGAAGGGCGAAGCGCTCCAGATGGTCTTCGACTCCGGCGCCACCGACCTCGCGGTCACGGAGGCGCGCGCCGTCCTCGTCGAAGACCCCGAGAACGTAGCCGCCAACCGCATCCTCGGGCTGGCGCTCTTCGCCAGCGGCGACAAGGCCAAGTTCCAGGAGGCGGCCAACTACCTCCAGCGCTACGTGGACAAGGCGCCGGACACAGACCCCTTGAAGCAGTCGGCCAAGGAATCTCTCGATTACCTGAAGACGGCCGAGAACGTTAAACCCGAGAAGGCGCCCGCGCGCCCGGCCCGCCGCGGCCGCCCGTAAGACCACCTAAAGCCAGTCTACTTAGTAACTTAGACGCGCCCGGCCGCCGTGCCGGGCGCGTCTTTTTGAATCCGTCACGACGGCTTCCAGATTCATCTTGACAGCTTCACGGTTAAACAGTAACATGCTTTAGGCCAACGGTGTTTCAAACCTTTGGCCTCGCGCCGACGGTGCGGTCGTCGGCCTGCCCTGCGACCCCGTTCGACGGATACCGCACGCGCCCCGCCTTTTCGGTTCTTAAAACACGGAACGCTCCATAATGTCAGCCAAACTCGGCGAAATCCTCGTCCGCGAAAATCTCCTGACCCCGCACCAGCTCCGCGAAGCCCTCGAATTCCAGAGGGAGCACGGGGGGCGGCTCGGCTTCAATCTGGTCAAGATGGGGCTGGTCTCGGACGATATGATTACGGCCGTGCTCTCAAGACAGTACGGCGTCCCGTCGGTGAATCTTGAGCTGTTCGACGTTGACGAGTCGGTCATCCGGCTCATCCCGCGCGACGTGGCCGACAAGTACTCGGTGCTGCCGCTCTCGCGCGTCGGCGCGACGCTGACGCTGGCGATGGTTGACCCCACCAACGTCTTCGCCATGGACGACATCAAGTTCATGACGGGGCTCAACATCGAGCCGGTGGTCGTCTCCGAGGCGAGCGTGCAGGAGGCCATCTCGCGCTACTACTCGGGCTCGCGCGAGATCGAGCTGGCGCGCGACTTCGAGGAGGAGCAGAACGCGAACGGCAACGGGCACCACGACGAGTTGCCCGGGTCTTCGATGACGCTCGACGCGCTCGACTTCGAGGCCGACGGCGCGGACGCGCTGGAAGTCATCGAGGAGCACGACGAGATCGACCTCTCGAACCTGACGCGGATGAGCGAGGACGCGCCCGTCGTCCGGCTCGTCAACGTGCTCCTGGCCGACTCGCTCCAGCGCGGCGCCTCCGACATCCACATCGAGCCGTACGAGAAGGAGATGCGCATCCGCTTCCGCATCGACGGCGTGCTCTACGACGTGATGCACCCGCCGCTGCGGCTGCGCGACGCGCTCATCTCGCGCATCAAGATTCTCTCCAAGCTCGACATCGCCGAGAAGCGCCTGCCGCAGGACGG
>JBEVJD010000467.1:0-2928 GCA_040510435.1 Pyrinomonadaceae bacterium | reverse complement strand
CTTCGTCTCTTCGTCGTAGATGCCCGCGAACAGCTTCGCCTGTTGGAGGATGACGGAGAGCTGCGTCTTGCGGTCGCGGTCGAGCCCGGCCGCGACGCCCTTGCGCATGGCGACCATCACGCGGCCGTAGTGCTGGCGCAGCCCCTTGCGCGTCGCCTCGGGGACTGGCTGGCCCTGCAACTGGCTGTTCTTCGAATAGTCCTGCAAGAACGCCTCGAACTGCGGGCCGGTCGCCGGCTCGTTGAAGAAGGCGTCGGTCTCGGCCTCCGTGACGACCTGCTCGGGGCCGGTGGCGCCGGCCTCCTGACGCTGCTTGAAGTAAGCCTGGGCGATGACGAAGGAGCGCGCCAGCTCCGCCCGGAGTTTCGTCTCGGGGCGCGCGAGGTGGCCGGCGGCCTTCGCCTCCTCCGCCGCGGCGAGCATGCGACGCACGTCCGTGGCGAACGTCCTGCGCTCGTCGGCGCTAGCGGCGAGTTGCGCGCGGACGCGCGGGTCGAAGTCCACGCCCTCGACGACGAGCGCCATGTCGGCCGCCGTCAGGTTGAGCGCCGACGGCGCGGTCGCGGCCGGGCGCTTGGCGGCGCCGGCCGCGGGGCGCGCGGGCGTTCTGCGTGCGGGTCGGGTCTGTGCCTGGGCTGTGATTAAAAGTGCGGAAGCGGCGAGTGTTGTGAGAACTATCTTTCTCAAGAGCAAAGCGACTACCTTTCTTCTGTTAAATGTCCCGCGGATTCGTTCAAGTGCTGGACGAGTTCGAGCAGCACGCCGCCCGACGCGGCCGGGTGGACGAAGGCGACAAGGCACCCGCCCGCGCCGACGCGCGGCTCCTCGTCTATGAGACGTGCGCCCTCGGCTTTGAGACGCGCGAGCGCCGCGCGGATGTCCGCGACGCGGACGGCGACGTGGTGGATGCCGGGCCCGCGCTTCTCAAGAAATTTGGCGACGGGCGAGTCGGGGCCGGTCGGCTCCAGAAGCTCGACGCGCGGCTCGCCGACGGGCAGCATGGCGACGCGAACGCCCTGCTCCTCGACCGTCTCCGTGTGTTTGACTTCGAGCCCGAGCGCGTCGCGCCAGAACCCGAGCGCATCTTCGATGCCGCGCGTGGCGATGCCGATGTGGTCGATCTTCATAAAAGTTAAATATCGTCGCCGGCCAGAAGCTCATCGACCGCGGAGTAGGGGTCGCGCCGCTTGTCGGCCACTTCGAGCGCGAGCGATTCGAGCCGCTCCCGCGCGCCGCCCCGTTCGAGCGCGCGCGCCAGCAGACGCTCGCGCAGCAACTCTAAGATGCGCCAGCGCGCGACCGCGCTGCGCCGGCCGTGCGCCCTCGGCGCCGCCTTCTGAAAATCGCGGTAGCTTTCGATAGCCGCGGCCAGTTCTTCGATGCCTTTATTCTCGGTCGCGACCGTCTTGACTATCGGCGGCGACCACATGTCCGGCCTGTGCGCCAAACTCAGCAGCGCCTCAAGCTCCTTCTGGGTTCGCAGCACGCCGTCGCGGTCAGCCTTGTTGATGACGAAGACATCGCCGATCTCCATGATGCCGGCCTTGATGGCCTGGATGTCGTCGCCCATGCCGGGGACGAGCACGACGACCGAACAGTCCGCCGTCTTCACGATCTCGACCTCGTCCTGCCCGACGCCGACCGTCTCGACCACGACCTTCTCGTAGCCGGCGGCGTCGAGTATCGCCACGGCGTCCACGGTCGCGCGCGCGAGGCCGCCGAGGTTGCCGCGCGTCGCCATCGAGCGGATGAAGACGCCGGGGTCGAGCCCCAAAGCCTGCATGCGTATGCGGTCGCCGAGGATGGCGCCGCCCGTGAAGGGGCTCGAAGGGTCTACAGCGACGATGCCGACGCGCTCGCCGCGCGAGCGGTAGAGGCCGGCGAGCTTGTCCACCAGCGAGGACTTCCCCGCCCCGGGCGAGCCCGTGATGCCGACGACCAGCCCGCGCCCCGTGTGCGGGAAGACGGCCTTCATCAGAGCGGCCGCGTCCGCCGTGCCGTCCTCGACCTTCGAGATGGCGCGCGCGACGGCGCGGGGGTCGCCCGCGAGAATCTTGTCTATGGTCTGCGCGCCGCTCATCGTCGGGACTGTTAACACCCCTCGCTCTTTTCGACAAACTTGACGAGCTTCAACTCCCTGCCCGTCCACTCGTAATAGTAGAGCCCCTTCTTCGGCTCGGCCTTGCCGCGCTCGCTCAAGGGGTAGCCCGACATGACTACCAGACGGCTCCCCTTCTGGAATTGCAGCGCCTCTTCCAAATCTTCGACCGGCTCCGCCCCGTAGTAACAGGCGATGAAGCCGTTCAGCTCCGCGGGGAAGAAGACCTCGCCGGTCTTCGCGTCGATGAAAGCCGTCTGTAAGCAACCCGTCCCGCAGCTCCAGGTGTGCAGCTTGTAGCGCCCCGCGAAGTTCACCGCGCGCCGTGCCCCCTCGCGCAGGCGCGTGCGGTAGCCCCGCGCCAGCGGCGTCGTCAACTTCAAAGCGGCCGCCCGCCCACTGAACACCGGCGCGGCGTAGTCACCGAAATCAGGCGCCGCGCCGTCCTGTGCGAAGGTCGGCGCAGCGCATAAGCAGAGGCAAAGAACTGCGAGCAGAAGTCTGGTATTCAAAGTCAGCGAGGTCTCTCTTTCACTCGTCGGGTGTCAAAGCAATTTCAGGCAGCGGGAGGACGCTTCTTGAGCATTTCAACGTCGGTGCGGGTCTCAACCAGGTCTCTGCCGAACACGTCCAGCTTCGCCTCCGTCCTGTCGAGCCGCGTCTCTATCTTGTCGAGCCTCGACAGCACCGCCGACAGTCGTTAGGGGTTGCTGAGAATCTGCTTGGCGATGATGAGTCGTTGAATCTCGCTCGTGCCCTCGCCGATGGTGCAGAGCTTGGAGTCGCGCCAGAACTTCTCGGGCGGGTAGTCCTTGGTGTAGCCGTAGCCG
>JBEVJD010000466.1:0-4251 GCA_040510435.1 Pyrinomonadaceae bacterium | reverse complement strand
GCGTCGAGCAGGCGCAGGCGTTCGCCTTCGTCGGGCGAGAGCGCGAGACTGTTGCTCTGGATGAAAAGCATAAGGGAAGTAGTCAGTAGTCAGTAGTCAGTAGTCAGTAGAAAAACTTTCTCATGACGAACCGTGCGGTTGTCATCATCAACATACTCAAGCGGAGCCTTCTGATTTCTGACTCCTGACTTCTGACTCCTGACTCCTGACTCCTGCCTTTCACGGCTTGACTCTTATCTTCACGCGCTCGCCGCCGGTGAAGTTCTCGGGGTAGCGACGCTCGCGAGCCATGCGGAGCGCGACGGCTTCGTAAGGCGCGGCGCCGGGGCGCGGGTTCCAGACGCGCGCGTCGGTCACGCGCCCGTCCTTCACTTCGACGAGGACTTCGACGACGTACTCGCGGCGCGGCGCGGGCACGCCGTCGAACCGGCGCGAGCCGACGACCGCCGCGGCCGAGGGCACGGGCGGCGCCGGTTCCGTGGTTGCCGCTTCCGCGTTCGGCGTCGGCGCGGGCTGTGCCGCCGTCTGCTCCCTGACGGCGGGCGCGGGGGCCGTCTGCGCCGCGGGAGTGTCGGCCGCGGACTCCGCGCGCGGCCGGAAGAAGGGGCCGTAGAGGACGTGGAGCGTCGTGACCACGCTCAGGCCGACGAGGAAGCCGATGACGACGGCGTAGACGAGGCGCTCGCGCGAGAAGCGGCGCGCGGAGCTGGCGATGGCGCCCTCGACGGCCGAGAGCCGGTCTTCGAGCGGCGCCAGCAACTCCTCCGCGCCGGGGCCGAGTTGGAGCGGCACCCTCTCCGGCAGAGCGGCGTGTCCGCCCTGCGCGTCTGTGCGGGCTCCGATGACGGGTATCTCGGCCAGCCCCTCGCGCCGCGGCGCTTCGACGAGGTCGCGGATGAACTGCTGCCCCTGCCGGTCAATGTTGCGCTCGGGCGGGCGCACCAGCGGGTTGAAGTTGAACGAGCCGCCTTCGAGCGCGAGCGCCGCGTAGAGCGCCTCGACGCCGCGCAGCTCGCCCAGACGCGCGTCCACCATCTGCCCGTCCTCGAAGAAGAACGAGCCCGGCCCGTCTGCGTACTCGACCTGCAAACGGCCCGACTTGCGCTGCACGCGCAGGCGGCGGATGAGGTCGGGCAGGGGCTGTTCGTCCGTGTGGCCGGTCAAGACCACGAACTGTGTGCGCTCGATGTTTTCCACTCGCAGGTTCCTGACTGAAAGGTCGGCCGCGGCCGAATGACGGGACAGCAATTTATACCAACGTTCGGAATTAGGGAAGACAGGAGTCAGGAGTCAGAAGTCAGGAGTGAGGAGTCAGAAGGCTCCGCTTGAGTATGTTGACGCTGACAACCGCTCGGTTCGTAATCAGAAAGTTTTTCTCCTGACTACTGACTCCCCCTTCTTGGACATGTCGGCGCGGCTGAAATATAATCCGGTCACCGTCATTACGCTTTGACGACACTCTCCCGCTCAGGTTGTAACGTCCCCTACGACATTAATCGGCCGACGCCCACGCGCGAGCGAACGGATGCCACGCCCTCGCCCCGTCATCGCACACACGCGGAGGAGTGCCCGCGCGGCCTCCCGGCCTTCGCGCGCCCCACGCGCGAGACGAACGCTTCACGTCCCCTTTGACAGACCGACTTCAGACCGCGGGGAGACGACTGCCTTATGAAGAAGATTTTCCTGCCCGGCCTCATCGCGTGCGCGGCACTTTTCGCCGCGCCCGCGGCGCGCGGCGTGGCGTTCGCGCCGCAGGCGGGCGCGAGCATTTACTACCGCGACGGCGCGCGTTACGCGCTCGAAGGGCGCCTGGCCGAAGCGGCGAGCGCCTTCGAGCAGGCCGTCGCGCTCGACCCCGGGAACGGCAACGCACACTACGCGCTCGGCAACGTCTACGCAGAGATGGGGCGTTGGGCCGACGCCGTCAACGCCTACTACAAGGCCGTCAGTCTTAATAAAGAGGACGTGGAGGCTCTGAACAATCTCGGCTTCGCGCTCGGGATGCGCGGCCAGCACCAACAGGCGGCCTCGGCCTTCCAGCGGGCGATTAAGATTTACCCGAAGTGGGCCGAGCCCCACTACCATCTGGGCGAGGCGCGCCGCGCGCTCGGGCAGGAGGAGGAGGCGCGCGAGTCGTTCGACCGCGCGCTCCGTCTGCGCCCCGACTACGCCGCGCGCCCGCCGCGCCCGTTCGCGAAGGCCGCCCCCGCCCCGCCCACGCGCGGCGGAACCCTTGAGGCCATGCGCGCCGTCAACCTCGGCGAAGGCTTCCCCGAAAGAGTCGCTTCGACCTCGAGTTCGACGGCAACCGAGAGGGTCGCTTCGACTTCGACGGCAAGCGAGAGGGTCGCTTCGACCACGGCAACGCCTGCACCAGCGTCCTCTTCGAGCGCGCCGCCCGCGACCGTCGCGCCGAGCGCGAACCCGAGCCCGCGCCCTGCTCCGCCGGGCGGCACGACGCGCCCCGCCCCCACGCGCGAGGCCGAGTCGCCCTACGAGATCGGCGTGCGTGAGGCGCGCGCGGGCCGGCACCGCGAGGCGGTCGCGGCCTTCCGACAGGCCGTCGCGCTCGAACGCGGGAACCCGGCCGCGTACCGCGCGCTCGGCGACGCACACGCCGCGCTCGAAAACTGGGGCGAGTCGGTTGACGCCTACGAGCAGGCCGCGCGCCTCGCCCCCGGCGACGCCGAGACCTACCAGAAACTCGGCCGTGCTTACGCGAAGCTGCGCGAGACGGCTCCCCCTCCGGACACGGCCGCCGCCGCCGCGTCGCCGCCGAGACCCGCCGCCGCGGGAAGTGCTTCGACAAACGACCCAGACCCCACGGCCGTCTACCGCGTCGGCCCCGGCGACGTGCTCGACATACGCCTGCCCGGAAGAGGCCAGCAGCGCGCGACCGTCTACGAGGTCACGCCCACGGGGCTCCTCGACCACCCGGCGCTGAAGGAGCCGCTGGCGGTCGCGGGGCTCACGCCGGAAGAGGTCGGCGCGCGGCTCGGCTCGGCGCTGAGCCTGCGCGCGTCGGGCGCGGCGCCGGAGGTCGCCGTCGGCGTCAGCGAGTACAGGAGCCACGCCATCATCGTCGGCGGGATGGTGAAGGATGCGGGGACGAAAATCCTGCAACGCGAGGGCGTGCCGCTCTACGTCATCGTCGCGCACGCGCAGCCGCTCGCGGGGGCCGGCCAGGCCGTGGTCGTCTCGCGCGCGACCGCGAGCGAAACGGTCGTTGACCTCTCGGACTCAGCCGCGATGAAGACGCTCGTGCGGCCGGGCGACGTGATTACCCTGCGCGCGAGCCCGCGCCGGTTCGTCTACGTCGCGGGCGCGGTGCGCGAGCCCGGGCAGAGGGAGTTCCACGCGGGGCTCACGCTCACGCAGGCTCTGCTCGCGGCTGGGGGCGCGACCGCCCCGGGCGGCGCGGCCGTCACCGTCACGCGGCAGACGGCGGACGGGCGGCTCTCGACCACGCGTTACGTCCTCGCAGAGATTACGGCGGGCCGCACGCCCGACCCGACGCTGCGGCCGGGCGACCGGCTGGAGGTGCTGCGGGGAGAGAGATAGTAAAACAGTAGTCAGTAGTCAGTAGTCAGTAGGCTCCGCACGGCGGAGGTTGATGATGACAACCGGACGGTTCGAGCGCTGACAGTTCTTCTACTGGCTACTGGCTACTGGCTACTGGCTACTGTGTTTGAAGGAGACGCTGAATGAACAATGCTTCGACGGCCGACGGCCGCGGACAGGACGGGCCGAACGACGCCGAGCCGTTCTTCCCCTCGGAAGGCACTTTCAACGCGGTCGTGCCCCTGTCGGAGGTGGGTCGCGCGCCCGTCGTCCACGCGCCTCTCCGTCCGGTTGATGCCGCGGACGTGGGCAACCCTTCCGAGGCCGCGTGGGCGCGCGATGCACACGGCGCGGGACTGAAGGAGGAGGAGGAGACGACGCTCGTGCCCGCGCGCAGAGGCCGCGCGCGCGGGACGACTGTGCCCGGTGCGCGGCGCTCGTGGGTCTTCCCGGCGTCCGTCATCGCACTCTCGATCATGGCGGGGCTGGCCTCGGGCTCCTACCTCATCTGGTCTTCGCAGCGCGCCCCGGAGGCACAAGAGACGGCTACGTCCGACGCGGCGCCCCGAGTCGAGGCCGAAGTTCCGACTCTGCAAACCGCGGACGCCCCGACGCCCGCGCCCGTCGTGGAAGAGGTCAAAGCTGACGCCAAGTCCGAGCGGACGGACGACGCGGCGAAGACCGAGAAGG
>JBEVJD010000465.1:0-19224 GCA_040510435.1 Pyrinomonadaceae bacterium | reverse complement strand
GAAGCCAGGAAGCAGAGGCAGGCGAGGAGCGCGTGCGGGTTCTCGAAGAGGTATGCGAGCGGGCCGAGGCTGACGAAGTTGGGCGGCAGGGCGCGCAGCGCGCGTGTGCGCCGCCAGGTCGAGAACGTACGGAAATCGGGGTGGCGCGTGAGCGCGGAGAGCGGCACTAACTCGGGGAAGTAGTTCGGGTCGGCGGAGGAGTCCACGACCAGCACGGCCCCGTCGTTACGACTTACAACCGTGACGACGTGCGACTTCTCGCCTTCGAGGTAGAGGCGTTGCGCGGGGATGCCTGCGGCGCGCGCCATGTTGACGAAGACGCGCGCGGCCTCACCGCAGCGACCCTTGCCCGTCCGCAGGGTGTCGGCCGCCGTGTCGCGCAGGAACGGGCGGGTCAAACCTTTGAATTCAATGTTGCGGACGTGAGTGCGGATGTGGTCGCGCAGCGCCACGACCTTCGCGTCGAAGTCACCGGCGGGGAGGCCCGCGAGCGCTTCGCGCGTGACGGCGCGGACGTATTCGTCCTGCCGCTGCTGGACGCGCGCCTCGAAGACCCCCGCGGCGAGCAGGGCGAGCGCGAGGCAGGCGAGGGCGGCCGGGAGCAGACGCCGCGTCATAGCCTCTCCGTCGTGTCCTCTTCGTGGCCGATGGTGTCGTCGGGCTCCTGCGGGGGCAGCTCGACGGTGATGCGGTCGGTGTCGGGGGCGGGCAGGTCGTCGCCTTCGAGGCGCGCGAGGACGACCGTGATGTTGTCCTCGCCGCCGCGCTCGTTCGCCTCGTCAACGAGCGCCTCGCAGGCGCGCTTCAGGTCGCCCCGCGACTCCAGCACGATGCGGAGCATGTCCTCGCCGCGGAGCTTGCCCGAGAGGCCGTCGCTGCACAGCAGCAGCACGTCGCCGCGGTAGACGCGCACGCGCCCCGACACGGGCTGCAACTCGGCCTGCGCGCCCAACGCCTGGAGGATGACGTTGCGGAACATGTGCGTCTCGGCCTCCTGCTCGCTGATCTGCCCCACGTCCACGAGCTGCTGGACGAGCGACTGGTCTTTGGTGGCGAGCTTGATCTGGCCGCCGCGGATGACGTAGCCGCGGCTGTCGCCGACCTGGAGCAGGCCGACGCCGTCCGGCGTGACGGCCGCCGCGGTCAGCGTGGCGCCCATGCCCGAGCAGTGAGGGTCTTCCTGGCTGCGGCGGTGGATGGCGAAGTTGGCGTAGTCGGTCGCGTTCCTCAGGCTCTCGACGAGCGGGGCTTCGGGGTCGCCGTCGCCGTCGTCGCCGCCCGTGAGCATCTCGCGGACGGTCTCGACGGCCATGCGGCTGGCCACGTCACCGGCGAGCGCGCCGCCCATCCCGTCGGAGACGACGAGGACGACGCCCTTCGGCCCGACCTCGAAGCGCCCCAGTCCCTCGGGAATCGCCTCGCCGTCAGAACCCGTCCACGCGCCCTCCCCCGACAGGTCGAGCACGAGGAAGTTGTCCTCGTTCCCCGCGCGGACGCGGCCCACGTTGGTCTTGGCGTAGAGCTGTACGAACATAAGTGAGTGGGTGATAAGTGATGAGTGATAAGTGATAAGAAAGGACAAGGCGTCTTGCCTTCTCTTATCACTTATCACTCATCACTCATCACGGAATCTTCGCAAGTGCCTGATCTAAGTCGGCGATGATGTCTTCGGTCTCTTCGAGGCCGACCGAGATGCGGACGAGCCCGTCGGTGATGCCGAGCCGCGCGCGCGTTTCGGGGAGCACGGAGGCGTGCGTCATCGTCGCCGGGTGCGAAATCAGCGTCTCGACGCCCCCGAGGCTTTCGGCCAGCGTGCAGAGGCGGACGGATTCTAACACAGTGCGGGCGTTTTCCAGCGACCCTACGTCGAAGGCCACCATCCCGCCGAAACCCTTCTGCTGCCGCTTCGCCAGCTCGTGCTGCCGGTGCGACAGCGACCCGGGGTAGTAGAGCTTCTGCACCTTCGGGTGCTCTTCGAGGAAGGCCGCCACCGCCCGCCCCGTCGCGTCGTGCTGCTCCATGCGCACGGCCAGAGTCTTCGTCCCGCGCAGGACGAGCCACGAGTCGAAGGGCGACAGTATCGCGCCCACGGCGTTCTGAAGGAAGGCGATTTTTTCGGCGTCCTGCTCGTCGTTCAGGACGACGACGCCGCCGACGCTGTCCGAGTGCCCGTTGAGGTACTTCGTCGTCGAGTGGACGACGATGTCCACGCCGAACTCGATGGGGCGCTGGAGGTATGGCGACATGAAGGTGTTGTCGCAGACCACGCGCGCGCCGGCCGCGTGCGCCATGTCCGAGACGGCCTTGAGGTCGGTGATCATCATCACCGGGTTGGTCGGCGTCTCGACGAAGACCATCCGCGTGTTCGGCTTGAGTGCCGCCTCGACGTTGAGCGGGTCGGTCGTGTCCACGTAGGAGAACTCGATGCCGTAGTCGGCCAGCACGCGGCTGAAGAGGCGGAACGTCCCGCCGTACGTGTTGTCGGAGACGACGACGTGCTCGCCGGCCTTAATCAGCCTGAGCGTCGTGTCAATCGCCGCCATCCCCGAGGCGAACGCGTAGCCGAAGCGCGCGCCTTCGAGCGCCGCGATGTTGCGCTCGACCGCGAGGCGCGTCGGGTTCTGCGTCCGCGCGTACTCGTAGCCCCCGCGCGGGCGGCCGAGGCCCTCCTGCTGGTACGTCGAGGTCTGATAGATGGGCACGGTCACCGCCCCCGTCGTCGGGTCGGGCTCGTTGCCGGCGTGGATGGCTGTCGTTGAAAAACCCATGTTGTTACTCAGGTGATGAGTGATGAGTGATGAGTGATAAGAAAAAGCAGAAGCAATCGTCTTATCACTCATCACTCATCACTTATCACTAATCCCAGATTCCCTGGCTCATGTAGCGCTCGGCGCCGTCGGGGAAGAGCGTGACGACGCGTTTGCCCGCGCCTAATCTCGCGGCCACTTTCCTGGCCGCCGCGGCGGCCGCGCCGGTCGAGCCGCCGCCGAGGACGCCTTCGGTGCGCGCGAGTTCCCGCACGGTGGCGAAAGCCTCCGCGTCAGAGACGGCGATGACCTCGTCGGGCGCGTCGCGGTCGAGGTTCGGCGGGATGAACTCGCGCTGGCCGATGCCTTCGAGCCGGTAAGGGCCGGGCTCTCCGCCGCCGAGGATAGAGCCCTCGGGTTCGACGAGCGCGCAGAAGACTTTCGGGTTGAGCTTCCTGATGGCGCGCGTGATGCCCGTGAACGTCCCGGCCGAGCCGCAGCCGAGGACGAGCGCGTCGATGCGCCCTTCGGTCTGCTCGATGATTTCGCGGGCGGTCGTCTCCTCGTGGAAGCGCGGGTTGGCGGGGTTCTCGAACTGCTGCGGGATGAAGCTGCCGGGCGTCTCGGCGGCCAGTTCGCGCGCGCGCCGCACCGCGCCCTCCATACCCTCCTCGGCCGGGACGTACTCAATGCGCCCGCCGAGCGCCTCCATGATCTTCATCTTCTCGCGCGAGTACCCTTCCGGCACGCAGAGCACGACGCGATAGCCGCGCGCCACGCCGATGAGGGCCAACCCGATGCCCGTGTTCCCGGCGGTCGGCTCGACGATGACCGCGCCGGGCTTGAGCACGCCCCGCCGCTCCGCGTCGAGAATCATCCCGAGCGCCGCGCGGTCTTTGACCGACCCGCCCGGGTTCATGTATTCGAGCTTGGCGAAGAGGTCGGCCGCGGGCGGCGGCGCGAACCGACCCAGGCGCAGCAGCGGCGTCCCGCCCACCAGCTCAAGGATGTTCTCGACAGCCCTGAGCGGCGCCCGGCCGCTGCCAGTGTCTTTGCTTTGTGACGGCGTAACCATGAAAGTGGAACTGGCACGATGGTAGCCCAGGAAGTGATGAGTGACAAGTGATGAGTGATAAGGGGTAAGGCTTGACTTCCCCCGGGGCTTTGATTCCGGCCGGCGGGGACGTTCTCAGAAGAGGCCGGGGCATTCTTATCACTCGTCACTTGTCACTCGTCGCGGGTTAGGATATCTTGCAATCCCGTGAATAACACGGGCTCACCTCTTCCGAATCCCACGGTCGTCGCCATCATCCCCGCACGCTACTCTTCGAGCCGGCTCCCGGGAAAACCTCTGCTTGAGATACAGGGACGCCCGATGGTCGTCCACGTCGCCGAGCGCGCGCTCATGGCGCCGTCCGTCTCGCGCGCCGTGGTCGCCACCGACGACGCGCGCATCTACGACGCCGTCCGCTCGGCCGGCCACGAGGCTCTGATGACGAGCCCCGACCATGCGTCGGGCAGCGACCGCCTCGCCGAGGCGGCGGGGAAGATAGACTGCGGGGTCGTCGTCAACGTGCAGGGCGACGAGCCGCTCATCTCGCCCGACACCATCGAGGTCGCCGTCGGCGCGCTGCTCGAAGACGAGAGCGTTGCTGTCTCGACCACCTCGGAGCCCATCGAGACGGCGGCCGACGTTCTGAGCAGCGACGTGGTCAAGGTCGTCGTGGACGCGCGGGGATGTGCGCTCTACTTCTCGCGCTCGCCCATTCCTTACCCGCGCGAGGCGGCGCGGCGCTACGGCTCGCTGGCCGCGGCGCTTGAGGTCGAGCCCGACCTGCTCGGCACGTTCCGCAAGCACACGGGGCTTTATGTTTACCGCCGGGCCTTTTTGTTAGAATACGCGCGTTGGCCACAGACGGCGCTCGAACGCGCCGAATCGCTCGAACAACTGCGCGTCCTCGAACGCGGCCACCGCATCCGCGTCGTCGAGGCGGCCGCGCCCTCCATCGGCGTGGACACGGAAGCCGACCTGCGGCGCGTCAGGGATATGTTGGAACAGAACCGCGAGCGGTAGCGAGCGGGTCGCAGTAACAAAGTACGGGCTCTTTATTGCAGCACGTACCCGCTCACTACCGTTCGCGGTTCTGAAGGAACAGCTATGGGCGATTGGATCGGACTCGGCGTCATCGTGCTCGTCGTCGTCGGCGCGCTCGTCGGCCTGTCGTACCTGGGGAAGAAGCCGAAGCCTCTGACGGAGGAGGAGTACGAGCAGCGCGTGCGCGAGGCCCCGGGGCTTCTGAGCGCGGGCGTCTTAAGCATTCAGAAAGTCTTAAACCCCGGCGCGGCGAAGGCCGAGGCAGTGCAGCAGGACTTGAAGGCGGGTTACTACGACGACCAGGAAGAGGAGGGCGACGGCGACGAGCCCGGCGCCGAGAAGAAACGTCTGCGGCCGACTGACGGAGGGGGAGGGGATGCCTAAATACATTTTCGTGACGGGCGGAGTGGTGTCGAGTCTGGGGAAGGGGTTGGCGGCGTCGAGCATCGGCTGCCTGCTCGAAGCGCGGGGGCTGAGCGTGACCTGCATCAAGCTCGACCCGTACATCAACGTAGACCCGGGCACGATGTCGCCCTTCCAGCACGGCGAGGTCTTCGTCACCGACGACGGCGCCGAGACCGACCTCGACCTCGGCCACTACGAGCGCTTCACGCACGCGAAGCTCTCGCGCTCGAACAACTGGACGACGGGCAGAATCTACCTCTCCGTCATCGAGAAGGAGCGGAGAGGCGACTACCTCGGCAAAACGATTCAAGTCATCCCGCACATCACCGACGAGATCAAACGGGCGGTGCGCGCCGTCGCCGAGAAGGACTCGACCGACGTGGTCATCGTCGAGATCGGCGGCACCGTGGGCGACATCGAGTCGCTGCCGTTCCTCGAAGCCATCCGCCAGATGGGGAACGAGGAGAGGCAGAACGGCCAGAGCGGCGCGGTCTTCATCCACCTCACGCTCGTCCCCTTCATCGCCGCCGCCGGGGAACTCAAGACGAAGCCGACGCAGCACTCGGTGCGCGACCTGCGCGAGATAGGCATCGCCGTGGACATCCTCCTCTGCCGCTCAGACCGGACGCTGCCGCGCGACATCCGCTCGAAGATCGCGCTCTTCTGCAACGTCAAGGAGCAGGCCGTCATCGCCGCGCAGGACGTGGACACTATCTACGAGGTGCCGCTCGCCTTCCACGAGCAGGGGCTCGACGACCAGATCGTCTCCGCCTTAGGACTGCAAGACCGCGCGCCGAACGCAGACCTCACGCGCTGGCGCGAGCTGGTCGCCACCATCCGCGACCCGTCGAAGGGCAACGTCACCATCGGCATCGTCGGCAAGTACGTCGAACTCGAAGACTCGTACAAGTCTTTGCGCGAAGCGCTCACGCACGGCGGCGTGGCGAACAACCTGCGCGTGGACGTGCGCTGGGTCGAGTCGGAAGGGCTGATGGACGACGACTACGAGGAGCGGCTGCGCGACTACGACGCCATCCTCGTCCCGGGCGGCTTCGGCAAGCGCGGCGTGGCGGGCATGATCCGCGCCATCAACTACGCGCGGCGGACGCGCACGCCCTACTTCGGCATCTGCCTCGGCATGCAGACGGCCGTCATCGAGTACGCGCGCACGGTCTGCGGGCTGACGGGCGCGGACTCGACCGAGTTCGACTCAGAGACGCCCCACCCCGTCATCTTCAAGCTGCGCGACCTCGTTGACGTTGAGGAGATGGGCGGCACGATGCGCCTCGGCGCGTGGACGTGCCGACTGGCCGACGGGAGTCTGGCGCAGGAGGTCTATGGCGGCGCGGGCGAGATCAGCGAGCGCCACCGTCACCGCTACGAGTTCAACCCCGAGTTCCGCGCGCAGTTGGAGGCGGCCGGGCTCGTCTTCAGCGGCATCTCGGAGGACGGCCGCTTCGTCGAGATGGTCGAGCTGCCGCGCGACACGCACCCCTGGTTTCTGGGCTGCCAGTTCCATCCCGAGTACAAGTCGAAGCCGCTCGCGCCGCAGCCGCTGTTTGCGTCTTTCGTCCGAGCGGCGTACCGTAATCGCATGCGCGACGATGCGGCGGTCGAGGGCGCGGGCGAGTCGGAGCCCGAGCCTCTGGCGCACCAGCGCGCGCAGGTTCTGGCCGGCGACGATTGAATCAAAGAGTGACCCGAGGAGGTTTCCGCATGAGTAACGATTTGGGGAGTGGGACGTTGACGGGCGAGCACGAGAAGCCCGAGTTGGAGAGCACGAACACGAAGATTCACGGCGAGCCGCCGCCCGGCTCGCCCATGCCCGGCGCCGAGAGGGAAGAGGAGACCGAGGTCAAGCAAGAGATTAATCCGAACACCGAGTGAGTCGGCGGGCTGGTTTTTAAACGCGAGGGGCGCTGAGTAAGTCGCCGGGGCGCGCAGAGAAAAACTTTGCGCCACGCGGCGACTTCCCAGCGCCCTTTGCGGTAAAATCGCTCCGCAAGGTTCAAGCACTCCCCTGCGACACTCTTATGCTCCAGTGCCCGAAATGTCTCCGGC
This sequence comes from Pyrinomonadaceae bacterium, assembly GCA_040510435.1. GTDB lineage: Bacteria > Acidobacteriota > Blastocatellia > Pyrinomonadales > Pyrinomonadaceae > QHXN01. The sequence goes on along the minus strand of JBEVJD010000465.1, from coordinate 11,916 downwards.
AGTTCGACGCGGGCGAGACCGTCTGCCCCGACGACGGCACCCCGCTCGGCGCCGACGTGACCGTGGCCGGCGAGGGCGCGGGGCCGCGCGATGCGCTGCTCGGCCAGACGCTCGACGACAAGTATCGGCTCGACGAGCGTCTGGGCGAGGGCGGCATGGGCACCGTCTACCGCGCGACGCACCTCCTCATCGAGCGCCCCGTCGCCATCAAGGTCTTGAGCCCGCGACTCGTCACAGACGAAGCGGCCCGCGAACGTTTCCGGCGCGAGGCGCGCGCCGCCGGCCGCCTACAGCACACCAACGCGGTCGCCGTCACCGACTTCGGCGAGACGCGTGAGGGGCTGGTCTACCTCGTGATGGAGCTGCTCGAAGGCAAGTCGCTGCGCGATGTGCTGGCGCACGACGCGCCGCTCGACCCGGCGCGCGCCGTCTCGCTGATGCTGCAAATCTCCGCCGCGGTCGAGGCCGCGCACGAGGCCGGCATCATCCACCGCGACCTCAAGCCCGGCAACATCTTTCTCGTCCAGAGACCCGATTCGCCCTACATCGTCAAGGTGCTCGACTTCGGCATCGCCAAGATCGCGGCCGACGACGGCGAGTTCAGCCTCAACGATACGCTGACGGGCACGGGCGTCATGATCGGCACGCCGCGCTACATGTCGCCCGAGCAGTGCGACGGCGCGCAACTCGCGCCCGCGTCGGACGTGTACAGCCTCGGCGTCATCCTCTACGAGATGCTGACGGGGCAGACGCCCTTCTTCGGCGTCTCGCCGCTGGCGCTCGCGTTGAAGCACTCGTCCGAGAGCCCGCGCCCGCCGCGCGAGGTGGTGGCGACGATTCCGCCCGCGCTCGAAGCGGTCGTGCTCCACGCGTTGGAGAAGGGGGCCGAGACGCGGCCGGCGGACGCGGGCGAGTTTCGGCGGGAGCTGTTCGCCGTGGCCGAGAGGCTCGGGCTCGAACACTCGGCGGGCTTCAGCGCGCCGACCATCGAGACGCTGCGCGACGCGGGCACCGAGACGCCTTCGGGCCGCCTCGTCATCGACATCGAACGCCTCAGGCGGAGTCGCGCCGCGCAGACATCGGAACTGGGCGTGCCCACGACCGAGGAAGACGCGCCCGACACTTCGGGCAGACCCTTCGGCACTCGCCCCGCGCCGGACGTGCCGGACGCATCCGGCGCGAGCGACGGCGGCTCGAATCAGTCAGCCCGGCGGCCGCTCCTGTCGTCCGCTCAGGCCGCGAAGATTGATGAGAGTGTGCCTGTCGGACTCGCGCCGTCGGGCGAGGTGAGGTCGAGGCCCGCGCGGGACTGGAAGGAGTGGGCGACGCACCCGCTGGCCTTCGTCGTCATCATCTCGGCCGCGCTGCTGCTCGTCACCGGCGCGGTGCTGCTGCGGCGCTCGCCCGCGCGTCGCGCCGCGCTCGCCGACGCGAGAGGCGTCAGGGCGCCGGACGAGGGGAACGACTCGCTCGGCCGCACGCTCTCGCAGTCCGACGCCTCGCCGCGCGGCTCGCTCGTCGAGCAGCCCCGCACCGCGGCCGACTTCTACGAGAACGGCACCTACTTCCTCTCCATCCGCAGTTACGACGCGGCCGTGCGCGACCTGCGGCAGGCGCTCGCGCTCAAGCCCGACTTCCCCGAGGCGCACAATCGCCTCGGCCGCGCGCTGATGTTCAAGAGCGAGTTCCGCGCGGCGGCCGACGAGTTCCGCACGGCCGTCGAGCAGCGCGGCGGCAACTACCCCGTCGCGCAGTACAACCTCGGCTTCGTCCTCCAACAGCGCGGCGAGCGGGCGGAAGCGATTGCGGCGTACCGCGCCGCGGCAGAGAGCAGCGGCGGCATCTACCCCGACGCCGTCTACCAGATGGGGGTCGTTCTCTACGAGCAGGGGCGTTGGGACGAGTCGGCCGCGGCCTTCCAGCGGGCGATTGAACAGAACGGCGGGCGCGACCCTGAATCCTTCTACCGGCTCGGCGCGGCCCTCGTCCAGCAGAAGAACTACGAGGCCGCCGAGTCGGCCTTCCGCACGGCGGTCGAGCAGCGCGGCGGCGACTTCGCCTTCGCCCACTACAACCTCGGCCTCCTCTACCAGCAGACCGGGCGGACGGAGGAGTCGATCCGTGAGTTCGAGACCTACCTGCAGCAGGCGCCGCGCGACGAGAACCGCCACCGCGCCGAGAACACCCTGCGCGACCTGCGCCGGCAGGCCGCGCGCGAGCAGAACGGTAAACGTTGAGTGTGAATCGGAAAGGATGAGAAACGTTGAGTGAGCATTTGAATAAGACAATTATCGAACCCTTCGAGGTCGGCGGCGCGACGTTCGGCGACGGGCGGCTGACGCTCATCGCGGGCCCCTGCGTGGTCGAGTCGCGCGAGCACGTCCTCTTCATGGCGCGCGAGTGTCAGAAGCGCGCGCAGGACGCGGGGCTGGACTACGTCTTCAAGGCTTCTTACGACAAGGCCAACCGCTCCTCGGGCGCGTCCTACCGCGGGCCCGGGATGGGCGAAGGGCTCGAAGCCCTGCGCGCGGTCAAGGGCGAGACGGGACTCCCAGTCCTGACGGACATCCACGACATCACGCAGGTGGAGCAGGCGGCGAGCGTGGCCGACATTCTACAGATACCCGCCTTCCTCTGCCGCCAGACCGACCTCATCGTCGCGGCGTGCGAGACGGGGCGGGTCGTCAACGTCAAGAAGGGGCAGTTCCTCGCGCCTTCGGACGCGCGCAACATCGTGGACAAGGCGCGCGCGTCCGGCTGCAAGAAGTTACTGCTCACCGAGCGCGGCTACACGTTCGGCTACAACAACCTCGTCGTTGACATGCGCTCGTTCCCCATCATGCGCTCCCTGGGCGCGCCCGTCGTCTTCGACGTGACGCACAGCCTGCAACTGCCCGGCGGGCTGGGGAGTGCAACGGGCGGGCAGTCCGAGTACATCGAACCGCTCGCGCGCGCGGGCGTCGCCTGCGGCGTGGACGCCGTCTTCATGGAGGTGCACGAGGCGCCCGAGCGCGCGCTCTCCGACGGCCCCAACGCGCTGCCGCTCGCGCGCATGGCCCCGCTGCTCAAGATGCTGCGTGACATCCACGACCTCGTCGGCGCACGCGCCGCCGCCGCGGGGACTTAAACATCGGACACGACGGAGGTGCGAGATGAAGAATAGAACTACGGCCGCCGCACTCCTGCTGCTGCTGTGCTTCGCCGCGACGGCGGCGGCACAAAACCCGGCGCCGTCGCAGACCCCGGCGCCGTCGCAGATGCAGACGCCCACGCCGCCGCCCGCCCGTCCCCCGGCCCCCGCGCCAACGCCCACGCCGACCGCGGCTGACGCGCAGAAGTCGGCCGAGGCGCAGACGAAGTACGACGCGCTGCTGGCGCAGGCGAAGAAGGCCGAGGGCGCCGTGGACTACAAGTCACTGCGCTTCGCCTTCTTCGAGACGCCGAACTACAGCCCGCTCGCGGGCATGATGATCCAGCGCAACCTGTGGGGTCTGGTGGGTCAGGGGAACTTCGCGGAGGCGGCGAAGCAGGCGGAGGCCACGCTCGAAAAGAACTACGTGGACGTGAACGCGCACATGGTCGCCTACGTCGCCTACCGCGAGTTGAAGGACGAGGAGAAGTCGAAACTCCACCGCCGCTGGGCGGACGGGCTCCTCGAATCCGTCAAGTCGGGCGGCGACGGCAAGTCGCCGGATACCGCATGGCACGTCATCTCCATCAGCGAAGAGTACGCGGTGCTGCGTTCGATGAACCTGCGGCCCGCGGGTCAGTCGCTCGTCAACGCCAACGGGCACGCCTACGACGCGATGAAGACCTTAGACCCGCAGTCGAACACCGAGGTGACCTACTTCTTTAACGTGGACAAGCCCTTCAGCGCGTACGGGCGGAAGTGACGGGCTGCAAGACCCTTCGACAAATGAGCAACTTTAAAAGGACGTTGATTCTACTCCCGTGCGTTCTCGCCCTGGCGGCGTTGGCGGCGCACGCTCAGCAGCCCGGCGCGGCGGCGCTGCCCGCGTGGCAGGTCACTTCGTTCGACGTGAGCGTCAACGCGTCGGGAGGCGAGCGCGCGATTGCGGCGCGCGCCACCATCAGCGCGCGCAACGTGGGCGGCGCGGCCGGGCGCACGCTGACCCTGCGACTGAGCCCCGCGGCCAAAATCGAGTCGGCGTCCGTCGGCGGCCAGTCGGCGGCCTTCAACCCCGGCAAGGACTCGGCCGCGCAGTTGCAGACGGCGCAGATAACCCTGCCCGCGCCCGTCCCCGTCGGCGGCATCGTGACGGCGACGCTCGACTACCGCCTGCCCGTCGCCGAGAACACGGGGCTCGCCGCCGTCTCGCCGCTCGGGTTGCAGTTCCTCCCGCTCTCACAATGGTACCCGTCGCCGAACACGCCCGTCGCGCCGCGCGGCGCCGACTACGCCCCCGTGCGTCTGATCTTTACGGGGCTGCCCGCGGGCGACGCGGTCGTCTCCTCCGGCAAGGCTTCGGGCAACAACTTCGAGCAGCCTCTCAACGCGCAGCCATTCTTCATCACCGGGCGCTGGGAGACGGTCGAGGGCTCGGGCGAGGCGCGCGGCGTCACGGCGCTCGTCCGCCCCGGCGCGACGGCCGACGAGCGGAAGAACGCCGCGGCGCTGGTCGCGCTGGCCGGCGCGGCGCGCGCCTTCTACTCGGAGATGCTCGGCCCGGCGCCGGACGTGCCCGTGCGGCTCGTCGGCGTGCGGCGGGGCGCGGGCTTCGACCTCGGCGGCACGCTCCTTCTGAACGACGCCGTCTTCACGCGGCGCAAGCTCGACTCGGTCACGGCGATACAGGTCGCCGACACGGTCGCGCGCCTCTGGGTCGGCGGCGCCTCGGGGATCGAAGGTGAAGGCGCGGGCGCGCTGCGCGAAGGGCTCCCGCGGTTCCTCGCCGCGCTCTTCCTTGAGAAGCAGTTCGGCAAGCCCGCCGCCGACGCCGAGTGGATGAGGATGGCGCTGCTCTACGCGCCCGTCGCCGCGCGCGACGCGCCGCTCTCGAAGCTGACGCCGTCGTTCGACACCTACTTCAATTCCTCGACCAACAAGGCCGCGCTCGTCTGGCGCATCCTCATGAACGCGGTCGGGCGCGAAGCGTTTCTCGGCGCGCTGCGCGGACAGTTTGCACAGGGCGGTTCTCAACCGCTGACGCTCGCCACGTTGCGCGCGCGTCTGGCGCAGGCCGGCGGCGACCGCGTGAGCCTCCTGATGGCTTCGCTCTTCGACCTGGCGACCGACACAGACCTGCTCGTCGGCCTCCCCGTCGAGCGCGCGGGCGCGTGGGTCTCGAACCTGCGCAACACGGGCTCGTTCGACGTGGAGGTGACCGTGCAGGCGCTGACCGACCGCGGCGAGCGCCTGACGACGACCGCGCGCGTTCCCGCGAAGGACTTCGGCGAGGCGCAGTTCAAGACGGCCTCCAAGATCGTCCGCGTCGAAGTTGACCCCGAGAAGTTTTACCCGCAGACGAACTTCGCCAACGACGTGGTGCCGCAGGGGCCCGGCCTCGTCGAGGCCGTCGAGCAGGCGCGCATCCAACTCGGCCAGCAGCCCGCGCGCGCCGAGTCGCTGGCGCGCGAAGTCCTGGCGCGCGCGGCCGCGAGCGAGGAGGCGCGCGTCGTGCTCGCGCGCGCGCTGCTCGAACAGAACCGGCTCGACGATGCGGAGCGCGAGTTCAACGCGGCGCTCGCGTCGCCGCTGCCCGTCCCCGCGACGCTCGCCTGGGCCGACATCGGCCTCGGCGAGATAGCTCTGAAGCGCAACCGCGCGGCCGACGCCGCCAAGCTCTTCGACGCCGCGGCGCGCGCCGAGGCCGAATACGCCTCGACGCTCGCGGCGCGCGCCGCACGCATCCGCGCCGAGACGGCCGCGGGCACGCCCCCCGTCGACGAGCAGATAAAGGCGGCCGTGGCGAGCCTCGACACGGCCATCAAGTCGGGGCGCAAGGCGGAGATTGAGGCGCAGATCGTCGGCGGCGAGCTGTCCGGCTTCTCGAAGGGGCTCTCGGGCATCCCGCCCGAACTCTGGCAGACGCGCGTCCTGCGCACCGAACAACTCGACCCGAACCGCGTCGCGGCCGACGTGGTGCTCTCGGCCCGCGTCGCCGGCCGCGCGCAGGAAGGCCCCGCCGTCTACGTCTTCGCGCGCACGCCCTCCGGCTGGAAGCTCGCCGAGATTCCAATCTTCGAAGTGAGATGAAAGGAAGGGAGTCAGGAGTCAGAAGTCAGGAGTCAGAATGGAAGCGGCTTCCGCCTTTTCTACTGACTTTTGACTTCTGACTCCTGGCTCCCTCAAAACATTATGGACGAGCCGGATGACGTGGAAGCCCGCGCGGCGCGTGTGAGGCTGCTGCTGCTGGACTGCGACGGGGTTCTGACCGACGGGCGCATCACGCCGGTCGTGGGCGGGGAAGAGTTGAAGAGCTTCCACACGCGCGACGGGCACGGCCTCGTCATGCTCCACCGCGCGGGGCTGCGCTCGGGAATTATCTCGGGCCGCAAGTCCCGCCTCGTCGAACTGCGCGCGGCCGACCTCGGCATCTCGTTCGTCCGGCAGGGCGCGCTCAACAAGGTCGAGGTGTTCGAGGCGCTGCTGGCAGAGGCGGGCGTCGAGCCCGCGCACGCGGCCTACGTCGGCGACGACGTGGTTGACATCCCGCTCATGCGCCGCTGCGCGCTCGCCGTCGCCGTCGCCGACGCCACCCCCGACACGCGCGCCGCCGCCCACTACGTCACACAACTACCGGGCGGCTTCGGCGCCGTCCGCGAAGTCTGCGAGCTGATTCTCAAGGCACAGGGGCGCTGGGACGAGTTGATGAAAAGATACTTCGTCTGAACGAAGGCGCCGGCCCCTCTTTCGCCGAACCTCACTTTTTCGACTTCGCCGAACGCTTCGTCCCGCCTTTGCGCCCGGCCTTCTTCGCGCCGCCGCGCTTCGACTCGGGTGCGGTCGCGGCGGCTGCCGCGAAGTGCTCGCGGCAGAGGTCGATGAAGGTCTGGCAGACCGGCGAGAGGTAGCCGCCGCTCAGCCGCGCGAGCCCCATCTCCCAGTTGATGCGCGCGCCCTCGATCCACCAGCGCACCAGCCGCCCGCGCTCCACCTCGTCGCGCACCACCGACAGCGGCACGATGCCGACCCCCATGTCGGCCGCCACCATGTTCTTGATGGCCTGCTGCCGGCTCAACTCCATCGCCACCGTCGGCTTCAGACCCGCCTCCGCGAAGAACTCGTCTATGAGCCGGCGCGTGTTGCCGCCGCGCTCGCCCAGAATCAGCTTCTCGCCCGCCAGCGCGAAGGCGCTCACCACGCGCTGATCGGCCAGGGCGTGGCGCGGGCTCGCGATGGCGACGAGCTGATCCTGGCTGAGCAGTTCGGTCTCGACGTTGCGCGCCTGGACGGGGAGCGAGATGAAGGCGGCGTCCGTCTCGCCCGCCAGAATCTTCTTGACCAGCTCCTCGCTCGTGCCCGACATGACCGAGACCTCCGCGTGCTGGTGCGCGCGCCGCAGCTTCTTCAGGATGGCGGGCAGCGAGTCGGCGCTCACCATCCCCGACGCGCTCCCCAGGCGCAGGCGCCCGTGCTTCGCGCCCGCCAGCTCGGCCAACTCCGCCAGCGCTGCATCGTGCTCGCGCAGGATGTGCTGCGCGCGCGCCATCAGCCTCTCGCCGGCTTCGGTGAGCACCACCCGGCGCGGCATGCGCGTGAAGAGCGGGACGCCAACCTCGCGCTCCAACTGCTTGATCTGCATGCTGAGCGCGGCCTGCGTGTAGTGGATGCGCTGGGCGGCGGCGGTGAACGTGCGCGCGTCGGCGATAGCCATGAACGCCTTAAGCTGTCTGATCTCCATCTGACGCTCCGGTATCAGGGATGGTTATCATAGAAATAAAATCTTTTAGTTTTGATTATAATCAAACTTCCGCTAGGATTGCACAAAATTTTTTCGGGCGCGGGCCCGCAAGTCACCGCCCCCCGCCCCTAATCCCCGATGAAGGCCAAGCGCCGCCCAGCCAAACTCCAGTCGAAACGCCCGCGGGCGCTCGCCGCTCGCTCGCTCGTGCTCGGCGTGGACGGCGGCGGGTCGAAGACGCGCGCGGTCGTCGCAGACGCCGCGGGCGAAATCCTGGGCGAAGGGCTGGCTGGGCCTTCGAATCCGCTGCGCGTGGGCGTGGGCGAGGCCGTGGGCGCCATCCGCGACGCCGTAGACCGCGCGTGCGCGGCGGCGGGCGTCAGGCGCGTCGAGATCGTCGCGGCCGAGATGGGACTGGCCGGGGTCAAGCGCGCCGACATCCGCGAGCGCATGCGCGCGGCCGTCGCGGAGTTGGGCTTCAAGACCGTGGAGGTCGTGACCGACGCCGACATCGCGCTCTACGGCGCGACCGAGGGCAAGCCTGGCGTCGTCATCATCGCGGGGACGGGCTCGGTCTGCTGCGGCGTCAACGCGCGCGGCCGGCGCGCGTGCGCGGGCGGCTGGGGGCCTCTGGTCGGCGACGAGGGGAGCGGTTCGTGGATTGCGCGGCGCGCGTTGCAGGCCGTGGCGCGCGCGACCGACGGGCGCGGGCGCAAGACTTCGCTCGTCGAGGCGGCGTGCGATTACTTCAACGTGGCCGCCGCGGACGACCTCTCGACGGCGGTCTACGCGCCGAGCGTGACGAATAGCCGCATCGCGGGCTTCGGCAGCCGCGTGGTCGAGGCCGCGAAGAAGCGCGACCCGCTGGCGCGCGAGATTGTCGAGGAGGCGGGGCGCGAGCTTGCGCTGGCGGCCGCGGCCGTCCTGCGGAAATTGAAGATGGAGCGCGAGCGCTTTCAGGTCGCATACGTCGGCGGCGTCTTCGCCGCGGGCGGGTTGATTCTCGACCCGCTGACGGAGGAGTTGGCGCGCGTCGCGCCGCGTGCCTTTATCGCGCCGCCGGTGCTCGCGCCCGCCGAGGCCGCCGCGCGCATGGCCAGCGAGCAGTTGCAGCTCGCGCTCGCGGGCTGAGCCTGAGATTGATGTCCACCGACAGTCAGACAGAGCTTCCGCTGACGGAGCAGGAGAATCCGCGGACGCGCGGTTTGAGCAGTCTGCCGACCGCGGACGTGCTGCGCCTGATGAACGAGGAGGACGCGGGCGTCGCCGCCGCCGTGGGTCGCGTGCTGCCGGACGTTGAGCGCGCCGTTGATGCGATAGTCGAGAGATTGAGTGCGGGCGGCAGGCTCTTCTACGTCGGGACGGGCACGTCGGGGCGCCTCGGCGTGTTGGACGCGTCGGAGTGCCCGCCGACGTTCGGCGTGCCGGCGGAGCTTGTGCAGGGAATCATCGCGGGCGGTTACGACGCGCTCCACCGCGCGACCGAGGCGTCGGAGGACGACCGCGAGGCGGGCGCGCGTGACGCCGGGGCGCGCGGCATCACGGGCAAGGACGCGCTGGTCGGCATCGCCGCGTCGGGGCGGACGCCTTACACCATCGGCGCGGTCGAGTTCGCGCGCGGTCTGGGTGCGTTCACGGCGGCGTTGACGTGCGTGCCCGGCTCGCCGATTACGAAGGCCGCGGATGTCTCAATCGTCCCCGTGGTCGGGCCGGAGGTGGTCGCGGGCTCTTCGCGTCTGAAGGCGGGCACGGCGCAGAAGATGGTCTTGAACATGATCTCGACGGCGACGATGGTCAGGCTTGGCTACGTCACGGGCAACCGGATGACGAACCTGCGCCCGAGCAACGTCAAGCTGCGCGCGCGCTCCGAGCGCATACTCGCGTCCGAGACGGGGCTCGACGAAGAGGCCGCGCGCGCGACACTCGCGGCGGCGGGCGGCGACCTGCGCGTCGCGCTCGTGATGTCGAAGACCGCGCGCGGGGTCGAAGAGTCGCGCGCCGCGCTCGAAGCCTGCGGCTGGGTCGTCGCGCGCGCCGTCGAAGAGCTTTCGCGCCAGCGTTAGCCAACCGGATTCGTCGGCCCTAAACAGGATTCTGTGTAAGTGAGTTGTGGGTGAGCCCGCCCATCGGGACTCGCCCTTCGAACAGGATCGCGAACTGATTGAGCGCACCGCTCCAGTTCTTAATCGGCATTGTCCATCGCTTGCTGATATTCCTCAACGCCAGGTACATCAGCTTGAAGACCGCCTCGTCGTTCGGGAACAGCGAGCGATTCTTCGTCACCTTCCGCAGCGTCATGTTCAGCGATTCTATCGTGTTCGTCGTGTAGATGACACGCCTGATCTCGGAAGGATACCCGAACATCGGCACGACCCTCGACCAGTTCGAGCGCCACGACCGCGCGATGACGGGGTAGCTCGCCGCCCACGCCTCCTCGAACTGCGCGAGCTGGCGCTCGGCCTCTGCGAGCGTCGCCGCCTGGTAGACCTCCTTCAAGTCCGTGGCGACCTGCTTGCGGTCCTTGTGCGAGACGTAAGAGAGCGAGTGCCTGACCATGTGTACCATGCAGAGCTGCACCTGCGTCTGCGGGTAGACGGCCTCTATCGCTTCGGGGAAGCCCTTGAGCCCGTCCACGCACGCGATGAAGATGTCTGTGACGCCGCGGCTCTTCAACTCCGTGACGACCTGCATCCAGAACTTGGCGCCCTCCGCGTCAGCCGCCCACATGCCGAGCACTTCTTTCAGCCCCTGCAGGTTGACGCCGAAGGCCAGATAAATCGCCTTGTTCGTCACCCGGCCCTGGCTCTTGACCTTCACCTGCAAGGCGTCAAGGTAGAGGATGGGGTAGACGGAGTCGAGCGGGCGCGACTGCCAGGCTCTCACCTCGTCGAGCACCGCGTCGGTGACGGTCGAGATCAGCGAGGGCGAGACCTCGACGCCGTAAATCTCTTCCAAGTGCCCTTGGATCTCACTGAGCGTCATGCCGCGCGCGTACAGGGAGATGATCTTCTCGTCGAGGCCGTCGAAGCGCGTCTGGTTCTTCTTAACGAGTTGCGGCTCGAACTCCGAAGCGCGGTCGCGCGGCACGTCGATGCGCACCTGCCCGCGCTTGCCGCGCAGGGTCTTCGGCGTGGTGCCGTTGCGCGAGTTGCCGGAATTATCGCCGGCCGGGTCATGCTTCTCGTAGCCGAGGTGATGAGTTAACTCGCCGTCGAGGGCGCGCTCGACGAGCGCTTTAGTGAGCTGTTGGAGCAGGCCGTCTTGGCCGAGCAAGTCTTCAGGCTTCTGGTAGTCTTTGAGCAACTCGTCGAGTAGCTCGGGTCGGATCGGTGGCATAATCGAGTCTCCTTTCGAGACTGAGCGGTTGATTATCGCCACTTACACAGAATCTAGAAAGGGTTCCTAAAAGCCGGTCTGGCTCATAGGGAACAACTTTATTCTTTGCTCGAAGTGAGAATGAAGTATCTGTGACTGCGTAATAAAGTTGCGAACCGTGTAATAAAGTTGCGTACTACATTTTGCGCGTTTTACACGGGTCGTGTTCAACGCTTCCCTGCGAGCAGATATGCACGAACAGCGAAGTTACTGTAGTTCATGTGAGGAGGGGCTATGCGACGGGCGTGACTAATTCGCTTCATTACCCCGTAAGAGCAGCATCCTTTCGTGCGTAGCTATGCCTCCCTAGCAAGCCACGACCGCACCCGCTCACTAGGGACAACGCCAAGTCCTGAAGCCATTAGCGTTAATATCCTTGGGACCACATTCCGCTCCGTTGATTCCGAAAGCTGCGTGAACTCCTGTTCGATCATATTCGGCATCCTGAAACGGAATCTGTTTTCGTGAAGAAGTGTAGCCCAGAAAGCTTTATAAAATGGGACTATGATCTTTTCATAAATAAGCCCGAGGCTTCTAAAGAAGTCTAGAAGTCATCCCGAAACTGGTTGACAAGTAGTTCTGTTTCGATAGCTTACCAAGTCTATGACTTGGCGAGCCGTGACAGACAAGCAGTGGAAGCTCATTGAAGCGCAGCTTCCTAAACGCAGGCGTAACC
>JBEVJD010000464.1:0-2643 GCA_040510435.1 Pyrinomonadaceae bacterium | reverse complement strand
ATCCACAAGGAGCTCGGCCGCAAGGACGAGAAGGCCGAGATGGAGGAGCTGCGCAAGCGCATCGAAGAGGCCGGCATGACCGACGAGGCGAAGGAGAAGGCTCTGCAAGAGCTGCACCGCCTCGAAGCCATGCCGCCGATGTCGGCCGAGGGCACGGTCTCGCGCACCTACATCGACTGGCTGCTGAGCGTGCCCTGGAAGCAGAAGTCGAAGGAGATACGCGACATCTCGAAGGCCGAGGAGGTCTTGAACGAAGACCACTATGGCCTGGACAAGATTAAGGATCGCATCCTCGAACACCTCGCCGTCCGGCAGTTGGTGAAGAGCCCGAAGGGCTCGATCCTCTGCTTCGTCGGCCCGCCGGGCGTCGGCAAGACTTCTTTGGGCAAGTCCATCGCGCGCGCCACGGGTCGCAAGTTCGTGCGCCTCTCTCTGGGCGGCGTGCGCGACGAGGCCGAGGTTCGCGGCCATCGCCGCACCTACATCGGCGCGCTGCCCGGCCAGATCATCCAGATGATGAAGAAGGCCGGGACGGTCAACCCCTGCATCCTCCTCGACGAGGTGGACAAGCTCGGCGCCGACTTCCGCGGCGACCCGTCGGCGGCGCTGCTCGAAGTGCTCGACCCGGAGCAGAACTCGACGTTCCAGGATCACTACCTCGACGTGGAGTACGACCTCTCGAAGGTCTTCTTCATCGCGACGGCGAACGTGCTGCACACGATCCCGCCGCCGCTGCAAGACCGCCTTGAGATTCTGCGCCTCTCGGGCTACACCGAGCGCGAGAAGTTGGAGATCGCCAAGGAGCACCTCGTCAAGAAGCAGGCGGAGGGCTCGGGGCTCCGTTCCGAGCAGGTCGAGTTCACCGACGCCGGCATCCTCGAAATCATCCGCCACTACACGCGCGAGGCGGGCGTCCGCAACCTTGAGCGCGAGATCGGCTCGTGCTGCCGCAAGGTCGCGCGCAAGCTCGTCGGCGAGGCGAAGGGCGAAGAGTTCAAGATGACCATCAGCCCCGAGGCCGTCCGCGAGATGCTCGGCCCCATCCGCTTCCGGCAGGCCGACATGGCCGCGACCTCCGAGATCGGGTTGGCGCTGGGGCTCGCGTGGACGGAGGTCGGCGGCGAAGTCCTACAGATCGAGGCGACGCTCACGAACGGCCGCGGCGGCGTCACGCTCACCGGCAAACTCGGCGAGGTGATGCAGGAGTCGGCGCAGGCCGCGCTCACCTGCGTCAAGTCGCGCGCCGAGCGTTTGGGGATGAACCTCGAATTCATCCGCAAGCGCGACCTGCACGTGCACATCCCCGAAGGCGCCATCCCGAAGGACGGCCCCTCGGCGGGCGTGACCCTGGCGACGGCGATGGCCTCGGCGCTCACGCGCGCGCCCGTCCGCCGCGACGTGGCGATGACGGGCGAGATTACGCTGCGCGGCAAGGTTCTGCCCGTAGGCGGCGTCAAGGAGAAGCTGCTCGCGGCGCACCGCGTCGGCGTCTCGACCGTGCTCATCCCGAAGGACAACGAGAAAGACCTGGAGGAGTTGCCCGAGGAGGTGCGCGCCGCCATGACCATCCAACTCGTCGAGACCATCGACGAGGTCTTGTCGCTCGCGCTCGAAGACGCGTGCCCGACCGATGCGCGCGCGGACTCGGCCGAGCCCGCCCCGCCCGTCTGGACGGCTGAGCAGCCCTCGGCCGGCGGCGCGCAGACGCTCGCAGACTAGAAGATATGACCCAAGGGTTATTCTGTAGGGGCGGGGACAAATCCTCGCCCCTACACCTTTCATCCGCGGTTGACAGCCCGCCCTCTCGCCTGTAAAGTTCGCCTTTCCCGGCGTCTCATTTCAGCAGGTAGCACCGAAGGCAGACAGAGAATCACGCCCCCCCCTGCCGCTCCGCGCTTAAGACTCGCCAGAAACTTTCGCTTTACTTCCAGCTCTTCCCGAGGAGACAAACCCTTATGACGGACAAAGCCAAGAGCGCCGAGCTTATCCTTAAACTCTACGAACTGCGCCGCGAGGAGGTCATGCGCGAGGCGCGCAACTGGTTCTTCGCCTTCAACCCCGAGAGCTTCGAGGACATCCAGCGCGCGGTCATGAGCGAGCACAGCGCCTACGTCAGGATGGTGACGACCTACTGGGACATGGCCTGCTCCTTCGTCAACCACGGTGCCATCGACGCCGAGATGTTCAACGACGCGAACGGCGAGCAGGTCTTCGTCTTCGCCAAGATTCAACCCTTCCTCGAACAGATACGCGCCAACAACGGCAACCCCGCGGCCTTCCGCCACATGGAGCAGGCCGTCATGGCGATGCCGCAGGCCGAGGAGCGGCTCGCCCGCGCACGCGCGATGTCCAAGGCGATCTCGCAGGCGCGCGCCGCGGCCGCCGCCGACAAGGCCGAGGCCGACGCGGCGAACGCGTAAGAGCCGTGAACCGTAAACCGTGAACCGTGACGAGAGAGAGGCATGTCACGGCCCGAGGTTTTCCTCTTATCACGGTTCAAGGTTCACGGTTTACGTCCCTTATGAAAGTCACGAGCACGAGGTTCGTTAAGAGCGCGTTCGAGGAGTCGCAGTGGCCGCGCGACCGCAAGCCGGAGGTGGCCTTCATGGGGCGTTCGAACGTGGGCAAATCATCCATGCTCAA
>JBEVJD010000463.1:0-7202 GCA_040510435.1 Pyrinomonadaceae bacterium | reverse complement strand
TCTCCGGCTCTACCCCGCAGTAGCGTTTGAAGTCCGTGGGGCGTAAGTCTTTGATCTGTTCGTAGCTCATAGGTTTTACCCTGTCGAGCTACTTGTCGCATCATTTACCTGACTTTCGCAAGAGGTCTATTATGTACGTCGCTCAACAATGCCCGACGGTCACGCGCGTCCGGATACAGGTGCGCGGCATCGTGCAGGGCGTCGGCTTTCGCCCCTTCGTCTATGCGCTCGCCCGCCGCCACTCGCTCAAAGGTCAGGTTCTCAACAACGCGGCCGGCGTGCTCATAGACGTAGAGGGCGACGGCGATTCAATCGGGCTGTTCATCGAAGAGATTAGAACGGGGGCGCCGCCCCTCGCGCTCGTCGAGTCGGTCGAGCCGGGATATGACTTAGACCCGGCGCACTACGTGGACTTCCGCATCGTCGAGAGCGCCGACACCGGCGAGAAGTTCGTGCCCGTCTCGGCCGACGTGGCGACCTGCGCGGACTGCCTGCGCGAGATGCGTGACCCCGCGGAAAGGCGCTATCGGTACCCCTTCATCAACTGCACCAACTGCGGCCCGCGCTTCACCATCGTCGAGGCCACGCCGTACGACCGCGCGCGCACCACGATGCGCGACTTCCGTCTGTGCGACGAGTGCCGCGCCGAGTACGAGAACCCGCTCGACCGACGCTTCCACGCGGAGCCGATTGCCTGCCCGACTTGCGGCCCGCGCCTGACGCTGACGGACGCCTTCGGGCGTGAGGCCGAGTTCGACGAAACGGACGGGTCGGACATCATCGGCCACGCGCGCCGCCTGCTCTTAAGCGGGAAGATAGTCGCCGTTAAAGGCATCGGCGGCTACCACCTCGCGTGCGACGCTACGGACGCCGCTGCCGTCGAGCGTCTGCGGGGGAGGAAATACAGGGAGGACAAGCCGTTCGCCCTGATGGCGAGTTCCGTGCGAGTCGTGCGGCGATACTGCGTCGTCGCTGAAGCTGAGGAGGCGCTGCTCCTTTCCGCGCGCCGCCCCGTCGCGCTGCTCGCGTGCAGGGCTGATGCAGAACTGCCCGCCGCGGTCGCACACGGCGTCGGCACGCTCGGCTTCATGCTGCCGTACACGCCGCTGCATCACCTCTTACTCGAAGACCTCGAACGCCCGCTCGTGATGACGAGCGGCAACGTCTCCGACGAGCCAATCTGTTACGAAGACGGCGACGCGCGCCAGCGCCTGCACTCAATCGCGGACTATCTTCTGCTGCACGACCGGCGGATACACATGCGCGCGGACGACTCGGTGGCGCGCGTGCACGAGGGGCGCGAGATGGTCTTGCGCCGCGCGCGCGGCTACGCGCCCGCGCCCTTCACGGTCGCGTTCAGGTTCAAACGCGAAATCCTCGCCTGCGGCGCCGAGCTGAAGAACACCTTCTGCCTCGCGCGCGACCGCCACGCCTTCGTGAGCCAACACGTCGGCGACCTGGAAAACCTTGAGACGCTGCGCTCGTACGAGCAGGGCATTGAGCACTACCAGCGCCTCTTTCAACTGCGGCCTGAAATAATCGCTCACGATTTGCATCCCGAATACCTCTCGACGAAGTACGCGCTCGCGCTCGACGACCGCGCGGAGAAAGTCGGCGTCCAGCACCACCACGCGCACGTCGCGAGCTGCATGGCCGACAACCGCATCGAGGGCGAAGTCATCGGCGTGGCGATGGACGGGCTCGGCTTCGGCGCGGACGGGCGCCTGTGGGGCGGCGAGTTCTTCGTCGCGGATTTCGTAGAGGCCGAGCGCGTCGCGCACCTCGACTACGTGCCGTTGCCCGGCGGCGCGCGGGCCGTCCGCGAGCCCTGGCGCATGGCCGCCGTCTACCTGCACCGCACGTTCGGCGACGATTTTCTTAAACTGAATCTACCTTTCGTGCGAAAGCTCGACCGCCGCGCGTGGGCGACCTTGAGCAGCATGACCAAGTCCGGGACGAACAGCCCCGAAACGTCGAGCATGGGGCGCCTGTTCGACGCCGTGGCGGGGCTCCTGTGTTTGAGAAGCACGGTCAACTACGAGGGGCAGGCGGCGATTGAGTTGGAGACGAAGGCCGACCGCGCTTGCGTTGGAGGGTACGAGTTCGGGTTTGACGAGGGGGGCGGGGTCATCAAGGCCGAACCGGTCGTCCGTGCCGCGGCCGAAGACCTGCTCGAAGGGCTCGCGCCCGAGACGGTCTCCGCGAAGTTTCACCAGGGAGTTGCGGCCCTGATTGCCATGGTCGCGCGCCGCGTCCGTGAAGAGCGAAGGCTCGGACGCGTCGTGCTCTCGGGCGGCGTCTTCCAGAACATGCTTCTGCTCGAACGCGCGTGCCGCGCGCTCACGCGCGAGGGCTTCGAGGTCTTCACGCACGGCCGCGTGCCCCCGAACGACGGCGGCATCAGCCTCGGGCAGGCGGCCGTCGCCAACGCGCGCCTCGCGGCGCGGAGGATGTGAGCCTATGTGCTTAGCGATACCCGGAAGGATTGTCGAGATCGTTGACGAGGAGAACTCGATTGCCAAGGTCGAGGTCGGCGGCGTCAGGCGCAACGTGAACGTCGGGATGCTCGATAAGGAAGAGGCGCTGGTCGGTAACTACGTCCTCATCCACGTCGGCTTCGCGATGACCAGAATTGACGAGCACGAGGCGAAGGAGACGTTGCGCATCCTTGAGGAGATAGGGCAGTTCGAGCCGGAATTCGACCAGTTCAAAACAACTTTGGAGTGACAATCGCCGGGGACGGGGGAACGATGAGCAGGGAGTCGGGAAAAGATTTCTCACGCGCTTTCTATCCTTTCCTCCACGCGGACGAGCAGAAGCCGCAGGGGGCGTTGATGGAAGAACTGCGCTTCTCGCTGCTTGAGAAGGCGCGCGAGAGCGTCGAGGTCAAGTCGAAGTTTTTCGACGAGAACAAGGAGGCGATTCTTTCGGCGTCGCTCCTGCTGGCGAAGGCTTTTCAACGCGGGCGCAAACTCCTGGTGTGCGGCAACGGCGGGTCGGCCACGGACGCGCAGCACGTCGCCGTCGAGTTCATGCACCCCGTCACCGTGGGGCGCAAGGCGCTGCCCGCCATCTGCCTGACGAACGACATGGCGATGGTCACGGCCGTCGCCAACGACGTGGGTTTCGACGACGTGTTCATGCGCCAGATCATCGCGCTCGGGCAGGAGGGCGACGTGCTGCTCGGCATCTCGACGAGCGGCAACTCCGCAAACCTCGCGCACGCGTTCGCGACCGCGCGGCGCATGAAACTCTCGACCGTGGGCTTCGCCGGGGGCGACGGCGGCAAGATGGACGAGATGCGCGGCGCCGGGCTGCTCGACTTCTGTCTGACCGTGCCCACCCCGAGCATCCACCGGATACAGGAGACGCACGTCACCCTCTACCACATCATGTGGGACATGGTGCACACGTTCTTGCAGCACAGGTCGCTGGTCGAAGGGGAGGCCGGAAAATGAAATTCATAGACGAGTACCGGCAGGGCGACATCGCCGAGAGGCTCGCGGCGGAGATCGCAAACACGACGACGCGCCCGCTCAAGTTCATGGAGGTCTGCGGCGGCCACACGCACACCATCTTCAAGTACGGCATCGAGGACTTGCTGCCGCCCAACATCACGATGATTCACGGGCCGGGCTGCCCCGTCTGCGTCATCCCTCTGGGGCGCGTGGACGACGCCATCTCGATCGCGCAGCAGCCCGGCGTCATCTTCACGACCTTCGGCGACGCGATGCGCGTGCCCGGGTCGAAGACGAGCCTGCTCGACGCGAAGGCTTCGGGTGCGGACGTGCGGATGGTCTACTCGCCGCTCGACGCCCTGAAGATTGCGAAGAAGAACCCCGACCGGCACGTCGTCTTCCTCGCGCTCGGCTTCGAGACGACCGCGCCCTCGACGGCGTTGACCGTCATGCAGGCGGACAAGGACGGCGTCGAGAACTTCTCGGTCTTCTGCAACCACATCACGATTGTGCCGGCCTTGAAGGCGCTGCTCGACTCGCCCGACTTGCAGCTCGACGGCTTCCTCGGCCCCGGCCACGTCAGCACGGTCATCGGCACGCGGCCTTACGAGTTCGTACCCTCCGCGTACGGCAAGCCGGTCGTCGTCGCGGGCTTCGAGCCGCTCGACATTTTGCAGTCCATCTACATGCTCGTCCGGCAGGTCGTGGAGGGTCGCGCCGAGGTCGAGAACCAGTACGGACGCTGCGTGGGCCGCGACGGCAACCGCAAGGCGCTCGAAGTGCTCTTCGACGTGTTCGAGCCGCGCGACTACTTCGAGTGGCGGGGCCTCGGCTCCATCGCGCACAGCGGCATGAAACTCAGCCGCAAGTACGCCGCCTTCGACGCGGAGCTGAAGTTCGACGTGCCCGGCTTGCGCGTGGCCGACCCGAAGGCGTGCCAGTGCGGCGAGATTCTGAAGGGCGTCAAGCGGCCCTGGGAGTGCAAAGTCTTCGGGACGGCCTGCACGCCCGAGACGCCCATCGGCTCGTGTATGGTCTCAAGCGAAGGCGCGTGCGCGGCCTACTACAACTTCGGCCGCCTGTCGAAAATCGCGGAGCGTTCCGCGGCGGGAGGATGAGAGTGGGTGTTAGGTTTTGGGTTTTTACCAACACCCAACACCCATCCTTCAAGTTTTCTGAGATGACGAGCGAGTTCACATCATCGCCGCTCTTCGAGCGCGTCGAGCGGGCGCGGCGCCGCAAGCGCAAGCTCCGGGACGAGCAGATCACGCTCGCGCACGGCAGCGGCGGCCGCGCCATGCATGATTTGATTGAGGGGCTTTTCCTCGAATACCTCCGCAACCCTCTGCTCGAAGCCCTCGAAGACCAGGCCGTCTTCGAGGTCGGCGAGGGTGTGGGGCGCGCGCGGCTGGCGTTCACGACCGACTCTTACGTCGTCACACCCGTCTTCTTCCCCGGCGGCGACATCGGACGCCTCGCCGTCTGCGGCACGGTCAACGACCTCGCGATGAGCGGCGCGCGCCCGCTCTATCTCTCCTCGGCATTCATCATCGAAGAGGGTTTCCCCGTCGAGGAGTTGCGACAGATACTCGCCTCGATGCGCGAGGCGGCCGCGGAGGCGGGCGTGCAGGTGGTGACCGGCGACACGAAGGTCGTCCAGAAGGGCGGCGCCGACCGCGTCTTCATCAACACCGCGGGCATCGGTGTCATAGAATCGCCCGTCCGAATCTCCGCCGCGCGCGCGCGGGTCGGCGACAAGGTGATTTTAAGTGGAACAATCGGCGACCACGGCACGACCATCATGATCGCGCGTGGCGAGCTGGAGCTTGAGACGGACATCAGGAGCGACACCGCGCCGCTCCACTCCCTCGTCCGGGAGATGCTGGAAGAGGCCGCGCGCACTTCAGACGTGGGCGCGGTTCACGCCTTGCGCGACCCGACGCGCGGCGGCGTGGCGACGACCTTGAACGAGATCGCGTTCGCCTCCGAAGTCTGCATCGAGATCGAGGAGGAGCGCGTCCCCGTGCGCGAGGAGGTGAAAGGCGCGTGCGAGATTCTCGGGCTCGACCCGCTCTACGTCGCCAACGAGGGGAAGCTGATCGCGATAGTGACGGCCGACGTTGCCGATGCGGTGGTCGCGCGCATGAGGGAGCACGCCTACGGCCGCGACGCGTGCATCATCGGCGAGGTGAAGGCCGAGCCGCAGGGCATCGTGGCGATGCGGACGGGCTTCGGCGGCACGCGCATCGTGGACATGCTCGTCGGCGAACAGCTTCCGCGAATCTGTTAGCGCCGGCCGGGTCGAATGAGAAGACGCCGGTCAGAACCGTCCCACTCTCCGCCAACTCCATGACAGCGACGGAACCACTCTCGGTTTACCGTCTACGAGGTCGGTTTCGTCAACGGCATCTTCCGCTGACATCACCCGCGTGACTCGCTCTCACGTCTCCCCTTCGCCCGCGTCGGGTTCGCACGCACGGGGTCTGCCCAGCGCGGCCGCGATCAGTTGCAGAATCTCGGACGGCAGGAAGGGCTTGGCGATGACGGAGACCGCGCCGAGTTCGCGCGCGCGCGCGAAGATTTCGGGCGAGCCGTGAGAGGTGATGAGGATGGCGGCGCCCCCGAGGCCGCTTTCGCGGAGGGCGTCGAGTACTTCGAGGCCGTCCATGTCGGGCAGACGCAGGTCGGTGACGGTCACGCCGAAACGGACGCGGCTTGCCTCAGCCAGCCCGTCGCGCCCGTTGGCGGCGACGGCGACCGCGAAGCCCTCGTCCTCAAGAATCACCCGCAGCGCGTCGGCCACGCTCGGCTCGTCTTCGACGATGAGCACACGCCCCCGCGCGTCTACGCTTTCGTCAGCGCACAACAGACACATCGCAAGTCCCCCCTTGACCCAGATGGGCGATTGCCCCAGGCCGCGCCCTTGGACGCGGCCCGGAAAGTGTCGGGGAGCCGCGCGGAGCTGACGGGCTCATGCAAGGGCAAGCGCCGTTCCGCAATCTTTTGAGCAATTTAGCGGCGAAAGGGATGCCCGGCGGCGCGGGAGTGTTTCGGCCTGAATCAGACGGCGTGCGCGGTGACTCAGCGCAAAACAAAGTGAGGGCCGAGGGGGGACTCGGGCGTCGGAGCTTACGAGTCGGCCCCGGCGGCCTGCTCGGCCTCCTCTTCGTCCCTGGGCGTCTCGGCCATGAGGCCGAATTTTTTGAGCTTGCGGTAGAGCGTGGGCCGGTGATAGTCGAGAATCTGCGCCGTCTTCTTGACGTTGCCGCCGGTGCGTTCGAGCGTCTGCGCGATGGCCTCGCGCTCGATCTCCTCCATCGTCAGGTAGGGCGGGATGACGCAGCGGTAGTGAGTGGACTCGGCCGCGTGTAAATGCTCGGGCAAGTCTTCGGGCATGACCTGCTCGTCCTGCGAGAAGAGGACTGAGTGCTCGATGACCGACTCAAGCTCGCGGACGTTGCCGGGCCAGTCGTAGCGCGCGAGGAGCGCGTAGGCGGCCTGCGAGATGCCGCGCAGCGGCTTCCGGTACTTCTCGGCGTAGCGCAGCAGGAAGTACTCGGCCAGCAGCATCACGTCGTCCGAGCGCTCGCGCAGCGGCGGCACCCTGACCTTGACGGTGCTGATGCGGAAGTAGAGGTCTTTGCGCAGCACGCCCTCCTGAATCATCAGCGACGTGTCGCGGTTGGTCGAGGAGACGAGGCGGAACTCGACGGGCATCTCCTGCTCGTCGCCGAGCCGGCGCAC
>JBEVJD010000462.1:0-8836 GCA_040510435.1 Pyrinomonadaceae bacterium | reverse complement strand
GGGGTGACGGGGAGAAGTAGAGCGTAGCCGCTTTACCTCCCCGTCACCCCGTCTCCCACTCTCCCCCGTCTTCTTACTACTTCTTAACGAACACCCGCTTGTTGTTGAAGGCGTTGCCGCCGCGTTCGGTGATGGTCTCGATGGAGAAGGTGCCGTCGGGCCAGTGCATCCACTTGCGCGCGATGAGGATGGTCTCGGTGCCGCCCTGCGGCGTCTGGTTGACGATCTCGTCCTCGATGATGAAGCCCTTGTCGTTCGCCATCCAGCGGGCGGTGCGCTTGCCCTTGGGCGCGGGCGCGTCCTTGGGGGCGTTCGGCGGGACGGGCGGCGCGAACTCCGTCTCCTTGCCGTCGAGCGTGTAGGCTTCCTTGATGACGCGCTCGCCCTGCGCGTTGGTGAGCTTCAACTCTACCGCGACGCGGTCGCCCTCCTGCACGACCGTCATCAACTGCTTCATGTCGGGCGGGATGCTGTGGCTGCGAGTCTGATCGAGTTCCCACGTGCCGGCGAAGTTCGGGCGCGCCGGGTGCGCGGCCAGGACTGCCGACGCCGCGAGCAGCAAGAGGGCGGAGCAGGCGGAAGCGATTCTGAGTCTCATCGAGGGGTTCTCCTTCTTCACTTTGAAAAATACTTCTCGATGGTCGCCGCGCTCGGCTTCGCCGTGAGCTTCGAGACGACGATCATCAGGAGCGCCGAGACGATGACCATCGGGACGACCGGCATGAAGCCGTAGACGCTCGTCCCCGAAGGCGTGCGGGCGAGTATCTCCGTCCCGCCGATTGACCAGACGGCCGCGGGCGGCCCCGGCGGCGGCGCGGCGTAGGTCTGCTGGAAGACGGCGACGAAGACGACCGCCAGCGCGACCCAGACGGTCGAGGCCAGCGCGCCCCACTTCGTGCTCCCGCGCCAGAAGAGCGCCGCGATCATCAGGGGCGACATCGCCGCAAACCCCGAGAAGGCGTACTGGATGGCGATCTCGAAAATCGTCTCGGGCGCGCGCAGCGCGACGACGTAGGCCAGCACCGTCAGGACGATGACGAAGATGCGGCCGGTCTGCACCTGCGTCTGCTCGCCGTAACGACGCCGGCCGCCGTAGAAGGCGAACACGTCCTCTGTGAACATCGTCGAGAGCGCGAGTATCTGCGAGTCGGAGGCCATCACGGCCGCCATGATGCCGGCGCCCAAAATCCCTGCGAGCCAGAGCGGGGCGTAGCGTTGCAGCAGGTGGAGGATTACGTCGTCGCCCGACGCCTGCTCGCGCAGCTCGTCGCGCTGCTCGGGCGCGAGGGCCTTGCCCTGCGTGGCGAGGGTGCGGCGCGCCTCCTGCTTGGCGCGGATGGCGGGCACGTCCGTGACGCGGTTCGCCATCACGCCGAGGAAGACGCACGGCGCCCAGATGAGGAGGATGCAGAGCGGGTAGAAGATGACCGTCTTCTTGAACTGCACCATCCGCTTCGCCGTCAGGCAGAAGATGAGAATGTGCGGGAAGGCGATGGCCGAGAGCGGGATGAAGGTGTAGCTGAAGAAGTAGTAGGGCGAGATGCGCTCGCGCGTCAGCAGCCACGAGGTCGCGGGGCTTGAGCCCAGCGCCTCGACCGCGCCGCGGAAGCCGCCCATGCCGGAGCCGATGACGCCGATGGCGATGACGCCGAAGACGAGGAAGAGGAGCGTCTGGAACGTGTTGACCCACGCCGTGCCGCGCATCCCGCCGAAGAAAACGTAGCTCATCACCACCATTGCGACGACGGCCCCGCCGAACCAGTAGGGCACGAACCCGCCCGAGACGGCCGACAGCGTCGTGCCCCCGCCCATAATGCCGATGATGATGTAAGGCACGAGGAGCACGGCCTGCACGGCGAAGATGACCGTGCCGATGTGGCTGCACTCCCAGCGGTCGCGGAAAATCTGGACGGGCGTGATGAAGCCGTACTTCTTCCCCAGAGCCCAGACGCGCGTGCCGATGAAGAAGATCGTCAGAGGGATGACGAGCCCCGAGGACGACGCCATCAGCCCGAAGGTGACGATGCCGTTGGTGAAGGCGTTGCCCGACGAGCCGAGGATGGCGACCGCCGTCATATTCGTCCCGAAGAGCGAGAGCAGGAAGACGGAGGTGCCGAGCGAGCGGTTGGCGAGGAAGAAGTCCTCCGCCCCCGCGCCCTTCGAGCGGCGGAAGGCGAAGATGCCGATGTAGACGACGATGGCGAGGTAGACGAAGACGAAGATGGCCGGTATCAATGCTCGTCACCCCCTTCCGCGTCCGCGCCCTCGACCTCCTGCTCAAGGTGGTGCGGCCACGCGTGGGTGACGAGCAGCCACATCAAGAGCGAGGCGGCCACCGAGAAGCAGGCGTGGTAGAAGAGGCCGACGGGGATGATGCCGAAGACCGGGTAGGGCGTGCGCCAGAACCAGAAGTCCTGGTGGAGCACGTAGAGTGCGGCGACGGCCAGGACAAGGAGTGCTCGTTTCATCGGGGGTCGTGTCCTCGAATCCGCTGGCGATAGAGTGGAAGTTTAGAAAACGTGCCGCCGACAGGGAAGACCGGACGGGCGGCGGGCTCCGTTGTTATACGCGCACGGGGCGCGCGGGTTCAACCCGCCGGGGCGTTTAAAGCCCCGACAGCACCACTTTCGTCCGCCGGAATGGAAGAAAGTCCGACGCACGGGACGCGGGCCTGAATAAATGTGAAAGTTTATGAAAGTTGCCCGCCGGGGCGAACCCACGCGGCCTCGGGTGGCGTATTATGCCTTATCTACCGCAGAGCCTTCGGCCGCCACGTCGAGGACAGGCACGACCGCTACACACCCTTAGGAGGCACCCGATGAAACTGAATTCAATCAAAGCCGCGCCGCTGCTGCTGCTCGCCGTGCTGCTGACCGCGTCGGCCGCGCGCGCGCAGGCGCCGGCCGCGTTCGAAGCGCCCGAGCGCATCGTCGTCAAGTCGCAGGTGCTCGGCGAGGAGCGCACCGTCCTCGTCCGCACGCCGCCCGCCTACGCCGCCCGCACGGGCGAGCGCTTCCCCGTCCTCTACATGACCGACGGCGACGCGCACATCCAGCACACGAGCGGCACGGTCGGCTTCCTCGCGCGCAACAACCGCATGCCCGAGATGATCGTCGTCGGCATCACGAACACCGACCGCACGCGCGACCTGACGCCGACGCGCGTCGAGCGCCTGCCCGGCCAGCCCAACGTGCGCTTCCCCACCAGCGGCGGCGCCGACAAGTTCCTCAAGTTCATCGAGACGGAGCTGATCCCTCTGGTCGAGTCGAAGTACCGCACGCAGCCCTACCGCGCGCTCGCCGGCCACTCGCTCGGCGGCCTCTTCGCCGTCCACGCGATGATCGCGCGCCCCGAGCTGTTCAACTCCTACATCGCCGTCAGCCCCTCGCTCCAGTGGGACAACTTCACGGTGATCGAACGCGCCAAGGAGTTCTTCAAGACGCGGAAGGATTACAACCGGACGCTCTTCACCTCGCTCGGCAACGAGCCGGGCGACATCGGCGACGCCTTCGGCCTCTTCCGCGACGAGTTGCAGCGGCAGCAGTTGAAGGGCTTCGCCTGGGAGGCCGTCCGCTACGACGACGAGGATCACGGCTCGGTCGTCCTGCGCAGCCACTACGCGGGCCTGCGGAAGATTTACGACGGCTGGCAATACCCGCGCGACCCCAACACGGGCGCCATCACGGGCGGCCTCAAAGGCGTCGAGGAGCATTACCGCAAGTTGTCGGAGCGCCTCAGCTACAAGGTGCTGCCGCCCGAGCCGCTGATGAACATCGTCGGCTACGTGCTGATGGGGCAGGGGAACATGGAGGAGGCCGTCGCCGCCTTCAAGCTCAACGTCGAGCGCTACCCCGGCTCGGCCAACGTCTACGACAGCCTCGCCGAAGCCTACGAGCGCGAAGGCAAACTCGACCTCGCGATTCCGAACTACGAGAAGGCGCACGCGCTCGCCGTGCAGACGAACGACCCGAACGCGAACCTCTTCAAGACGAACTTCGACCGCGTGTCGGCGCTCGCCAAGCAGCCCAAGCCGGCCCCGGCCGCCGACGCGAAGAAGTGAGCGCCGAGCCCCGCACGTAAAACGCCGCGGCAGCGGCAATTGAATTTAGCCCGACCGTGAAAGGCGGGGGTGAATTCAATTGCCGCTGCCGCGGCGTTTTAATCACGCGCTTGAGTTAAACTGGTCGGCAGTAAGTCGCGGAAGAATAATTTCGGGGTGAGGGCATGAGAGAGAAGTTGACGCAAATCTGCGCCGCCGCGCTGCTGTTGCTGCTCGGGTGCGGCGGGCCTTCGGGGACGACGGGCGCGCTGTCGCAGACGAAGAGCCGGGAGGTCGCGTTCGTCAACGTGAACGTCGTCCCGATGGACTCGGAGCGCGTGGTGGCGGGGCAGACCGTCGTCGTGCGCGGCGAACAGATCGTGGAGGTCGGGCCGGCGAGCAAGGTCAAAGTCCCGGCCGGCGCTCTGCGCGTGGACGGCCGTGGGAAATACCTGATGCCGGGGCTCGCAGAGATGCACGGCCACGTCCCGCCGCCGCAGGCTCCGAAGGAGTTCACCGAGGCCGTCCTCTTCATGTACGTCGCCAACGGCGTCACGACGGTGCGCGGGATGCTCGGCGCGCCGGGGCAGTTGGAGCTGCGCGAGCGCGCCATCCGCGGCGAGATCGTGTCGCCGACTCTGTATCTTGCGGGGCCGAGCTTCAACGGCAACTCGGTCAGCTCGCCCGAGCAGGCGGCCGAGATGGTCAGGCAGCAGAAGCGCGAGGGCTGGGACTTGCTGAAAGTCCACCCGGGGCTGACGCGCGCCGAGTACGACTCGATGGCGAAGACCGCGCGCGAGGTCGGCATCCGTTTCGCTGGTCACATCCCCGCCGAGGTCGGGCTCACGCACGCGCTTGAGATGGGGCAGGAGACGATTGACCACGTGGACGGCTACGTGGAGCACCTGAACGCGGAGGGGGCGCCGCTCGACGAGGCGAAGCTCGCGGAGGTCGTCCGCCTGACGAAGAAGTCGGGCGCGTGGATCGTGCCGACGATGGCGCTCTGGGAGACGCTGCTCGGCGTCACCGCCGTCGAAAAGCTTCTCAGTTATCCCGAACTCATCTACATGCCCGCGCAGCAGGTGCAGGCGTGGGAGCGGGCGCACCGCGCGCGGCAGGCCGCCCCGCAGTTCGACCGCAAGAAGGTCGAGCAGACGGCCGCCAACCGCAAACGCATTCTGAAGGCTCTCTACGACGGCGGCGTCCCCGTCATCTTCGGCACAGACGCGCCGCAGCAGTTCAGCGTCCCCGGCTTCTCCGTCCACCGCGAGATGGTCTCGATGCTTGAGGCGGGCTTAACGCCCTACCAGATTCTCCTGACGGCGACGCGGAACGCGGGCGAGTATCACAAGGACAAGGCGCGCTTCGGCACGGTCGCGCCGGGCGGCCGCGCCGACCTGCTCTTAGTCAACGGCAACCCTCTGCAAGACCTCTCCAACGTCTCGAAGCGCGCGGGCGTGATGGCGCGCGGGCGCTGGCTCGGCGAGGAAGAGATTCAGAAGAGGCTCGCGAGCATCGCGGCCGCGTCCAGACCCTGACCCCGCGGCCCCCCGAAAGTCCCTGCGAACCAACACGGAAGGCGCGCGCTTCGCGGCCGCTTGCTTTATAATGCGGCCACCCGCCGACAGAGTTCTTCCGCGCGGGCGCGAACGTCAGGCGTAAAGGAGCGCAAGGGATTTGAGCACAGACGCCGGGTCGGTCAGGGTCAACATCTTCAACCAGACCTACAGCCTGCGTTCGGCGAGCGGCGACGGCGAGCACGTCGAGCGCGTCGCGCGACTCGTGGACGAGCGCATGCACGCCGTCGCCGACGGTCTCGCCGTCCACGACGTGGCGAAGATCGCGGTGCTGACGGCGCTCAACCTCGCGGACGAGCTGGAGGGCCTGAAGAGCTTCTACGAGACGGAACTGCGCGAGGTGCTCGAACGCGCACGCGCCGAGGAGGCGGAGGAGTCGGCGGCTCAGCCTGAGCCCGAGGCGTTCGTCAGCCCCGAGCCCGCCGACGAAGAGCCGGCGCACACCGAGCCCGCGCAGGAGGAGCAGTCCTGGTTCGACGCCATCTTCGACTCCGACGCGCCGCCCGCACGCACGGGCGACGAGCGCCTCAGCAGCCAGATCACCTCGCGCCTCCGCAGCCAGGTCTCCGCGCGCCTGCGCCGACTGCGCCAGCCCTCGCCCGGCAACTCCATCACCGAAGGCGATGAGCAGTAGGCAGCAGGCAGTAGGCAGATGGCAGTAGGCAGTCATGGTCGAGCCCCGGAGGGGCGTCATGTTTATAGCTTACGGCCGTTATTAATTTCTTAAGCTCCGGAGGAGCGGCACGTACATGTCGCCCCTGACGGGGCTCTGGGTTAAGTAAGAAACAGGGGCTATAAACATCGAGCCCCTCCGGGGCTCACTGTCTACTGCCATCTGCCTACTGTTCTCCGACTTCGCAAGAATTTCAGACGCACCTCGTTCAGAGTTCGACTTTCGATAAAAGGAGCTTGCCCGATGAGACTCTTCAGACACCTTGCGGCGCTCGCGCTGCTGCTGGCCGTCGCCGCCCCCGCGTTCGCGGACATCGCCCTGCCCAACAGCAAGAAGGCACGCCCCGACAGCGAGGTCAGGTATGACCTGCCCTTCTCGCGCATGACCATCGAGCGCGTGGAGGGCTTGCGCGAGGCGCGTCTGCAAATACCGCGCTCGCAGCTCGAACGGATGAACGCGGCGGCCGGCATCGAAGGCGGCGGCGGGCAGTCCGCTTCGCTCAAGTCGGCGGGCACAATTGTCGGCGGCGTCTTCATCTCGCTCGCGGTCGTGTTGACGGGGTTGCTGCTCGTGCGTTCACGCCGCCGCGTCGCGTTCGGGCGCGCGACGGCCGCGGTCGTCCTCTGCGCGTGCGCGGCCGGTGTGGCCGCGGTCGCGGCCTACGCCAACGCGCCCGCTCCGCACTATCGAGCGCAAAATCCGGGCACGCTGATTAAGGCCGTGACGGGCGCTCCGCTCGCGGGCTCGATCCGCGTCGAGGTCGTAGACGAGGGGACTGAGATCAAGCTGCTCGTCCCCGCGAAGGCGCGGACTGGTCGGGGCGACGAGGAGGAGTAGGTGCAGAGCGCGGCCGACATCGGCGCGCTCGGCGCGGGGCATGGCGCGGAGGACGCGCGGGGCGGGGCCGGCGCTTCGTTCGCCTCTCCCGCGGCGTTCGGCCTGACGTGCGTGTGCGTGCTCGTCGCGGCGGCGGCGCTGGCGGGCTTAGCGCCGCTGTGGCTTTCGGTCGCGACGGTCTTCGCCTTCGCGGGGCCGCACAACTGGGCTGAGCTGCGCTTCTTCATCACGCGGCTGCCCGCGCGCATGGGTCGCTCGCGCGGGTTCTTCGTGCTGGCGGGCGCCGGCATCTTGGGCCTGACCGGCGCTTACGCCGCGCTCGCGCTCGGGGCCGACTCGGGCGTGTGGGGGGGCGAAGGCTGGTACGCGGCCATCGGGTTGTGGAACAGCGCGGCGGTGGCGTGGGTGGTGGGACTCGTCGCGGTGCGCGGGCGGACGATGTCGCGCGGCGGCGGCTGGGTGTGGGCGCTGCCGGTGGGCTGCGCGCTCGCCGGGCTGGGCTGGCTCGCGCCGCAGGGGTTCGCGCTCGCGCTCGTCTACGCGCACCCGCTCGTCGCGCTCTTCTTTCTAGACCGGCAGCTAAGGCTCACGCGCCGCGGTTGGAGCCGCGCCTACCGCGCGTGCCTCGCGCTGTTGCCCGTGGCGCTCGCAGTCCTGTGGTGGCGGCTCGCGGACGCGGCGCCGCTCGCCGAGGGCGGCGAGGTCGCGCTGCGCGTCGTGCGCCACGCGGGCGCGGGCATCGTGCCCAACGTCTCGACGCACCTGCTCGTCACCACGCACGTCTTTCTTGAGACGCTGCACTACGGCGTCTGGCTGGTCGGCGTGCCACTGGCCGCGGGGGTGGGGCTCGCGCCGTGGCGCGCGGCGACGGTTCCACTCGCCAGACACAGGCGCGGGTGGCCGCGCCTGATTCGCGCGCTGCTCGCGGCGGGCGGCGCGGCCGTCCTGCTGCTGTGGCTCTGCTTCGTCGCCGACTACGCGACGACGCGCGACGTGTACTTCACCCTCGCGATGGCGCACGTACTGGCCGAGGTGCCCTTCCTCCTGCGGACGATCTGAAAAATAGTAGGCAGTAGGCAGTAGGCAGTAGGCAGTTAAGAGTGAGCCCCGGAGGGGCGGCATGTTTATAGCCTCTGCGTCTATCTTGAAGACGAGCCCCGTCAGGGGCGACATGTCAATGCCGCTCCTCCGGAGCTTGGACAGGTACATAAAACACTTAAACTATAAACATCCAGCCCCTCCGGGGCTTCTCAAACAGTCTTCAACTGCCTACTGCCATCTGCCTACTGCCTGCTGTAAATCATGGACACCGAAGACCTATGGCGCTTCCTCCTGCTCGGCTACCTCTTCACAGTCGCCGTCGAGACGCCCGTTCTCGTCTTCCTGCTCTCTAAGCATCACACGCTGAAGCGCAGGCTCTTCGCCGGGCTGTGGCTGACGGCCTGCACTTACCCCGTCGTCGTGCTCGTCCTTCCGACGCTCTTCGCAGACTCTTCGCGCGCCCTCTACCTCGCCGTCGCGGAGACGTTCGCGCCCGCCGCCGAGTGCGCGCTCTTCTATCTCGCCTTCGGCGCCGGTGACGCGCGCTCGACGTGGCGAGACTTCGCGGCCATCACCGCGGCCAACCTGCTCTCCTTCCTCGCCGGAGAAGTCCTGAACGCCTACGGCTGGTTCGGCCTTTTTCGTTAAGTGCGGGCGCGGGCGTAGAAT
>JBEVJD010000461.1:0-19085 GCA_040510435.1 Pyrinomonadaceae bacterium | reverse complement strand
GCTCTTTGTAAACGTCCGCGCCGAGGTGCCTGCGCCCCACGACTCCTTCCGCAAGGTCGTGCGCGTGGTCTTCGGGCGCGTAGCTGGGAGAAGAGCCGACCACCCGCGTGCCGCCGACGCTCGTGACCGACGCCGCGGGCTTCGTGTTGAGCGTGATCTTCTTACCGTTGATGTCGGGCGTGGCGGTGACGGTGTTACTTGACTGGATGAGGTTCCTGATTACGTCTTCATGGAGGTGCGGCCTCTTGACGGAGTTCTGCCCGAGGATCAGGTCTATCCCCGGGATGTTGTTGTCCTCCCTGACGGTAATCGTACTGTCCTTCGACACCAGGACTATGTTGCCGACGAAAGGCTTATTCGGGCCGTTGCCCACGCCGTTGACGCTTTGCAGCGCGCGCACCTGCTCGGCCGACGTGCGGTGCGGGTTGTTGTAGTCCGACACGTGGTCGCACAGTAGCTCGTGCAGCATCGAGTTGTTGAAGACGACCGAGCGGTACTTGGCCGTCTCGTCCTCGTCAATCTTCCCATTCACGGGGTCGAGCACGGCCAGAAAGACCAGCGGGTCGTCGCAGCCGGGGCACGTCTTCAGGTGCTCCTGGTAATACTGCTCGGTGCGGGCGCGGCAGACCGACTCCGGGTCGGGGGGAGGCTCGTCGGCCGCCGCCGTTTTGCCGGTCGTCCCCGTCGGAGCGGCCGTCGCGCCGGAGGCGCGGACGTTGGCCGGGGCGGCGCCCCCGGCGGAGGAGGCCGCGGCCCCGCCGCCGGGGGCCGTTTGGCTCGTCACGATCTCGAAGGTCTCCTGGATGCGGTTGTAGCAGCAGACCTCTTCGCAGCTCGAACCGTTGGCGGAGAGCATCACGGGCTGCTTCGAGCACTCGGCGTACTTGATGTAGAGGTAGTTAAACCCTTTGGAGTTGAAGACGCCTTTTATCTCGGCGGTGGCGCTGCGGCTGTTGACGATCAGGTTGCCGCAGCAGTCGAGCGCGGCGCCCTCGGCCAGTTCGACCCGCGGGCGCTCGGCAGTGAAGCCCGTGGGGAGTGTGACCTGCAAGCCGCAGAGGACGCCCGCGCCGTGAATCAGGCGGTTGATGTAGCGGTGCTTGCCGATGAGGTAGCGCTGCTCCGCCTCGAAGTCCGAGACGGTCATCGGCTTGCCGTAGAAGTAGCGGTTTCGCTCGAAGGTCTGGAGCGAGCAGCGCGTCTCTTCAACTTTCGTTTCTTGTGCCATCGCAAAGCGTCCTTTTCCTGCGGCCGCGGCGCGGGCCGCCCCTCGCCCGCTCTCGCCCGCGCGTGTACGAACTACGTGGACTCGTCCGCCCTACCGGTCGGGCGCGGGCGGCTTGGGCGAGAAGAAGATCGTGCCTAAATCGTGGCCGGGCTTGTAGGCCCACCAGCGGACGCTGAAGGCGTCGGGCAGGACATCCGACCTCGGCGTGGCCTTCGCCCATATCTCGAAAGTGCTGTTGCCGCCAGTCCTCCCGAAGCCGCCCGGCAGGATGGCCGCCCCCAGCATCACCGGCGGGAACTGCCGGAAGCCGCCGCCCTGAATCATGGCCTCCTCGAAGTTACCCATGTCGCCCACGAAGGTTGCTTCGCCCTGCGCCAGCGATTCGAGGCCGACGACGACCGTGATGGGGCCCGCTCCCAGGCCGGGGTCGATGGGGAGGCTGATGGTGTGGCGCTGTTTGCCCGCATCCTTCATGTCGAAGGCGACGACGCCGGTCGAGACGCTCGTGCCCCAAATGTCGGGCATGGCGTGGACGTGGTCGCCGCGCGACACGGTGTTCGAACTGCCGGGGCTCGACGCCGGCCCCACGGGCTGTGCCGTGCTGTTCTCGAAGTTGACGCGCACTTGGTCGGCGCCCACCACGAGCCCGGGGCCGCCGCCGACCGAGAGGATATTCTCCTTGCCGACGAGCCCTTCGCCCGCGACCGCCCCCAAGCCCTTCCCGTCCACGTACTCCTTCGTGACGAGGTGGCGCGCGTCGGTCGGCGCCTGCCCCGCGACGGGGAATTGAAAGTCTATCGAGTCGCCGCTGACCTGTCCGTTGACGCGGAGGAACTGTATGTCCTTCGCGTTCGCCTCTGCATCGGCCGGGGCGTACGACACTAAGCCCTCGTCATCCACCTCGGTCACGAAGACGAATTCCAGTCCGCCCGACAGTGCCAGCGGCAGGTCGTGCGTGTGGTCGCTCTGCGCGGCCTGCCCCGAATTGCCGCCCGTGGCTGCCAGGCCGACGGACGGCGGCGCGTCGGCGCCGAAGTTAACCGAGACTGCGTCGGCGGTGACGACCACGCCCCGACCCTGCCCCACGGCGAGGTCTGTGCCCTGCTGGAAGAGGCCGTCGCCCGCGCCGACCGCGGCGGGCGGGGCCAGGAACGGCACCCACCTGCCGTCGGCGTAGAGGTATGCGAGGTTCTCGTCGGCCACGAAGGCGGCCATGCCCTCCGTCGGCGCGATGAAGTCCCACTTCCGCCCGGCCCACGTGGCGATGGTGTCCTGGCGCCCCTCCCACGGCGTGTCGGCCGCGGTCTTCACGAAGAGCAGATAGCGGTCGCCCTTCGCCGGCTCTTCGGGCGGCTTCGAGAGGTCTTTGTCGAGCACGGTGCTCTGCCAAGTGAGCCCGGCCGTCACGCCGTCCACGTACTGCTTGGTGGCGAGGTGGCGCGGCGCCACGGGGTCTTGGCCGAGCACCGGGTTCAGGAAGTCAATGGCGTCGCCGTTGATGCGCCCGTTGACGCGCAGGCGCACGGCGCCGTTCGGTTTCTCCACGTCTTCGCGCGGGGCGGATTCGTCGGCGCCGTCGGAGTCCGGCTTAATCTCGCCGACAAACTCCAACCCGCCCGAGAGCACGAGCGGCAGCTCGTGCGAGTGGTCGCCGCGCGCGGCCGTCGGGGAGCCTCCGGCGAAAGTCGTCGGGCCGACCGGCGCGGGGTTGGCCGCGTTGAAGACGACCTCCACGTCGTTCTCGTTGACGCGCAGCCCCGTGCCCTGCCCGACCGAGAGACTGGCGCCGTCGGCGCGCAGCCCCGCGCCCGCCGCGACCGAAGGCATCGCCATGAAGGGCACCCACTTGCCGTCAACGAAGAGGTAGGCCGTGTTCTCGTCTTCGACGAAGACGGCCTTGCCCTCGTTCGCATCGGTGAAAGACCATGCGTTGCCGTCCCACGTCGCGATGCTGTTCTCGTGCCCCATCCACGGGTTCCGCGGGAGCGGAATCGGCAAGGGGAAAGGGAAAGGGAAGGGGAAGGGACGCGGACTCGGGTCAGGTGCGGGCTCCGTCGGGGTTTCGCGTACGCTCTCATCGCCCGCCACCCCTCTTTCCGCCAGCGATTCGGGCGGCAACTCGGTGTCGGGGGGAGGCTCGAAGGGGCCGGGCAATTCCGGGGAGCCGACCGCCCTTAAGACTAAGTAGCGCGCGCCCGTCGGCAGGTCGCGGGGTGGCGCGGTGAGGTCTTTGTCGAGGACGGAGTTCTGCCAGTCGAGCCCCGCGGCGAGGCCGTCCACGTATTGCTTCGTGGCGAGGTGGCGCGGCTCGGTCGGGTTCTGACCCCAGACGGGATGGCGGAAGTTAATGTTCGGGCCTTCGACGAGGCCGTTGATGTGCAGGCCGCGGATGAGCGCAAGTTTCTCCTCCGCGGCAAGGCTCTTATCCTCCCCAGTCGGCCCCGGGAGTGTGAGGCTGCCGAAGATTAGCCCGCCGTTCGGCGTCAGCGGTAGATGGTGCGTGTGGTCGCCGCGCGCGGCCGTCGGGGTGGCGCCCGCGGAAGGCGTGGGGCCGACGGCCGACGGCAGGTTCGCTTCGTAGACCACCTCCACGTCGTTCGGGTTGACCTTGAGCCCGGGCCCCTCCCCGACCGAGATGACCGCGCCGTCGGCGCGCAGGCCGTCGCCCGCCGCCACCTCGGGCGTCGCCAGGAAGGGTATCCACTTCCCTTCGACGAAGAGGTAGGCGATGTTGTCGTCGTCAACGAAGACGGCCGTGCCCTCGTCCGGCTCGGTGAAGTTCCACTGTTTACCCGCCCACGTCGCGATAGAGTCCTTGTGCCCTTCCCAATCGGTGCCGGCCGCAGGCTTCAGGAAAAGCAGATAGCGGGCGCCCTTGGCGGGCGCGTCGGGCGGCTTTACGGCGTCTTTGTCGAGCACGGACTCCTGCCAGTCGAGCCCGGCGATGCTCGAATCCACGTAATGCTTGGTCGTCAGGTGTTGCGGCTCGGTCGGGTTTTGCCCCGAGACGGTGTTGAGGAAGTTGATCTTCTCGCCGCCCACGTCGCCTTCGATGCGGAGCTTGTTGCCGACGAATTGCAGGCCGCTGTTGCCGTGGAGGAGCAGGGCGTGGACGTGGTCGCCGCGCGGGACGGTGTACGACTTGCCGTGGTCTACGGCCGGGCCGATGGGGAGCAGGTCTGTCCGCTCAAGGTCTTTGAAGGTGATGAAGAGGTGGCCCGGGCGCGGCGACTCGGCCTCGGCGCGCAGGCTCGTGCGCACGCAGTCGAGCAGTTCGGCGACGCGCGTGAGGTTGTAGCGGAAGCGCTGCGGGTTGAAAGTGTCAACCACCGTGACGCCCGTCAACGTGCTGCCGTTGAACGCGGCCTTGACCTT
The DNA here is from genome assembly GCA_040510435.1 of Pyrinomonadaceae bacterium. Classification (GTDB taxonomy): domain Bacteria; phylum Acidobacteriota; class Blastocatellia; order Pyrinomonadales; family Pyrinomonadaceae; genus QHXN01. Next base: position 14,482 of record JBEVJD010000461.1, on the reverse strand, counting down.
CGCGATGGGGACGCACTTCTGTTCGGGGTCGCCCTGACAGAGCGCGAGACGCATCTCGGCCTCGCGCGCCTTGGCCTGCGTCTCGTCCACCACCAAGACCTTGGCCGGGGGCGTGGGGACGCCCGCGCCGCCCGAGAGTTGGACTTCTCCGATTGCCGCCGGGGCCTGCACCTGGTAGGCGTAGATGAAGAACTCGCCCTTGCGGAGGCTGACGGGGGTGGTCGGGAACTGCGTCGGCGGCTGTGGGTTCGGCTCGATGATTTTGCCGCCCGCCACCGTCTCGCTGATCTCCACGTCGTTGATGTCTTTGAGCGCCGTCACCTTCAGTGCGACCTCGAAGACCTGGCCCTGGCGCACCCAGACGGGCGCGACGCGTTCGACGAGGAAGTTGTCGGACGCCTGCGGCGGGTCGGATGGGCGGCGGACGGTCTGGCGGTTGAGCCAGTTCTCGCAGGGCGTGGGCGGCTGTGCGTCGGGCGGCGCCTTAATCAGCCCGACCGTGAAGGTCTCGCCGACGCGGTTCGACTCGCAGACCTCGTCGCAGGGCGAGCCGCTGAGCGACGGGACGGGCTCCTTCGGGCACTCGTGGTAGGTGAGGCAGACGAGCAGGTTCGTCTCGGCCGTGCCCCCGGGCGCGAGGCCCGTCAGGTCGAGCTTGGCGAGGTCAACCCGCTCGCGGTTCGAGACGGTAATCTCGCGCCCGACGGGGTCGAAGGCGACGCCCGGCTGTATCTCGACGACGGTCTTCTCGGTGCCGCCGACGGCCGCCACCTCCAGGCCGCAGACGACGCCGCTGCCGAAGAGGAGGCGGTTGATGAGCCACCTCTTGCTGTTGAAATACTCCTGCTCCCGTAAAAAGTCCCGCACCGTCATCAGCTTGCCGTAGAAGTAGCGGTTACGGTCTACGGAACGGGTCAGATAGTCCACCGCGGTAATGTCAGTCGCCATGATGTGCCTCCGTACAAAAGCCGCTTAAGTGAGAGTGATGTCCACGTTCAGTCTCGATCTCCTCTCCAACTGCCCCGCCTCGTCGCGGTCGTCCAGGACGGTGTCGCGCGGGATGGCCGCGTGCAGGTCGAGCCGCGCCGACGGCTGCGAGAGGTACGTGTTCACGCCGAGGTATGTGTGCATGTCGAGATGTATCCAGGGTTGGAGCGCGAGCAGACCCGCGCAGGTGTGCGCCGGCTTCTCCGCGTCCACGATGCGCCGGACGGCCTTGCGCTCCTCCTCGCTGAGGCGGCGTGTGACCTGCCGCCCCCCGCTCGTCTCGTGCCGGTAGGGTTTGAGCAGCACGCAGAAACAGTAAGGGTCTGTGCCGTAGAGGCTCTGATAAATCTCTTCGAGCGTGCGGACTTTCTGTGCGCCGTCAACGTCGGCCGTGCGCCTCGGGGCCGGGGCTTCGGTGCAGGCCGAGCGGAAATGCTCGAAGACGAGCGGGCGCTCGCCGGTGAAGATTTCGATCATCTCTTCGAGCCCCTCGCGCGTGCCGCGTTTCTTGTAGAGGTCGGGCGCGCGCCGCACGAGTTCGCGCAACTGCTCGTCATTCCAACTCTTGTCCTCCGAGATGGAGAGCCACGTGGCGAGCCAGCGCAGGAAGTCGCCCGACGCCAGCGACGAGTCTACGTCGAAGTAGCGCGCGAGGTGACTGATGGCCCCTTCAGTCCCCGCGAAGAAGGTCTCGAAGAGCGAGAGGAAGCGCGAGAGGAAGTCGCGGCTCCGCTCGTCCTCCTGGTAGACGGCCGGCAGGTAACGCAGGTACGTGTCGCGCGGAAAGTCGAGCCGCAGGCTGCTGATCGCGGGCGCGTGCTCTTCGTTCCCGATGAGGTCGACGCGCAGCCAGAGGTAGCGGCCGACGCCTTCGATGACGAGCGCGTCCGCGGCGTTGACCGCCGGGACAGACCAGTCGAGCGCGTCGAGGTCGGCCGCACGCCGCGCGCGCTCCTCCTCTTCGAGCCCGGCGGACTCCTCGATGTAGCGGTCGAGGTTGGCCGTGCTCCCCCTGACCGTGACCTGCTTGTCGTCGGCCGCGCGGTAGGAGATTTGCACCTGTGTGTTGGCGGGGATGTCTGCGTCGAGGACGAATTTGTGCCACTCCGTCCCCTCCTCCGCGCTGTCGAGCGAGTGGGAGAAGTAGCGCCCCTTGACGAGCGACATGCCCGCCGGCCGCGTGTACCTGAGCACGGGCGTGAGGACGGAAATCTTCCTCTCGTCCTCCTCCTCGCCGTAGACGTAAATCCAGTCCTCGGTGTCTATGGTCAGCTCAAGGGCCGAGCCGCGGAAGTCGCCCGCCTCGCCGAGGTAATGGCCCTCGCCGTCGAAACGGCGGATGAAGCGGTCGTCCTCCTCGGTCGAGGCGACCGCGCGGCGCTCGCCGATGTAGAGGTCGCCGTGCGAGTCCACGGCGAAGCCCCACGGCTGGAACTTCGCCGGGAGCTTCTGCGCCTTGATGAGTTCGGAGAAGTTGATGAGGTCGTTGCTGACGAGCGGGTCGCCCTCGCCTAGCTCGACCACGCTCAGGTCGAACTTCCAGACACGCCTCGCCGTCGGATCGAGCACGTAGAGGTAGCCTTCGGGCGAGAGCGCGAGGTTGCGCGGCTGCGCGCCGGCCAAGTCCTTCTGGCCGAAGACTCCCGCCTGTCGGCCGGCCACGTCGAACTTGGCGACGGCCTTGTTCTCGCCGTCGAGCGCGTAGAGGTCGCCCTCCGCGCTCACGGCGAGGTCTATGGGCGTGAACGGCCCCGCGGGCGTCCAACCCTGCGTCGAGGGTTGCGCGGCGGCGTCCACCGCCCACCGAATCTGCCAGTTGACTTCGGCCAGCGCCATGACCCTCTGCGCGGCCCTCGCGTCGGCCACGTAGAGCGTGCCGGGCGCGTAGGTGATGCTGGTCGGCCCGGAGAGAAGCGCGCCGGTGCAGCGCAGCGGCTCGACGCTCCGCTGGTACGAGTCGTAGACCCAGATGGTGCGCGCCGGGGCGTCGAGGATGTAGAGGATGTGGCACGGGCCGACGGCGAAGTCCGAGACGGTGACGCCGCCGGTCAACTCCTCAAGCGTCAATTCGGTGTCGAGCGTGTACTCGAAACCCTGCCGGACAGAGAGACGGTCGCCCGGCGTGTCGAGGTTGACGTGCAGGCCGCGCCCCCACGCCGAACGTTTGTTCAGCGTCAGGAAGCTCCCTTCTTGGACTTTACAGGATGTCACGATTTCACCTGGCGCTCCTGCACTCGGATTGAGGCGCGACGATCTCGATGCTGTGCCCGGCCGGGTAGACGAGGCTCTGCGGCGGGATCAGGATGTTGCCCTCGGCGCTGCGCGCGACGCCGACGCCCGAGGCCGCGAGCGTCACCTTCTCCACGCAATCCACCCCCTCGACGTTCTCGATCAACTGGTAAATCTCCGAGCGGTAGACCGTGCGCCCGAAGGGCCAGCCCTCGGCCCCGGGGTCGTCGTCGGGCGGCAGCGGACGCAGGAAGTCGTCGAGACTCTTCTGCACTCGCGCCAGCGTTTCAGTCTGGCCGAACTCGGCGTGGAGCCTGACGGTCGCGCGCACGCTGACGCCGACGTACTCGGGCTCGATGACGTGGACGCGCGTCGTCAACAGTCGGTGGCGGTCGAGGTGCCTGCACACCGTCCGCTTGAACCCCTCGCTCGGGGAGGGTCGGATTGAAGGGCTGTAGGGCACGACGACGACCGACACGGACGCGGGCGCCTGCATCAGCGGGTAATCTTTCAGTCCCGGCGCGTAGAGCGGGATGGCGCGCGCGCGCGCGACGCGCAGGCCCGGCGTGTTGAGCGCGAGGTATTCCACGTCGGCGTCCGTCACGGCCCGGTACTGCGTCTTGAGGTCGCGGCGCGCGCGCGCCTGCGCGTCTTCGAGCGCCTCCACGTCGAGCCCGCCCGCGGCCGCCGCGCGCTGCTCGATGGTGAGGTCGAAGAGTCGCGCGTCCGACTTGACGCCGAAGGGTTTAGCCAGACGGTCGAGCGCCGCGGCCGACACGTTCCCCGCCGCGCCGCCGCCCGCCTGGAAGAAGATGACGCGGATGTTGTCCTCCGTCTCTGAGGCGGGCGCTACGGGGATGTCGCCGTTGACGCCGTCGCCGAAGCGTATCCGGCCCTCGCAGGCGTCGAGGACGAAGTGCGCGTCGTCTGGGCCCGAGGCGTCGAAGTCGTCCACGCGCGTCCAGTCGCGCCAGCGCGCCTGCTCGCTCTTCGGCGAGTACTCGACCACCGACGTGGGCGACGGCTCGACGATGGTCGGGCAGGCCGAGGCCAGCGAGATGACGACCTCGCCGTGAATGTTCCCGCCGTCCTCGCCCACCTCGACCGCGTAGTCGCACTCGATGACCTCGCCGGCCCCCATCCGCTTGAACGTGAAGACGGCCACGTCGTCGTCGAAGCTCACGTCGCAGCGCGGGGCGTTGTCGGGGCGGAAGGTGAGCGCGCCGCGCAGCCGCTCGCGCACCTCGACGTTGCATATCTCCTGCCTCGCTTCGAGCGTGAGCCTGATGGCGCAGCGGTTCGGCCCGGCATTCGACCACACGGCGAACTCGCGCGCGCGGGAGAAGCGCAGCAGGCTCGCCACCTGTTTCGTCTCTGTCGAGACGCGCTCGGGGAGCGCGCGTTCGCCGACCTGGATGACGAGCGTGTCGGGGACGACCGGCGTCTGACGGAGCGTGAAGGTCTGGTTCGGCAGCCCCGTGCTGCGGCCGAGGATGCGCGGCTCCTCGAAGGCCGGCAGGTACGAGACGAGCCGAACGCCGCCCTCGCCCTCGGGCGGGACGCGGCCGTGCTCGCCGTCGCCGAAGACGAGCGTCACCCTCCCCGTCTCGACGTTCTTCCTGAGCGCGTAGCGCTCGTCGTTCGGCCCTGCCTCGCCGAGGTCGTCGGCATCCAACTCTTTCCAGTCCTTCCAGCGCCCGTCGTGCTCGCGCGCCTGCACGAAGTTGACGCCGCCGAGCGCGAGGTAACTGTCTGTCTCGAAGGTCTGATTTGGTCGGCCGTCGCTCGTGAACGAGAGCACTTCGCTCGTCGTGTCGCGCTGCTCAGCCGAGATGGTGTTGAGCCGGATGGTCTCGATGCGCGGGGGCAGTTCGTAGGCGCCGTCGAGCACGGTGGCGCGCAGCCAGTAGAGGTTGTCTTCGAACGGGTGGACGAGGCGCGGGGCCATCGAGGGCGGCGCGGTGAAACGGAGCCGCCCGCCCTGCGAGAGCATCAGCGTCTCGTCGCCTTTCAGAAGCAGGAACGGCGTGTCGTAGAGCGCGCGGCGCAGTGCGCGCGCCGTGCCCGCGGCTTCGGCCGCCGCCTCTAAGAACTCGCGCGCCGCGGCCGGCATGTGCGTGTAGGCGAAGGAGGGGCGGACGAGTTTGAGGAAGTCGTCCTTGAGCTTGAAGCAGCCCGCGGCGGTTGACGCCTCGGCGCCCGTCGTCAGGGCGAGCGCACGTTCCACCTCCGCGACGATTTCGAGGGGCCGCCAGTCGTCGTTGTCGTAGTACTCCCACCCGACGAGCGCCGAGGGCACGACCGACGCCGGCTCGTCGCCGTGGCTCCCGCGCCCGACCCTGTAGCCCTCGTAGAGCTTGACGGTGAGGGAGACTTCTTCGTACGGCGGCAGCGCCTTGTCGAGCCCGACGTAGAGGCGGCGGCCGGCCGCGGCGTCCTCGCCGAACGCGTAGAAGGAGAGGCCGCTGATGCCGTTCGACTCCGTGTTGTCCTTCAGCGTGCTCTTCGACGAGCTGAGCACCTTCTTCAGCCGGGCGGCGACGACCCGCACCGCCTCCAACGTCTCGAACGTGACGCCCTCGGCGGTCGCGAGCTTCGTGCCGCGCGGCACCACGAGGCCGTCGTCGGTCGCGCCCGAGAAGGTCACGTCGGCGCGCGCCTGCGTCGCACCGCGCGGGCGGACGCCGAGCAGCTTGAGGAACTTGAGATAGCTCTCGCTGCCGACGCTGTTGAGGTAGAACTGCTGCATCTCGGCGAGCCACGAGAACAGCTCGATGAAGGTGATGCCGGGGTCGTGCCGGTTGTGGTCAGTCCACTCCGGCGCGTGCCGCGGGATCAGCTTCGTCGCCTCCGCGACGAGGGCGGCGAAAGTCTTGTCGTCGAGATTTGGCTGCGGCAGTGTCATCGCTCTCAGCCCAACACTTTTCTCTATGCGAGTGCTTTCACTTCGAACTTGTGCTCGCCGCTGTAGACGAGCGTGTAGACGGGGACGACCACGTCGAGCGGCCGGTCTTCGGTCACGACGCGCGGCTCGGCGGCCTTCGCGCCGCCCGGCGTGACCGGGCTCAAAGTCATCCGCAGGTTCTCGATGTGATCCATCCCGGGGACGGCTTCGAGCAGCGCGTAGAAGTCGGAGAGGCACGGCAGCCGGCCGAAATCCCAGCCCGACTGCGTGTAGCCGCCCGTCAGCGGGTGCAGGAACGCTTCGAGCGTGGCGACCGCCGCGGCCTCGACCTGCGGCGCGAGGTCAATCGAGGCGGCGTAGATGTCGGCGCCCACCGTCACCTCGACGTAAGCCGGGCCGCTGACCTTCACCTGCTTGAGAAAAGCGGCGCCGGAGGCCGCGCGTTCGCGCAGGTACTGTTCGACGCTGTAGCGGAGCTGCGGCGAGGGCGTCGGCCGCGCGTCGGCGCTGCCGGGGACGATGATGACCGTGACCCAGTTGGTCTCGTACTCGCCGCGGTCGTTGAAGAGCGGCAGCGCCTTGACGCGCGCGACCGACTGCGAAGCCTCGCGCGCCAACTGCTCGAAGTCTTCGGCCGTGACGGCACGCCCGCGGTGCTTGATCGAGCGCGGCCCGCGGACGACGGCCGACTCCACCAGCTCCGTGTCCGAGCCGCCACCGGCCGCCGCCGGGTTCAGGACGCTTTCGACGAAAGGAATCGTGGTGCGCAGCGTGACGACGAGCCCCGCCGCGACGTTGCCGCGCGAGCCGCCGCCCGCGCGATAGGTGGCGACGATGTTGTCCTTGCCGATGGGCGGCACCGTGCCGTGGACGCCGTCGCCGAACTGCACCTGCCCGAAGGTGCGGTCGATGATGTAGACGCGGTCGGTTGCGCCCGCCTCGGCGAGGTCGTCGGTCGCGCTCCAGCGGATGTAGAAGCGCGTCAGGTTGCCGGCGTCGTCAAACGCCTCGCGCACTTTGTCGGGCGCCGTCTCGGCCAGCGTCTTCCGCTCGCTCTCGGTCAGCGTGGCCAGCTCGTCCACCCAGACCTCTTCGGCGACGACGGGGAACTTGGTGAGCGTGTACCTCTGGTCGGCTATCCCCGCGCTCGAACCCAGAATCTCGTCGCGGATTGTCTCCGACTGCACGCCCCACGCCGTGTTGAGGTAGACGCCTGTGAAGACGGGCGCGGGCGCGGTGCCCGCCAGGACGGTGCCGCCGACGAAGGGCAGGTCGAGTGTCTCAAGCGACTCGGAGCAGGGGCCGGCCTTACAACCGCAAGGGTCTGCGGGCGGCGGCACCGCGTCGTCGTCCGCCGGCCGCGCGCGCTCGGACGACTCCTGCTGCGCGTCCGAGGCGAGTGAGGACTTGAGCGAGGCGAGCGAGAGCCGGCCCCTGTCGCGCAGCAGCGCGCTTAAGGCCAGCCGCAGACCGACCTCTCTTCTCTTCGCAGTGGCCGCCGTCAGTCCGCCCGAGGCCGTGCCGGCAAGCGCCAGCGAGTTGGCGGCCGCGGCCGCGAGCGGCGTGAACTTGTCCTCCACGTCCACGGCGCGAATCCAGAAGAGCGTCTGGCCGAAGAGGCGTTCGGGCGTGAAGTCGGACGGGCCGATGAATTCGATGACGCCGCTCTGGGTCAGGTTCTTCGTCCCGTCGGTGACGAGCAGTCGCGCCCACTCGCCCTCCGCGCCCCCCGCGGGCAGGCGGAAATACTCCCACTCGATGCGCGGCCTGTTCTCGTCGGCGTACTCCTGCTCCTTGAGCGCAAAGAAGAGGCTGATCGGGCCTTTGAGCGGGGCCAGATCGAAGCCGAAGTAGAGCCCCTGGTGCTCGTCTTCGAGCGCCCCGAAAGGCTTGAAGGCAGAGGCGAGTCCGCCCTTCTCCGCGTCAACCGGCACCGAGTCGTACTGGAGGTTGTTGAGCGTGAGGACGTAATTCGGCGTCACGCCCGCGACGCTGTAGGAGACCTTCAGCGAGGTGAGGCGCGGCGGCTTGATGCCGGACGTGTTGAAGACGACCGTCGGGTTAGTCGTCGGGTTATTGACGGTGAAGCGCTCCTGCCCGTAGTCGCCGAAGGCGATGCGCGCACGTATCCAGTAGTTCTCCTGCCCGAGGACTTTGACGAGCGCGATGTCCTCGGGGCAGGTGAAGACCAGCGCGCCGGGCAGGGTCAGCGCCGCCGTCCCGTCCAGCACGTCTTCGAGCGCGAGCCAGCCGCCGCCGTTCCAATACTCCCACGAGAGTTCGGGGATGACGCGGTCGGGGTCGGGCTCGACCTCGGGGCCGGCGGTGACCACGCGGTCGAAGTAGTTCTTGGCGGCCGCCTCGCGCAGGTCTTTCGTCCACGCGAGCGACGCGCCGCGGTCTTGAATGATGCGGGCGGTCTCCTCGACGGAGAGCTTGAGCAGGTCGGCCGTCGTGTTGATGTTCGCCGCCTTGAGTCGGCTCGCGCGCACGGGGCCGATGCCGTGCACGCGCTCCACGTCGCGCTCGACGGCGCCCGCAGGCGGCGCGTTGACTTGCAGCGTGACCGTCGCGCCCCTCTTCGAGAAAGCCTCCTGGCTGGCGAGGTAGAAGGTATCGCCGGGGCGCGGGCGCTCGCCGGGGACGTTGGCGCGCGGCGGCGGGCCGAAGGGGTAGAGCGGCTTCAAGTCCGACGGCGGAACCTTCAACGGCAGGTCGTTGTAGAAGGCCGCGTCGGGGTCGATGCCGGCGGGCGCGGGTTGCTCGGCGGGCTTCGCGACGGAGCGCGCGAGCAGCGCGCCGGCACCGGGGGCGAACCGCGTGGCGGCGAGGGCCGCGGCCCCCGTCGTGCCGGACGTGGCCGCCGTCTGCCCCTCGGGGAGCGGCGAAGACTTGACGCTGATGTCGCCGACCGCGAGCGCCGCGAGCGCGTCCGTGCGGAGCAGCGGCTCCGTGACGACGCACCGAATCCAGCGGCTCTTGATCTCGTTGACCTTGACCTGCTTCAGCTCGTCGTCGTTCTTCTTGACGAGCACGACGTTAAATTTCTGCGGCTCTTTGACAACATCTTTGACGGGAACTACTTCCCCGCTGACATCGTCGAACTTGCTCCACGCGAGCGACTTCACCGGCTCGCCGTCAACGATCTCCTCCTTCTCGCCGACACAGTATTCCCACACGACGAGGGTGTCGCTTGCCAGTAGCCGGGACGGGGTCGTGACAGTCAGCTCGATGCGGACGGCGCTCTTGATGTTGAAGAGCTCGGCGTGGCCGAGGTACAGCTCGTGGGCCTGTAGATTATTGTCGCCGTCGGCGAACAGCTCGGTCTGTGTGCCGGCCGTCAACGCAGCCAGGTGCTCGAAGACGTGGTCAAGCCGGGGCACGACGCTGTGGACGGAGAGCAGCTTGGCGGGCGTGGCGAGGATGGCGCGCTCGGTCTCGAAGACGATGGGGTCGCCGCCGTCCGCGGCCGCGGCCGCCGCCTGCGAGCGCGCGGGGACGGTAACGGCCTCCTTCGTCCCCTTGCTCAACAGGAAGGTGAGCGGCGCGCGCGCGGCCACCGCGGGCAGCAGCTTGACGCCGATCATTTCGAGGAAGGCGATGTAGTGCTTGAGCGGGGCGTCGTTCAGGCGCCGGATGACGCCTTCGAGCAGGCGCGCGAAAATCTTCAGGAGCGCCGCCCCGCCGCCGTCCTCGTCCTCGGCCTTCCACTCCGGCGTGTAGAGGGGCGCGAGCGCCCGCGCCTCCCGCAGGATGGCGTCGCTGTCGCGGCCGTCAATTTTGGGCGCCGTCACCGCCACTTCAGCTCTGCTCCTTGAGGTAGAACGGGAAGACCAAGTTGAACCGCGTGTTCGTCGCGCGCACGCGGTAGTCGATGTTGATGAGGAGCTTGCCCAGCTCCGACTGGTCGGGCTCGACCTTGACGCCCGTGACCTGCACGCGCGGCTCCCACTTGACGAGCGCGTCCTCGACGGCGCGCTGAATCCGACCCAGGTTGGTCGAGTTCATCGAGGCGAAGACGAAGTCGTAGAGCCCCGCGCCGAAGTCCGGCTGCATCACGCGCTCGCCCTTCGAGGTCATCAGGATGATGCGGATGGCCTCGCCCACGTCGTCCTCGTACTCGGACAGCGCGATGCGCCCCGCCGCGTCCACCGCGACGGGAAACTTCCAACCCCTCCCGAGAAAGTCCCTCATGATTTTTCACTTCAGCCGATCATCACGGTCATCTCGCCCAGCGCGATGGAGTTGGGCGGGCCGCTCTCGACGATCATGTCGCCCACACGCGCGGCCGGCATGCCGCCGATGAGCACCGTCGCGCTGCCCATCGCCACCATGCCGCCGACGTGCGGCACAGGGCCGGTGAAGAGCGGGCAGGTGTGGAAGTCTGCGCCCGCGCGCCAGGCGGGCATCCCTCCGATGAGAACCGTGGGGCAGCCCGGCCCGGGCGAGAGCGGGGTCCCGTGGCTTGTCGTGTCACCCATGCGTGCGGCCGGCGGCATAAGCCTCCTCCTTCTGTCTCCTAGTTGATCTTGACGAGCGAGCCCTTGAGGGTGAGCATCGCACTCGACTGGACTTTCAAATCGGCATCGCCCGAAATCTCGACCTGCGCCCCCTTCATCTTCAGCCCGGCGTCGGCCGTGATCTCGATGTCCGGCGCCTTGAGGCTAATCTTCGTCTGTGCGGTGAAAGAGATGTTGCCCCCCGCCGAGTCAATCTCGATTTTGTTGCTGCCCGACTTGTCCACGACCGTTATCATTTCCGACCCCGAGGTGTCGTCGAGCAGGATTTGGTGGCCGGCCTTCGTCTTGATCTCCACCTTCCCCTTCCCGTCCTCGTCGTTGAAGATGAGTTCGTGCCCGAGCCTCGACTTGATGACGCGCTCGCTGTTCTTGCCGTCGGCGTTGTCGCGCGGCGGCGTGTCCACCCCGTTCCAGAGCGAGCCGACGACGTAGGGGAACTGCACGTCGCCGTGCTCGAAGGCCACCAGCACCTCGTCGCCCACCTCGGGCAGAAACCACGTGCCGCGGTCTTTGCCCGTCATCATCGTCGCCACGCGCGCCCAGTTGCTCTCGTCCGTCTGGTTGAGCCAGGGGAAGCTCATCTTGACGCGCCCCATCTTCTCCGGGTCCTGGTTGTTGGTGACGACGCCGACCACGACGCCGTACATCTTCCCGGCGCGCGACTCCGCCTCGTTCTCGGGGCGCAGCAGGTCGAGGATGTTCATGTCGTCGCGTTCCTCCCCACGGTGAACCTCGTTCGGTAACCCTTCGGCCCGACCTCGTGGGTCGAGGAGGTGACGTAGTAGAGGCCGCTGAAGCGCTTCCCCAAACCCTTCAGCTCGACGACCTCGCCCGCGCGGATGTCGGTGTTGCCGATGGACGTGCCCTCGCCGGTGACGAAGTCCACGGCCATGTCGTTGAACTTGCCCTTGGCGATCTGCGTCGCCTCGCCCTCGGTGAAGACCGGCCGGTTGACGACGAAGGCGGTCGCCTTGAAGAACGCCTCCTTGCTGACGGAGGGCCCGAGCTTGCTCCCGCCCATCTTGCTGTTCTCGTCGCCCGGCTGCGCCTTGCCCGAGATGGCCTCCTTGGTCTTGGGGTTCCAGCCCTGCACGACCACGTCGCTCACCTGGCTCAGGGTGTTCAGCCGCGGGTAGAAGGAGGTGAGCGTCAGCCCGAAGTCGAGCGAGACGAGCTTGTCCTTGTTGTTCGTCTTCTTGCGGAAGTTGAGCGTCTTGTCCTTGACCGTCACCTCGTAGCCGATGCGGCGCGCGCGCTCTAAGAGAAAGTCAACGTCGGTCAGGTTGTTCTGGAGGACGTACTCGTGCGTGATCTCGGAGTCTTCGACCAGCGCGCGCAGGTTCAGCTCGCTGGCGATCTGCTCGGCGATCTGGCTGTCCTTCATGTTGGCGAACGAGCGCGTGTTGCGCCCACGCCGGAAGCGGTGCAGCAGGTCGTAGCCGTGTATCCGCAGCGTCGGCGCCGCGCCGGCCGCGAACTCCGGCTCCAGCGCCGTCACCTCGCCCTTCATCATGCTCTTCTGGTCGTCCACGAATCCGACCTTGACCTCGACCTCGGCGCCCTCCGCGAGCAGGTCGCCGTCCGAGTACTTGAACTCCTGCGTCTGCGAGTTCCAGTTGTTGAAGGTGACGGTGAAGGAGCCGGCGCCCTCCGTGTAGTCGCTCAAACGCACTTCGAGGATGTCGAGCGCGGCCTCGTCGGGCAGTTCGCTGCCGCCGACGAGCACCTTGAAACTCGGCGCGTCGCGCTCCTTCTGTAATGCCGGCTCGGTCATCCTTCAGTTCCTTCCCCGCTCTACTCGATGGCCGGGACTATCAAAGCCTGCCCGGGTTGCAGCACGCGCGGGTTCGAGATGGCGTTGGCCGAGGCCAACACCCGCCACTTCGCCGGGTCGTTCCAGACGGAGCCCGCGATGCCGCTCAGGCTGTCGCCCTCGCGCACGGTGTAGGTCTGCGCGGGGTAGGAGTTGCGGCGCGGCTCCTTCTGCTGCTCCTCCTTCGGCTGCTCGTACTCCTTGAAGGCGACGCTGACCTTGGCGCGCACCGGCATGCCGTCGGAGGTGAAGAGCGTGAACTGCTGTTTCAGACTCTCCAGCACGCACTTGAAAGGAAAACCGACGTTCGACTGCGCCTGCCCCCAGCTCAGCTCGATGACGGGCGGGCGCTTGCCGTTGTTCCCGCCGTCGGTCGTGACGACGAGTAGTTGTTGGAGCTTCCCCGTGTGGAGGCGCACGTCCTCCTTCGCCTCGTAGGTGTCGTAGAACAGCTCCATCGAGAGTTTCTTGCGCTCGCCGCCCGTGTACTGAAGCTCGGGCCGCCGCCGGTTGCCCTCCTGCTCCTGCCACTTGCTGCTGTCCTCGAAGGTGTACTCGGTCGGGTTGAAGAGCACCTTGAACTCTTCCCCGTTGTCGAGGTTCTTGATCGAGAGTTTGTTGAGCGAGTTGTCCGCCATGACTTCACCTTAAATGCGCCCGAGCCTCTCCTTCTCCACCATCAGCCGCCTGACCAGCGTCGAATAGACCTCGTCGGCCAGCCCCGCGAGTTCGACGCGCGAGGCCGCGGTTTGCGCGGGCGCGGAGGCCGCGAGCGCCCGCACCTCTTTCCTCACCACCTCGACTATCTCCTCCCTGCTCGCCTTCGTGATGACCTGACGTTCTTCGAGCTGCGTGCGCGCAGGCTGCGTGAAGACGTAGCCGGGCTGCGGCAGGCGCAAGACTTCTTCGCGGCGGTGCCGAATCAGTTCGCGCGCCATGCCTTCAGGGCGCGCCGCGCGCGTCTCTCTCAACTCTCGCTCCGTCTCGGCCGCCGCCGCCGGACGCAGCGCCGTCTCTGCCGTCGGCGACAGCATGTTCGCCGTCGAGGCTTCGCCCGACCTTCGCAGCAGCACAGTCGCAAAGCGGAACGTACCCGAGCCCGGTGCGCTTTGTGTCGAGAAGACGTTCGTCACCCGTCCAGACGTAAGCCGATTGTTCGCCTCGCGCGCCGCGGCCGCGCGCGTAGATTCCGCGGCCGAGACGTGCCGGACGAACTCGGCCGTCCGCACGAGAAGTCCGCGCGAGGTCGTGAGGCTCCGAGCGCTCTCGCCCGAGCCGCCGCGTTGACGACCCGACACCTGCTCGAAGCTAAGTCGTAACGCCGACTCGAATCCGGGGCGCGTGAAGACAGTCGAGGAGCCCGTGTGCGTGATATTGCTGACAGTCGAGTGAACGCGTTCGACTAACGTGTGGAGTGAAGAGAGCGCTTCACGCGCATCCGTCGGCCGATGCTGTCGTGTGCGGTCGAGGAGACGAGGCGCATGGAGGGTCGCGGCGCCTTCGCGTGTGCCCGACTGCGACGTGTGTGTGCGAATGAGTTGCAGCGACAGCGCGGGTACGCGTTCGCTGACGTGGTAAGCGATGCGCCCGGCGTTGTCGGCGACTCCCGTGAGCAACGTCAGAGAGGTTTCCGACAGGCTCGACAGCAAAGACGTTGGCGACAGCACGTGCAACATCGGCGGCCGCGTGTCGCGCTCCGTCGCGTGCTCTCTCAACGTCTCGGTGAAATGAAGCTCTCTGCGTACCTCGACGACATGGCCCGACGTGCGCCGCGGTGACGGTGCCGCGTACGTCCGCGCGGGAGTCTGCCGCACCGTCGTGACGGGCGCGTGCGCGAAGCGATTCTCCGTTCCGCCTTGCTCCGCCGCCTGTCCCGGAGACACGACCCGCAGGTCTCCGGCCGTCCTCACGCTCAAGACCTCGCGCGACTCGTCGAGGGGAAGATGCTTCTTGAGAATGACGCTGACGAACTCCTGCCGCGGCGCATGTATGACTTGGTGTAAGTGATGGAGGCTCGTAAGTCGGAAG
>JBEVJD010000460.1:0-12575 GCA_040510435.1 Pyrinomonadaceae bacterium | reverse complement strand
TCCTCCGGCGCATGATCGAGGAGCTGGGGCGGCGCCCGCGCGTCGTCGCCACCGGCGGCCTCGCGCCTCTGATTGCGACCGCCTCCGAGTTCATAGACGAGGTTGACCAGACGCTCACGCTCGACGGCCTGCGACTGTTGTACGAGCGTAACCAGAAATAAGAAAGGAGGTGCTGGGTGTTGGGTTTTAGGTGTTGGGTGAAGACCGGATTCTTACCCAACACCCGGAACCCAGCACCCAACACGCTCTTAAATATGCCTCCTCAAACCATCGAAGAGATCATCGCGCGTCTCGAAGGCATCATCGACGACGCGCTGCGCGGGCAAAGGCGCATCGGCTACTTCGCGGCGCTCTACGAGCGCGTTACGTCGAACGTGCGGCGCGCGCTCGTCGCGGGCGACGTGTTCCGCGACAATCCGCGCATGGCGCGCCTCGACGTGGTCTTTGCCGACCGCTTCCTCGCCGCGTGGGACGCCTACAGCGAGGGGCGCGAGCCGACGGCCTCGTGGCGCATCGCCTTCAAGATACTCGACGACCCCGGGCCGCTCGTCGTGCAGCACCTGATGCTCGGCATGAACGCGCACATCAATCTCGACCTCGGCATCGCCGCCGCCACGGTCGCGCCGACGCCGCCAGAGCTTCAGTCGCTCAAGCCGGACTTCATGACCATCAACAACATCCTCGGCCGGCTCCTCGGCGTCGTCGAGCTTGAGTTGGGACAAATCTGCCCGCGCTTCCAGCGCGCGCAGCGCCTCACCTTCTTCGCGCCGAAACTCGAAGAGCGCCTCTTCGGCTTCGGCATGGGCGCGGCGCGCGACCTCGCGTGGCTCTTCGCCGAGCAGCTCGTCGCCGCGGGGGAGGGGAACCGGGAACACCTCATCGCCAAGCGCGACGCCGAGACCGCCATCGTCGGCCAGACGCTCTACCCGCTCCACGGCTTCGCCGCCCACGTCGCCCGCTGGATTCACGCCTCCGAATGCAGAGACATCCGCACGAACATACAAACAATTGCAGGGTAGCCAGTAGTCAGTAGCCAGTAGTCAGTAGGAAGAGAAGGCGACGCGCCCGACCTGAAGACTGAACGCACCGCCGCTTTTTCTACTGACTACTGACTACTGTCTACTGTCTACTCCCCCTTGACTATTCCCCGCCGCCTGTTCATTCTTTCCGGGCAGTGGCGAGACTTGAGAGCTGCCGAAATCCTTCTGAAGAAATTTCCGTTCAGCGCACAGGTGATGGATAAAGCGGAGGCGGCGCGCGCCGCCGTAGAGCCGGGGGGGCATGCGCCCCTGAACTACTTCAACTATTTCACGGAGATCGAGGACGCCTTCATCCGCCGCCGGGGGCGGCACCTCCTGCTGAGCCCGATGGACTGGGCGCTCATCGAGAGCTGGAAGGAGATGGGCGTGCCTTTGCACGTCGCGTTGCGCGGCATCGAGAAGTCGTTCGACTCCTACGAGTCGAAGCCGCGTAAGCGCACCGTCAAGTCGCTCTTCTACTGTCAGGAGGAGGTCGAGGCGCAGTTCGCCGAATGGCTCGAATCGCAGACGGGCGCGTCGGCCGCCGGCTCGACAACCCCGGAGGGCGGCGCGGCCGAAGTCGAGCCCGTTGACGAGGGCGGGCGCGGTTTACCTTTCCCGCGCGCCGTCATCGCCGCGCACCTGGCCGAATGTATCGCGGGGCTCGCGCGCGCGCTGGAGAAGAGAAGGGCGGACGGCGCGGGCGAAGACGCCGTCTCCGAAGCGCTCGCGCGCGCGGCCGCGCGCCTGGGCGGGCTGGCGGAAGACTTCGGGCGCGCGGCGCGGCCGGACGCGGAGCTGCTGGAGGGCTCGCTCACGGACTTGGAGGCGTTGATCGACCGCGCGCTGCGCTCGACGCTTTCAGAGGCCGCGCTCGAAGCGGCGCGCGCCGGAGGCGCGGAGCAGTTGCGGCCCTACAAGTCTCGTATGGAGCGCGCCACCTACGAGCAGACGCTCGACAACCTGCTGGCGAAGTCACTGCGCGAGGCGGCCGGCGTCCCGCGCCTCAGCCTGTTCTACCTCTAAACCGAAAATTCCCCCGCGGGGTGAAGGAGTTTCCAGATGGCTAAAATGCAAATCAGGCGCATGGGCGTCTTCTCCTGCGCCAAAATCTACGCCATAGTGATGGCCGCCTTCGGCCTGGTCATCGGCGTCATCTACGGCCTGTTCTTCATGATCGTCGGCGGCGCGATGCTGGCCGCCGGCAGCGGGCGCGAGTCGGGCCCGGCCGGGGCCAGTGGCCTCATCATCGGGCTCGTGATGATGGTCGTCATCCCCATCTTCTACGGCGTGCTCGGCTTCATCATGGGGGCCATCGGCGCGCTGGTCTACAACATCGCGTCGGGCTTCGTCGGCGGCATCGAGCTCGAACTCGAAAACGTGGAGGGCGCCACCTACGCGACCCCGCCCTCGCCCAATTATGGCGACCAGCCGCCCTACACGCCCGGCCAGCAACAACAGTATCCGTACTGAGGCGTGAACCGTAAATCGTAAACCGTGACAAGTGTAAAGCGGTCTTCTCTTGTCACGGTTTACGGTTTACGGTTTACGGTTTACGAATCATGAAGAACCGGAGGCGAGCGCCGCGGCGCGAGGCGGCGGCAGGGGCGAGCGGGCGTCTGCGCGCGGGAGCGCTGCTCGACGTGAGGGTCGAGCGCATCCTGCCGGGCGGCGTCGGGCTCGCGCACGCCGAGGGGCAGACGCTCTTCGTGAGTTTAGCCGCGCCGGGCGACCTCGCGCGCGTGCGCGTCGATTCGACCCGCGGGCGCGCGGCCTTCGCCTCCATCGTCGAGGTGCTCGAACCCTCGCCAGTGCGCGCCGAGCCGCCCTGCCCCTACTTCGGCCGCTGCGGCGGCTGCGACTTCCAGCAGTTGACCTACGAAGCGCAACTCGCGTCCAAGGCCGAGATCATACGCGACTGCCTGCGCCGTATGGCGCACACGGAGCCGCCCTCAGAGATCGAGGTCGTACCGTCGCCCGAAGTCTGGCGCTACCGCTCGCGTGCGCGCTGGCAGCACGACGCCGTGCGGCGGCACCTCGGCTACTACGAGCGCGGCTCGCACCGCGTCTGCGACGTGGCCGAGTGCCCCGTGGCCGCGCCGCCCGTGGCCGAGCGTCTGGTGCGTCTGCGCGGGATGATGGCGGAAGGGAGTCTGCCGCAGTCGCCCGAGTTCGAGGCGGTCGCGGGCGACGAAGGCGTCGCGCTCGAACCCTCGGTCGAGCCCGAAGACGAGCGCGAGCAGGTGCGCCGCATCAATGGTGAGACCTACCGCTTCGACGCCGGCTGCTTCTTCCAGATCAACCACGCGTTGCTGGGGCCGCTCGTCGCCGAGGGACTGCGCGGCACTGAGCCGGAGATTTTGAACGACGCGGGCGAAACGGCGCTCGACCTCTACAGCGGCGTCGGCCTCTTCACGCTCCCGCTGGCGCGGAGGTTCAAACAGGTCGTCGCCGTCGAGGGCAACCCCGCTTCAGCCGCGTACGCCCGCCGCAACCTCTCAGACGCCTCGCTC
Source organism: Pyrinomonadaceae bacterium (assembly GCA_040510435.1). Lineage (GTDB taxonomy): Bacteria > Acidobacteriota > Blastocatellia > Pyrinomonadales > Pyrinomonadaceae > QHXN01. Next base: position 9,043 of record JBEVJD010000460.1, on the reverse strand, counting down.
GCGACCGCGCGCGTCGAAACCTCCGCCGTCGGCGAATGGCTCGCGCGCCACGCCGACGAACTCGGCCGCGCCGACTTCGTCCTCCTCGACCCCCCGCGCGCCGGCGCCGAGCCAGAAGCCGTCCGCGGCATCATCGCCCTCAAACCCACACACATCTCCTACGTCTCCTGCGACCCCGCCACCCTCGCGCGCGACCTCCGCCGCCTCCTCGACGCCGGCTACCGCCTCCACTCCCTCCGCGCCTTCGACATGTTCCCACAGACCCACCACGTCGAGACCGTCGTCCACCTCTTCAACTCATAATTCCTACATGGGGTCTTGCTTCGACCGTTGTGAGGTAGGTTCAGTGTGAGACGATGATGCCGCCGCCGCCCGCGCTGATGCCGATGCCGCCGAAGGGCTGGGTGGCGGCGCCGAGGCGGTCGGAGAGGACGCTGCGGGCGACGATGAGGCGGGCCATGAGGCGCGCCTCGTCGCGGTTGAAGCGGTCGGCCGTCGCGCGCGTGCGGTCGAAGTCGATGCGGGAGAGTTCGGCGAGCGCCTTGACGTAGCGCTCGTACATGCCGCCCATCTCGCCCAGGCCGGGGGCGAGCATCATCTCGCCCTTGCGGAACATGCCGGTGCCGGCGCCGAACTTCTCAAGCAGCGCCGCCGCCGACATCATGTCGTTCGCCTGGTCGATGAGCGGGTCGATCATCTCGAAGGTCTTCGCCGGCTCGACGAGCGCGTAGCCGCGCGCCACGTCCAGCAGCGCCCCGACCTCGCGCTCGTTGTCGGGCTGGCGGTCGATGAGGCCGCGCGCCTCTTCGAGCAGCCCGCCCGCGGTCTTCTTGTCGCCCTTCGCCGCGTAGACGAGCGCCAATTCCGCCAGCGCGGACGCGCGCTGCTCCTTCGACTTGATGCGCGAGACCATTGCGCGCGCGTCGTCGGTGTTGCCCTTCTCGACGGCGCGGGCGATCTCGGCGTTGTCGAGGTAGAAGAGCATCTGCTCGCGCTCCTGCCCGCGCAAATTCTCGTTGACGACCGCGCGCGCACGCTCGACCTCGCCGGCCCGGAGGAGCTTCGTGGCGGCGGCCGTGTAGAGATGAGCGCGCATCTCGGCGGGCGCCTTCGCCGCTTCTTCGAGGATGGACTCGGGCGGCTTGCTCATGATGGAGTCGTACTGCCCCCAAGCCTTCGCGCGCGGATCCATCATCTTGTCCATCTCGGCGAGCTTGAGGCGCAGTTGCGCGGCGCGCGCCGGCACGCGTTTCTCAAACTCGGGGAGCAGCGGGCGGAGCATCGACATCATCCCGAACGCGCCGGGCGACGAGTCCTTTAGCACGACTGTCGCGACGAGGTCGGCCAGCTCGCGCAGGTCGGAGTCTTCCATGACGAGCGGCTTCGGCTTCTCGGGTGCGGGCGCGGGCGGCGCGCCCATGCCGAAGTAGAACTGCTCGCCGGACTGCGGGAGCAGCACGATGCGGAGCAGGGAGAGGGCGACCGCCCACTGCTCGTGCCCGCCGACGAGCGTCTCGCCGCGCAGCTTCTCGACGACCTTGCCCGCCAGCTTCGTCGCGGCCTCCGCGTCCTTGTGGCGCAAGCGTTCGAGCGCGCTGAGGACGCCGTAGGTGACGCCCTTATTCAAACTCTCCTCGGCCAGACGCAGCGCCGTCTTCGGGTCGGACTCGGCCGCGAGCGCCGTGAGCGACTGCTCCATCCGCAACTCCATGTCGGGGTCGGCCGCGGCCGCGCCCTCTTCAACGGCGGGCCGGGACTCGCGCAGCAGTTCGAGCGCGAGCTGCGCGTCGCGCGAGGCGATGGTGTAGAGCAACTGCGAGCGCAGTTGCGTCGCCATCCAGTAGTGTCGGTCGCCGCGGTTGGCGTCGCCCGTCTTCACGGTGGCGAGGTCGGCCGCGGCGTCGCGGAAGAGAGAGCGGGCGCGCTTCTCGTCGCGCGGCCAGAGGAGGTCGCCGGCCTGCACGCGCAGCGCCGCGCGGTTCTCGGCGAGCTTGAGCACCTGCGCCCCCTCCAACGTCTCGTCGAGCAGCGCGAGCGCCTTGCGCTCCAGCTCCTTGCGCGCCTTCGCCTTCTCCTCTTCGGACTCCTGTTTGGCGGCCGGCGGCAACTGCGCCGCGGCGGTCGTGGAAAGTATCAGCAGAGATAGCGTGAGCGTCCTGAGCGGCAGACGGAGCGGCATGAGTTAACTCCTTACGAACGGCTTGCAAGGGGCCTTCGGAGGGCGGGAGACTTCAGACCGTGCGGCCTCGCTTCGGCCGGATTGTACACGAGAAAAGCAGTAGACAGTAGACAGTAGACAGTAGACAGTAGGGCTCCGCGATGCGGAGGTTGAGGATGACAGCCGCAGGGTTACAGCGACGAAAGGTTTTTCTACTGACTACTGACTACTGACTACTGTCTACTGAGTTGGCTTGACTCCCCGGCGGGATTAAAGTAAGTTGCCTGCCCGAACAAAGTTGGGCTGGCTGAAAGATTTTGCGTTCGCCGCGATACTCCTCTCCAGCCGCTTTCGCATCCACAAGTGCTTCGAACTCGTTACAGAGACCCCGGCCGTCGCGGCGCGTGCGGCCCGGGGTGTCACCCCAAGGAGTCTGTCATGTCGTTCCCTAAGTTTCCGCGTCTCGTGGCGTGCGTCGTGATTCTCGCACTGGCCGCCGCCGCACTGCTGCTCGCACAAGACCCGCCCGCGGCCTTCGCGTCGCACACGCCTGAACCTACGAGCGTCACCATCGCCGGCAGCCTCCAGAGTGAGTTGGGCTGTCCCGGCGACTGGCAGCCCGAGTGCGGCAACACGCACCTCACCTACGACGCGAACGACGGCGTCTGGCAGGGCGCCTTCAACGTTCCCGCCGGCAACTGGTTCTACAAGGCGCCCGTCAACGACAACTGGGGTGAGAACTACGGCAGGTTCGCGCAGCAGAACGGCCCCGACATCCCGCTCAACCTCGGCGCGGCGTCGGGCGTCAAGTTCTACTACGACCACGAGACGCACTGGGTGACGAGCAACCGGAACGCCGTCATCGCCGTCGCGCCCGGCAGCTTCCAGTCTGAGCTCGGGTGCTCAAGCGACTGGGATCCGTCCTGCCTGCGTTCGTGGCTGCAAGACCCCGACGAGGACGGCATCTACATTTTCGAGACGACCTCGATTCCGCCGGGCGGCTACTTCGCGAAGGTCGCGCTCAACGAAAACTGGGACGAGAACTACGGTCAGGGCGGCGCTCAGAACGGCGCCGACATCCCCTTCAACGTCTCCTTCAGCAACCAGAAGGTGACGTTCAGCTACAACGCCGCGACGCACGTCCTCGACATCACGGCGGGCGCGCCCTCCGGCGACATCAATTGGGACGGCTTGCGCCACGACACCTTCGATGCCTACTACCGCAGCCCCTTCGGCGCCGTGCAGGCCGGCTCGCCGGTGACGCTCCGCTTCCGCACCTCGCACTTCGACGTTGACGGCGTGAGCGTCCGCGTCTACACCTACGACGCTGCGACGGGCTCGACCACGGGCCCCGTCGATCACGCGATGTCGTTCTTCGAGAACCGCGTCGAGGGCGGCACCGAGTACGACATCTGGGCGCTGACGCTCAACACGCCCGCGACGGCCTCTGTGCTCTACTACAAGTTCCGCGTCACAGACCAGGGCGACGAAGACTTCTACAGCGACTCCTATCTGAACGACCACGACAACCTGAATCAGGGCGGCGCGGGCGCGGCCTTCGACGGCGAGCCCTTCCCGGCCTTCCAGCTCACGGCCTACGCCCCGGGCTTCCAGACGCCCGCGTGGCTGCGCGACGCCAACGTCTACCAAATCTTCCCCGACCGCTTCCGCAACGGCGACCCCAACAACGACTACTGCCGCCCCGGCTCGACCGCGGGCTGCCCCACTTTCTACGGCGACCAGACGCCTTTGCCGCGCGAGCCCTGGAACACAGAGATCGGCGACCCGCGCCAGCCCGGCCCTTACCAGAACCAGTACGGCACGCAGTTCTTCGGCGGCGACCTGCGCGGCATCGAGCAGAAGCTCGACTACTTGCAGTCGCTCGGCATTGACACCATCTACCTCAACCCCATCTTCAAGGCGCGCTCGAACCACCGCTACGACACGGACGACTTTCTCGAAGTTGACCCGGGCTTAGGCGGAGACGCCGCCCTCGCCTCGCTCAAGGCCGAGGCGGAGCGGCGCGGCATGCGGCTCATCTTCGACGGCGTCTTCAACCACTCTTCGTCGGACAGCGTCTACTTCGACCGTTATCATCGCTACGCGACCGACGGCGGCTGCGAATCTTTAACTTCGCCCTTCCGCCCCTGGTACAACTTCTTCAACGCGAACGTCCCCTGCACGGGCGCGGACTACGAGGGCTGGTTCGGCTTCGACAGCCTCGCGGTCTTCAACGAGGGCGGGCCGGTGCGCGACTTCTTCTACCGCGCCCCCGCGGACAACGTGACGAAGCACTGGTACGACCGCGGCGCGTCGGGCTGGCGCTTCGACGTGGCGAACGAGATCAGCCACAACTGGTGGCACGAGTACCGCCCCTACGCCAAGTCTTACAAGGCGGACGGGCCGCTCGTCGGCGAAATCTGGGAGGACGCGAGCCAGTTCCTCGCGGGCGACCAGTTGGACTCGGTGATGAACTATCGCTTCCGCAAGAACGTGCTCGGCTTCGCGCGCGGGGCGGGCTGGAGCGACAACGACAACTTCGGCGGCAACCAGATCATCAGCCTGACGCCCAGCCAGTTCGACCACGCCTTGCGCTCCGTGCGCGAGGACTACCCGCCGCAGGCGACCGCGGCGATGCTCAACCTGCTCGACTCGCATGACACGAACCGCTCGCTCTTCGTGCTGACGCTGCTCGGCGACAGCGGCCTTGACGAAGCAAAGCAGAGGCTCAGGCTCTCCGCGCTCTTCCAGTTCACATACCCCGGCGCGCCGATGGTCTACTACGGCGACGAGGTGGCGGTTGACTCGCCCTCGCTCGGCAACGGCGCGAACGGCCCCGAGGACGACCCGTACAACCGCGCGCCCTTCCCTTGGGAGGACGAGGCGGGCGACGCGAACGCCTACGGCCCGGCGGACGCGTCCGTGCGCGACTTCTACACGAAGCTCGGGCACATGCGTAAGCAGTTCGCGTCGTTGCGCGAGGGCTCCTTCGAGACGCTTCTGACGGGTGACACCACGCCCTCAACGTCCGACGACAACGCCTACGCCTTCGCGCGCGTGAGCGGGGCCGAGCGCGCGGTCGTCGTTCTTAACAACGGCACTGTCGTCAACACGGCGAGCGTCCCCGTCGCCGCGCACTTCGCGGACGGTACGTCGCTCGTTGACGTGCTGACCGGCACGGGCTACACGGTCGGCGGCGGCCACATCGCGCTCGCGCTCGCGCCGCGCACGGGCGTCGTGCTCCTCCCCGCGCCCGCGTCGATTGATACGACCGCGCCCGCCGCGAACATCACGGTCAGCCCCGCGGCCAACGCCAACGGCTGGCACAACGCGACGCCCGTCACCGTCAACCTCACTGCTACGGACGCGGGCAGCGGCGTGAAGGAGTTGCGCTACTGGGTTGGCGACGGCAGCCCCGTCGTCGTCGCAGGGTCGGCCGCGAGCTTCCAGATAACCCAGCAGGGCGTCCACACCGTCTACCTCCGCGCGATAGACAACGCCGGCAACGCGAGCGCGGTGGCGAGCCTCGTCGTCCGTGTTGACACAATGAGCCCGGTCATCAGCGGCGCGTCTGCGAGCCCGTCCGTGCTCAACTCGCCGAACCACAAGCTGCGCGACGTGCTCGTCGGCTACAACGCCTCTGACAACCTCAGCGGCGCGACCTGCACGCTCGGCGTCGCCAGCAACGAGCCCGTCAACGGCACCGGCGACGGCGACACCGCGCCCGACTGGCTCGTCCTCGACGCGCACCGACTCCAACTGCGCGCCGAGCGCTCCGGCGGCGGCGCAGGCCGCGTCTACACCATCAACATCACTTGCTCGGACGCGGCTGGCAACACCTCGTCGAGCAACGTGACGGTCACGGTGCCGCGCGGGCGTTAACGTCTAACCGCACCGCGTTAGCGAGCGGGTGCGTGTGACTTCAAGAGGTAACTCTGATATCACACGCACCCGCTCGCCGTTCTGTTACGCGCGCACGGCGTCAGTTGATAAATCTGTCTTACCGGCACGCGCTCACACGAGGCCGGCACGCGCTCACACGAGACCGGAACACGCCTTCGAGCACTTTTCCGCGCCGATACGGCGTCGGCGCGCGGGAATACGTAGTTGGCCGGACTGATACGCGGCCGCGCCACGCCGATACGTCATAGGAACGCGCCCGCACGGAGTTTTCCCCACTGACACGGACTTTTCCACGCTGATACGGAGTTTTCCGCGCCGACACCCGGACAGAACCGCGAGCGGTAGCGAGCGGGTCAGGGAGACATCAGTCGGCCCCCTCGTCGCAGCACACACCCGCTCGCTACCGCTCGCGGTTCTGTCCGGGCCTCACACGACCGCACTCGCGTTAATGGTCGGGTAGGGGCGTAAATCTTCGGCGTGGAGGCCGGGGCGGCGCTTTGTCTTACTGCTGGCTACTGACTACTGGCTACTGACTACTGACTACTGCTTTTCATTCCGGCGGCGCGGGCGCGTTCGGGTAGGCGTTGGCGTTGCGGCGGCGGCGCTCTTCGAGGCGGCGGCGGCGTTCCTCTTCGGTGATTCTGTCGCGCTCCATGCGAGCCCTGCGTCGCTCCTGTGTGGCGCGGCGGAGGATGATGCGCAGCTCTTCGCGTGTGAGCGGTTGGGTGCGTAGGTCGCGGCCGCGGAGGATGGGGTCGGCGGCGGCCTCGGGCGGGAGGGCGGGCGCGCCGGGGTGCGGCGGGTGGGGCGCGGGTACGTCGGGCGGTGCCGGCTCGGGCTGTGGGTTCCGCGGCGTCGGGGCGGCGGTCGCGCGCGCACGCGCGGCAGCGGGTGTGGCCGAGGGCTCGGGTGTGGGCGTCGCTTCGGCCGCCTGTTGTGCGGTAGGGGCGGGAGCCTCGGGAGTCGTCTGTGCGGTCGGCTGCGGCGTGGGCCGCGCGGCCGGCTCGTTCGAAGCGTGGCGGCGCGTGAGCGAGTAGACGCCGACGGCGACGAGCACGAGCGCGACGGCGCCGGCCGCCACTCCCAATCCTCGGCGCGCGCCCGCGCGTGAAGGCACGTCGGCGATCCTCACGCGCGTGACGACCGATTGGCCGCCCGAACCTTCGACCGAGGTCGAGTCGGCAACGCGCGCCGAAGTCTGCCCGGCCCCGTGGGCGGAAGTCGCCTGCGTCGTGTCGGCGGCGGCCTCGGCGTTGAGGAGCGTCGCCGCGTCCTGCGCGTTCGCGGGTCGCGTGGCGGCCGCGCGCGGCTCCTGCGCGGACGTGCGCGCGGAGGCGGCGGAGTTCATGAGGCGAGTCTGCTGCTCAGACTCGACGCCGGGGACGAGCGTCGCCGCGCCCGAAGCGTCCGGCGTCGCCGCGACGGCGTGCGCCGCTTCGCGCAGCGCGGCGCGCATCTCCTCGGCCGAGCCGAAGCGGCGCGCGGCGCTCAGCGCCATCGAGCGCGAGAGCACGTCGGAGACCTCGGCGGGGACGTGCGCGGCCGTCTCGCCGGCGGGGCGCAAAGGGTCTGGGTCGCCGTTGAGCACGGCCGTGGCGCGCGTCAAAGCGTCGGGCGGCGTCGTGCCCGTGAGCAGGTGGTAGAGGGTCGCGCCCAGCGAGTAGAGGTCGCTGCGCGGGTCTGTGCCCGCGCCCTGCATTTGCTCGATGGGTGCGTAGTTGAAGGAGTAGCCGAAGAGGCTGGCCGTGTTGGTGATGCGCGTCTGGAGCGCAGTCCCTTTGGCGAGCCCGAAGTCGAGCAGCACGATCTGGTCGCGCGCGGTCAGCTTCAGGTTCTGCGGCTTGATGTCGCGGTGGACGACCGAAGGCTCCTGCGTGTGCAGGTAGTCGAGCGCGTCGAGCAGTTGGTCGGCCCAGGCCAACACCTGGCGCGCGGGGAAGCCCGCACCATTCCGCTCCTTCAACATCTGCGAGAGGTCACTGCCTGCGATGTACTCCATGACGAGGAACTGCCCTTCGGCCTCCTCGAAGTGGTCGCTGACGCGCGGCAGGGCGTGGTGGCGCAGGCGGTTGAGGAGGCGCGCCTCGCGCTCGAAGGCTTTGCGCAGCGTCGCGTCGTCGAAGAAGGTCTCCTTGAGCGCGACCGTCGAGCCGAAGCGCCGGTCGGTGGCGACGTAGACGGCGCCCATCCCGCCCGCGCCAATCTGCCGCTCGACGGCGTAACGATTCTGCAAGACTGTGCCGGGGGCAATCATCCGCGCAATCGTAAATCGTGAATCGTAAATAGTAAATCGGAAGAAGTAGGCAGTAGGCGGGTAAGAGGGTTTTGGGTTCTGGGCGTTGGGTGTTGGGTAAGACAGTCTGCTCTTACCCAACACCCAACACCCAACACCCTCTTACCCGCCTACTGTTCCTTCACCCCTGAAGAATGGCGAGCATGGCGTCGTGGACGAGGCCGTTGCTGGCGGCAATCGGCGGCTTGTAGATGTGGAAGGGCGAGCCGTCGTAGTGCGTGACGCGGCCGCCGGCCTCTTCGACGAGCAGCACGCCCGCGGCCACGTCCCAGGGGCGCAGTCCTTCTTCATAAAAACCGTCGAAGCGGCCGGCGGCGACGTAGGCGAGGTCGAGCGCGGCCGCGCCGTCGCGGCGCACCGACTGCGCCTTCATGATGAAGTCGCGGAAGTGGCGCTCGAAGTTGGTGCGCTCGCGCACGTCGTAGGGGAAGCCCGTGCAGATGAGCGCGCGGTTAAGCTCCGAGGTCTCGGAGGCGTGGATGCGTCGGCCGTTGAGGGTCGCGCCCTCGCCGCGCTCGGCGGCGAACAGCTCGCCGCGCGTGGGGTCGTAGACGACGCCGACGACGATGCGCCCCTCGTGTTCGAGCGCGATGGAGACGCAGAAGACCGGGTAGCCGTGCGCGTAGTTGGTCGTGCCGTCGAGCGGGTCGATGATCCACTTGTGCTCGGAGTCGGGGCCGCCGGCCTCG
>JBEVJD010000459.1:0-6501 GCA_040510435.1 Pyrinomonadaceae bacterium | reverse complement strand
GCACCGCCAGGCGGTCGCGTGGGTGTTTTGAGCCGAGTCGGCATCAGCTTCAGCCTACAGATTCTTCCATCTTTTTCCTTAGACTTAGCGGCCGCATGTCTGTCCAGACTTCCTCGATGTAGGCGAGGCACTCGGCCTTAGTCCCGCGCTTGCCCGCGTCGTTCCAGCCGAGGGCGTTCTCTCGGTCGGCCGGCCAGATAGAGTACTGCTCCTCATGGTTTACGACCACCTTGTAGATGGTGGTGTCTTCTCTCTCTTCCTCGTTCATCGCTCTCCCTCAACAGCAAATTTAATATCCTGCCGCCACGAACGGCAACGCACGGAACCGGAGCGCCGCCCGCTCTAGGCACAGTGATGACTTCTCAATCCTGACAAATTAATACACCACCACCCAGCCTCATACAAAGTGGGCGACGCGGTGCTGACCCGCGAGCCGGAGACTAGCCGCGGTTGGCATGAGTCTTCGGACGGCATTTCGGCGGACAGTTGGTTCACCTCATCTTCAGGCAATTCTTCCAGCCGTTCGATGGCGCACCATTGCCCGCGAATGCCTTGGCGGACGAGCAGAGGGCCGCCGGGACTAGGATAAAAAGTACCTAGTTATGAGTTTCGGCGCGGCACTCATTTGAAGCGGAAGGCGGGAACACGCCGCAGCGCTTCACCACCTTCAGCCCGCGCTTCGACTTTCAGCTCAGCGCCAACCACACGCTCACGGCGCGCTGTTCGCTCACGCGCTGGGGCTCAGAGAACGACGGGGCCGGCGAGTTCTCACTGCTCTCGCGCGCCTTCGACTCATGGAGTGGGATGTCGCGGGCTTCATCCAGGACGACTGCAAGGTGCAGCCGAATCTCACCCTCAACGTCGGCCTCCGGTACGAGCGGCAGAACAACATCTCAAGCGACCTGAATTTCGCCCCGCGCTTCGGCGAGGAGTTGGTGCTGCTGGCGCGGCGCTTCGACGGGACGAGTCTGACGCGGTTCATCGTCTCGGAGTCGACGCCGGGCGGGGGCAAGCTGCGGTCGCGGTTCCCCGCCGTGCCGACCGCGGAGGAACCGGCGCAGTTGGGCGTTCCGCAGTCTGAGTGGCGCGCCGCCGCCGATCTGCACGCACCCTACCTCCGGCAGGCGTCCGTCAGCATCGAGCGCCAATTGCCCTTCGAGCTGACGCTCTCGGCCACCTTCATCAACACGCACATGGTACACGCGCTGCGCGCCGGCCCGCCTCCCCGACCGGGGCCTCATTTTCCCCGACACCCCTGACAGGGCTGACGAAGGGCCGCCATAGGCAAAAACATCCTACGCGGCGGCTACGGTAATCCCGACATAAAGAGTGAGGGCAGCCGTGCGGTAGGGCAAAAATGCCCGGAAGTGTGCCCCCGCGCGCGCGCAAACACCGAAAATCGCCAACTTCGCGTGGCACTCCCCTTGCTCACAGCCTACCCCCTCTAGGGAGAGAATTTTAGGACTTTAGCAATGACGGACGTGAGTGAAATTGTCAGGCAGATTCAGTCTTACCTCGAAGAACATCCGGCGGCGTGCGACACGCTCGAAGGCATCGCCATGTGGTGGTTTCAGCGCCAGCGCGTCAACGAGACGGTGACGAACGTCTATGAGGCACTACAGGAGTTGAAGGCCAGCGGCAGGGTGTTGGAGCGTCGGAGTCCGGACGGCAAACCGCTCTACTTCCTGTGCGACGTGACCTGAAGCGACGGCGCGCTCGCCCGCTCCCGCCCGCCGACGCCCGCGCGGACAGCCTCATCATCCGCCCCCGCTCACAGGGACGGGCCGCCTCGCCGCCGCCTTACGGGCAAGGCCGTCGTCGTCGCACGCCGACTCTTCCGGCCTGAAGGCCGGCGGTGCATTCGAGCCGCCCGGCCTGCCCCAGACGACACACAGGGCGACGCTTCTCGTCCAGAGCGGGGCAGACAACGCGGACTGTAAGGGCGGATGAACATTCAGCCAACGACTTTGAACGACATCCTTCGCTGGCGCGCCGGCCGCCAGCCGGCGCGTCTGGCCTACGCCTATCTCGCCGACCGCGAGGAGGAGAAGGCCCGCGTCACATACGCCGAGTTGGACGCGCTCGCCCGCGCCGTCGCGGCCCGGCTCCAGAGCCTCGGCGGCGCGGGCGAGCGCGCCTTGCTCCTCTTCCCGGCGGGACTCGACTTCATCACGACCTTCTACGGCTGCCTGTACACCGGCGTCGTCGCCATGCCCGCCGCGCCGCCGCACCCGGCCCGTCCGCGGCTCACGCTCCCACGCATCCGCTCCATCATCGCCGACTCTGGGGCCGCGTTCGTCCTGACGACCTCGGCCATCCTCTCGCGGGTCGAGCCGCTGTTTGCCGACGACGAGGCAATGAAAGGCGTGCGGTGGCTGGCGACCGACGCGGCCGAGGCGCTCGACATTGCGCCGCCCGACGAGTGGCGCGAGCCGAAACTATCGGGCGACAGTCTGGCGGTGCTCCAGTACACCTCCGGCTCGACGAGCGCGCCCAAGGGCGTGATGGTCACACACGACAACCTCCTCTACAACTCAGCCTACATCCGCGACGGGTTCCGAAACTCGCCCGAGTGCGTCTCGGTGACGTGGCTCCCGGCGCATCACGACATGGGGCTTGTTGACGGCCTCATCCAGCCGATGTTCGTGGGCTTCCCCTGCTACGTGATGGCTCCGACCGACTTCCTCCAGCGACCGCTGCGTTGGCTGCGCGCGCTGTCGCGTTACCGCGCCACCAACACCGGCGCGCCGAACTTCGCCTACGACCTCTGTACGCAGAAAGTCACCCCGGAGCAGCGCGACACGTTAGACCTGAGCAGCCTGCGCGTGGCCTTCAACGGCGCGGAGCCAATCAGGCACGAGACGATCCGCAGGTTCGTCGAGCACTTCGGGCCGTGCGGGCTGCGCCCCGACGTGATCTATTCGGCCTACGGCCTAGCCGAGGCAACGCTCAAGGTCACGGCCGGCGACACGACTACGCCCCACACGACCCGCACGTTGGACGCCGCCGCCCTCGAACGGAACCGGGTCGTGGCGTACGCGGACGCGCCCGACGCGCCGCCCGGCGGGAAGACATTCGTGGGCTGCGGCAAGCCCTCGTCCGGCACGCGCGTCCGCATCATCGACCCGGAGACGTTGACCCCGTGCGAGCCGGGGCGCGTGGGCGAAATCTGGGTGGCGGGGCCGACCGTGGCCGCGGGCTACTGGAACCGGCCCGACCTGACCGAAGAGGTCTTCGGCGCGCGGCTCGCCGGCACGGGCGAAGGCCCGTTCCTGCGCACGGGCGACACCGGCTTCCTCGACGGCGACGACCTCTACGTCACCGGGCGGCTGAAAGACCTGATCATCATCGGCGGGCGCAACCACTACCCCCAGGACATCGAGTTGACGGTGGAGCAGAGCCATCCGGCGGTGCGCTCCGGCGGCGTCGCCGCCTTCTCAGTCGTCGTCGAGGGGGCCGAGCAACTGGTCATCGCGGCCGAGGTGAACCAGCGCCACCGGCCGGCCTCCCACGCCCCCGGCGACGCGACGGCGCTTGACCTGAAGTCGCTCACGCGCGCCGTCCAGCGCGACGTTTCCGACCAGTACGGGATCGGTGTTCACGCGCTGGCGCTGCTGAAGATGGGGAGCATCCCCATCACGTCGAGCGGCAAAATCCGGCGCCAGGAGTGCCGGCAGCGCTACCTGACGGGCGCGCTGGAGTATTACGCCGGGGGCGAAAGCCGCCGCCCCTTTCGCGCGACGCACACGCAGATCTTCCCCCAATACGAAGCGGCACAGGCGCTCGAACTGTCGCTCGGCGACCCGTTCGCGCCCGGCGGCGTCTTCTCCCTCGCCGACGCCGTCGCGCTCGACGAGCGAGAGGCTTACCCGGAGGACGCCTGCCGGCTGCTCGACGATCTCAGGTTCTTCGAGTTCTACATCCCGCCGGAGTGCGGCGGCAGGCTGGAATCGGTGGAAGAGCTCGTCGCCGTCCTGCGTACGGTCGCGCGGCGCGACCTGACGGTCGCCGTCGCCCACGGCAAGACATTCCTCGGCGCGGTGGCGACGTGGGTCGGCGGCAGCGACGAGCAGAAGCGCCGCGTCTCGGAGATCATCCGCGGCGGCGGGCAACTCGCGCTCGCGCTGACCGAGCGCGCGCACGGCGGCGACCTGCTCGCCTCCGAGGTCGAGGCGGAGCGGGCGGCCGGGGGCTACCGGCTCAGCGGCGAGAAGTGGCTGATTAACAACGCCACACGCAGCCGCGCCCTGACCGTCTTCGCCCGGACTTCGGAGCAAGGCGGCCCGCGCGGCTTCTCGCTCTTCCTCGTCGATAAAGAGGAGGCCGCGCGCGCGTCCTTCTCCTGCCTCCCTAAAGTCAGGACGCACGGCGTTCGCGGGGCCGACATCAGCGGCATCCGCTTCGACGGGACGTTGGTATCGGCCGAGGCGCGCGTCGGCGACGAAGGCGCGGGACTGGAGGTGATGCTCAAGGGCTTCCAACTGACGCGAACCGCCATCGCCGGCCTCTCGCTCGGCGCGGCCGACACGGCGCTGCGCGTCACGCTCGACTTCGCCCGCGCCCGCAGACTCTACGGCGACACGGTCTTCGCCATCCCGCACGCGCGGGTGCTGCTCCGCGAAGCGTTCGTCGATCTGCTCATCTGCGAGTGTGCGACCGTCGCCATCGCGCGCTCGTTCCACGTCGAGCCGGAGCAGATGGGCGTGCGCTCGGCCGTCGCCAAGTTCTTCATACCGACGACGGTCGAAGGCATCATCAAGAAGCTGTCGGTCGTCCTCGGCGCGCGGCAATATTTGCGGCAGGAGCACTGCGGCGGCGTCTTCCAGAAGATTTACCGAGACAACGCCCTGCTCAGCCTCTTCGACGGCTCGACGGTCGTGAATCTGAGCGCCATCGGCTCGCACCTCGCCCGCGTCGCGCGCGGCGGCGACCGCGGCCGCCCCGGCGAGGCGGCCGACCGCATTAGTCGTCTCGCCACGCTCGGCGCGCCGCTCCCGCCTTTCGACGCGCGCGCCATCACGCTGCATCAGCGCGGGCGCGATTCCTTATTGCTGGAGTTGGAGACGGCCGCCGAGACGCTCTCGTCGCTCCACGCGCCGGGCGACGATGCGGGCGCTCTCGTGGCTCGCCTCGTCCGGCAGGCGCGGGAGTTGACGACGCAGTTGGCGGAGTTGCACGAGGCCGTGAGCGCGGGGCTGGGCGAACACGGAATCGCCTTCAACCACGAGCCGGAGATGTTCGAGCTGGCGGAGCGTTACTGCACGCTGCTGGCGGGAGCCTGCTGCCTGCACCTGTGGCTCCACAACCGCGCGGCGCTCGACGACTTCTTCGCCCGCGGGGAGTGGCTGGCGCTCGCGCTCCAGCGGCTGCTGCGCCGCGAGGGCGAGGAGGACGTGCGCGATCCGGAAACCATCGCGTACGAGCAGAACGTGTTGGAGGAACTGCGACGGCGGCACGAAGCGCGAACGCTCTTCTCCATCGTCCCACTGCAACTGGCGCAGCCCTCGCCGGCGGGCGTCTCTTAGTTGATCGACGGAGAGGGACTTGAGTTTGTAGCGAGACGCGAGATGTCGTCCTTACCCGCACGAGACACGAAGGAGCCGCGCGCCGGGCGCGCGCGCGTCCCCGCGCAGTATCGGCAGGCCGAGGAGTTGGAGCGCGCGCTCGGCGACCCGCTCGATCCACATGCCGACTTCTCTTTCGCCCCCGCCGTCGCGCTCGACGAAGACGAAGCGTATCCGGTGAACGCTTGCGCGCTACTCGACGCTTGGGGACTCGCCGACTTTTACGTCCCCGCGGCGACCGGCGGCCGCCTCAACTCTTACGAAGAGTTCATCAGCCTCTTACGCACCGTCGCCCGCCGCAACCTGACGGTCGTCGTGGCGCACGCGAAGACGTACCTCGGCTCGGCCGCCGTGTGGGCGTGCGGGTCGCGGCGGCAGCGGGAGCGGCTGGCGGAAATCGTCCGGGGCGGCGGACAGGTCGCGCTCGCCTACCACGAGAAGACGCACGGCAGCGACTTTCTCTCGACGGAAATGAGGGCCAGGAAAGTCGAAGGCGGCTACCTCCTCGACGGCGAGAAATGGCTCGTCAATAACGCGACGCGCGGCGCAGCTCTGACCGTCTTCGCCCGGACTTCGGAGCAAGGCGGCCCGCGCGGCTTCTCGCTCTTCCTCGTCGAGAAGTCGCGCCTCGACCCGGACTCTTACGAGCACCTGCCGCGCATCAAGACGCTCGGCGTCAGGGGCGCAGACTTCAGCGGCATCCGGTTCAAAGAGAGTTTCGTCACCGACGACGCGCTCGTCGGCGCAGAGGGCGCTGCGCTGGAACAGACGCTCAAGGCGTTCCAACTCACGCGCACCGTTATTGCCGGCCTCTCGCTCGGCGCGGCCGACACGGCGCTGCGCGTCACGCTCGACTTCGCCCGGACGCGCCGCCTCTACGACAGGTCTGTTGCCGACCTGCCGCACGCGCGCCGCCGCATCGTCGATTCTTTCGTCC
>JBEVJD010000458.1:0-6008 GCA_040510435.1 Pyrinomonadaceae bacterium | reverse complement strand
CGCGCGCGGGAGCGCGCGGGTGCGCGTGACATCACTCGTATCTCTGCTGTCACCGCCACCCGCTCGCTACCGCTCGCGGTTCTGTTTCACTTCGCGTACGGAGCGGGCGTCGGCGCTCGGGCGCCGTGCGGAGGGCCCGCGCGGGGGCTCGGGGGTGGTCTGCAAGGGCGTCTCTCCCGTGCGGAAAAGTCTCTGGAAAGGGCTCGGGCTTCGGCGTCGGGCGCGCGCGGCGCGGCCGTATTCTGCACGAGTTTCGCGGCCGTGCCAAGCACGTCGGGTTTCTTGCCAAGCGCGTCCGGTTTAAGGTATCGTGCCGTCTTGAACACCCGAGAACACCAGCACCGACGCGAGCCAATATTTTACGCGTGCCGTCGTAATCCGCCCCTCGCCGCCGCCGCCCGCACAGAGCGAATCATGTCATAAAGTTCGTCCCCGCGTGCGGCCGGGGATAATCTAAGGAGCAATAAAGAGATGTCGAAAGATGAGTTGGGTAAGAAGGAATTTAAGAAGCCGGAGATCGCGGCCGAGGTCTGGCACGACGGCGAGTTTATCAGTTGGGACGACGCGCGCGTGCACGTCATGTCGCACGTCCTGCACTACGGGTCGAGCGTCTTCGAGGGCATCCGCACGTACAAGACGCGGCGTGGCCCGGCCGTCTTCCGCCTGCGCGAGCACATGCAGCGCCTGCTCAACTCGGCGAAGATTTACCGCATGACGCACCCCTGGACGCTCGACGAGCTGTCCGACGCCGTGGTCGAGCTGGTCAAGCGCAGCGGGCTCCAGCAGTGCTACGTCCGCCCCATCATGTTCCGCGCGCTCGACGAGGAGCGCCCGGCCTTCGGCGTCAACCCGTTCCCGAACCCGATGGCCTGCTACATCGGCGCCTGGGACTGGGGCAAGTACCTCGGCGAGGCGGCCATCGAGCAGGGCGTGGACGTGTGCGTCTCTTCGTGGAACCGTCTGACGCCGAACTCGATGCCCGCGATGGCGAAGGCGGGCGCCAACTACATGAACTCGCAGCTTATCAAGATGGAGGCGCTGACGAACGGCTACGCCGAGGGCATCGCGCTCGACGACCGCGGCTACGTCTCCGAAGGCTCGGGCGAGAACATCTTCCTCGTCCACGGCGGCAAGGTGATTACGCCGCCGCTCTCCTCCGCCATCCTCCCCGGCATCACGCGCGACAGCGTCATCGAGATTTGCCGCGCGCTTGAGATTCCGATTGTCGAGTCCGGGCTCCAACGCGCCTCGCTCTACGTCGCCGACGAGCTGTTCTTCTCGGGCACCGCGGCCGAGATCACGCCCATCCGGAGCGTCGATCGCATCACCGTCGGCGAGGGCCGCCGCGGCCCCATCACCGAGCGCATCCAGAAACTCTTCTTCGAGATCACCTCGGGCGAGCGCGAGGCGCCCGGCGACTGGCTCACCTTCGTCGGCGAGTACCGCGCCGCCGCCCATTCCGAGCCCAACGGCCACCGCGCCGCACAGACCGAAGAGGTGCGCAAGGCCGCCACGCAGTCCACGGCCGGCGACACGCGCGACGCCATCCACGTCACGCTTACCGAGTAGGCCGTTAAACAGAAGGGACGCCGGGAGGCGGCTTGAAGACTTTTGACTTCAAGCCGCCTCCACGCGTCTACGTGCTTAATTTTCAGTAAGTTTACCCGGCAACTTCGTCAAAAAAAACGCTGTTGACGCCCCTTCGGCCGGCCGCGTAGAATGTTTGTACGCGCCGGCCGCACTCGCAGTCGCCACGGCGCCGCCCCCGCCGCAATCCACCCGGCGAAACAACCCGAGAAATTTCGAGACCGAGCGACGCGCGCCGAAAGAGTGTGCCGACGCTTCAGTCCGCCCCTTGCCCCCCGAGCCGTTCAGAGAAATCCTATGTCAGTCAAAATCGACGAACTCCTGCGCGTCGCCGCCGCCTTCGGCGCGTCCGACCTGCACTGCAAGGCCGGCTCGCAGCCGTTCATGCGCATCGGCGGCGAGCTGCGCCCCATCTCGACCGCGCCCCGCCTCACGCAGGAGGACACGCTCGACATGGCCTTCTCGATGATGTCGAACCGGCAGAAGCAGAGATTTAAGGAGGTGTCGGAGGCCGACATCGCCTACGGCGTCTCGGGGCTCGGCCGCTTCCGCGCCAACGTCTTCCAGCAGCGCGGCTCGGTCGGGATGGTGCTGCGCGTCATCCCCGACAAGGTGCGTTCGATAACCGAGCTGGGGCTGCCGCCCGTCATCGAGCGCATCGCGGAGGAGCAGCGCGGCCTCGTCCTCGTCACCGGCACGACGGGCTCGGGCAAGTCAACGACGCTCGCCGCGATGATCGACTACATCAACGCCAACCGCGGCGGCCACGTCATCACCATCGAAGACCCGATTGAGTTCCTGCACCGCGACAAGAAGTGCTTCGTCACGCAGCGCGAGGTGGACGTGGACACGCGCTCGTTCGCGGAGGCGCTGCGCGGCGCGCTCCGGCAAGACCCGGACGTGATCCTCGTCGGCGAGATGCGCGACCACGAGACCATCGAGACGGCGCTCACCGCCGCCGAGACCGGCCACCTCGTCCTCTCCACCCTGCACACGCTCGACGCGACCGAGACCATCCGCCGCATCGTCTCGTCCTTCCCGCCGCACTTGCAGAAGTCCGTGCGCATCCAGCTCGCGGGGATCGTGCGCGCCGTCATCTCGATGCGGCTCGTGCGCGCGGCCGAGGGCGCGGCGCGCGTCCCGGCGGCCGAGATTATGATCTCGACCGGCCTCATCCGCGACTACATCATCAACGAGGAGAAGACCTCGCTCATCCGCGACGCCATCGCCGCCGGCACCAGCCAGTACGGGATGCAGACCTTCGACCAGTCGCTCTTCACGCTCCACCAGTCGGGGCTCATTACGCTGGAGGAGGCTCTGCGCGGCTCTTCCAACCCGGACGAGTTCCGCCTCCGCGTCTCCGGCATCCGCTCTGCCTCCGACCAGGCCAAGGAGGACATGGAGCGCGTCACCACCGTCACCAACGGCGCGCAAATGCGCACGCTCAATTCGTAAGCCCACACACACCTCGCCGCAATGAACAACAGTAAATGCGCCGGCTGCGGGCTGGTCAACTTCAACTACGCCTCAGAGTGTAAGCGCTGCGGCGCCCTGCTCGAACCGGGTGTCGCTTATGCCTGTCCGGGCGCGGGCGCGGCACACGTCTTCGATTCGGAAGGCGTGGAGGTGTTCGAGGATGGGAAGCAGCGGCCGAGCCTTCTGCGCCGCGCGCTGACGGTGCTGGGCGTGACCTTCGTGCTGCTGGTCGGGTGCTACGCCTCTCTGCTCTTCACCTCGGCGGCGGCCACCGACGACGAGCGCGCAGAGGTGGACAGGGCCCTGAAACTCATCGAGCGGGGCGGCTTCGCGCACGACGCGTTTTTGCTCCGGCGTCTGACCAGTTTCCGCACGACCGACAATTGGTGGAACCGCTACGTCGGGCACGGCGAAGCCTACGCCGCCACCAACTTCCCCTTCGAGGTCGTGACGCTCTACCCCGAGTTCTTCCGCTACCCCGTGGACGACGTGGAGCGCGCCGTCATCCTCCTGCACGAGGCGCGTCACCTCTCGGGCGCGAACGAGGAGGAGGCGTGCGCCTCGGTCTGGCGCGACAAGGCGCGGCTCGGCTGGACGCGCGAGGAGTACGGCCACACGCGCGTCTGGCACAACGTCAGCGATCTCTCGCGCCGCTACGCCCCGCGACTCTTCGACTGCGGCGCGGACGGACGGCAGGACTGTTTCGAGTAGGAAGTAAACGCTCAGGCGGAGTTGAGCCGGGCGAACTCCCCGGCAACTTCTTCGTTGAAGAATTTGAGCGTGAGCCGGGTCGCGTCGGGGTTGAGCTTGCCGCTGAGTCCCGCGACGTAATCTTCGTCGGTGATGAGCTGCTTGGCGAGCATCGGCGCGCGCAGGAGCGAGCGGCCGTAGAAGGGGATCAGCAGCAGACGGGCCAGGAACTCGAACACGAAGCCGCCTGCGAAGCCCCCGAACAGCCCGGCCGCCGCGCCGATAACGAGCGAAGGAGATTGTGTCTGCCCCGGACTCTGTAACTCGTCCACCCCGAACACCCATGAGCCGTAGACCGCGAGGAGGAATCCGGCGGCGCCGATCAGCAGGAAGCCGAGTATGAACGGTATGCAGCCGGCGAGGAAGACGGATTTCGTGGCGTGCGCGCAGCGTTCACAGTGCGGGACAAGGAGTCGGACGGAAGCCTGCTCCTGCCTCCTGCCGCGCGCGACGAGGCGCGCGAGTGCGAGCGCCGACTCCGCTTCCTTGGGGCCGCCGCACGAGACGCAGCGGCCCGGGAACGTGCCCTCCCAGGTGCGCGCGGCCGTCAGCGGCATGTGAAACGTCTTCGGCACGGCAACGTAAGCGGGGCGGCGCCCCTCCTCAAAACCCCTTCGTCCGCGTCAGCCCCAACTCCTGACGAACCAGCCGAACGCGTAGAGAACCACGACGAGGATGAGGGCGACGAAGATAATCTTCTTGTTGCGCCGCCCGTAGACGAGCTGCCAGATGCCGGCCACGACGAAGGTGAGGCCGAGGGCCAGCACCAGGCCGAAGATGGCGTAGATGAGTCGCGCGTCGGACGCGTCGCCGGTGAAACGCGAGGTCGCCCCCGGCTCATCCGAGTGCTCAATGATGCGCGAGATGGTGAGCGTCAGCCACGCCATGAAGGCCGTCAGCCCGCCGCCCAGCACGACGAGCGCGAGGCCGAGCCCGCGTATCGTGCTGGTCTTGTGCAGGCGCCGCCCGCACCTCGGGCAGTTGCCGAGCGGCTCGTCCGTCTCGTCCCCACACCTGTTGCAGAAGTACGGCGCAACCATTTCCACCCTCGTCTCTGGCGGCCTATGTCGAATGAAAACGGGCGAAGGCTTTGTCACCGGCGCAGAGTGGCGCGCACGATACAACTCCGCCACGCCGCCTGTCAACGGAGACGCCTCGCCCTTGTTTGCTTTTGCCTTACTCAAACCTAGTTGTTAAAATTTTCGCGCACTGACCAGAAGACGGAACCGCCTTCAGGCCGTTTACGTCTCCCGTTAAGAGTTCGATTCCCGAGCGTCCGTAAGGGGTGACGAGCGAGCCGTCTGAATGAAAGAGTGTCCGGCCTGCCATCGCTGCTTCGCAGACCAAGTCAATCACTGTCCGAGCGACGGTGACCGCCTGAAGTTTCTCATCAACCTCGACACGACGCTCGACGAGCGTTATCTGCTCGAAAGAAAACTCGGGCAGGGCGGGATGGGGCTCGTCTTCAAGGCGCAGCACAAGTTCATCAAGACGCAGCACGCCATCAAGGTCATCCTCCCCGACCTCGTCGGCAACGACCCCTCGCTCGCCGCGCGCTTCCGCCAGGAGGCGATGGCCGCGGCCGCCATCCGCCATCCCAACACCGTCAGCGTCACCGACTACGGCGTCCTCCAGGGCACGACGCCCTACCTCGTCATGGAGTTCGTCGAGGGGCGCTCGCTCCACGACATCCTCTCCGAGCAGAAGCGGCTGTCGCCCGTCGCGTCCGTCGAGGTCATGCTCGCCGTCTGCGCGGGCGTGGCCGCCGCGCACCGGCAGGGCATCGTCCACCGCGACCTCAAGCCGCTCAACATCATGCTGCGGCCGGGCACGCCGCCGGGCGAGAGTCTGAAGGTGCTCGACTTCGGGCTGGCGAAGATCAAGTCGGGCGAACTGCTCGGCTCGTTCGTCGCCGCGCAGACGCAGGGGATGATGGGCTCGCCCTTTTACATGGCGCCCGAGCAGTGGAGCGACGACGACATCGACGCGCGCTCCGACATCTACTCTCTGGGCGTCGTTGCGTACGAGCTCCTCGCTGGCCGGCTTCCGTACCAAGTCCCCAGTGACTCGCTCCCGCGCGCCATCATCACGATCGCCACCGCCGTGCCCGAGTCCCTGGGAAAAATTGCTCCTGCCTGCAAGGGGAGCGTCGCGGCGATCCTCAGTAGGGCGCTCGAGAAGCAACCGGCGGACCG
>JBEVJD010000457.1:0-11710 GCA_040510435.1 Pyrinomonadaceae bacterium | reverse complement strand
AGGGCGCGGCGATAGCCCTCGAGGCGCTCCTGGGCGGCGGTGTACACGAGCGGGGCGTTGGTGATGCAGGCGATGCGCCGATGGCCGATGGCCACGAGGTGCTCGACGGCCCGCTGGGCGCCGGCCACGTTGTCGACGTCGACGCTGGTCACATCGAGCCCGGGGAGGGCGCCCTGGAGCACGACGGGGAATCCGTCGCGGACGAGGGCCTCGAGCTGGGGGTCGTCGGTGCGCGGTCCGCTGATGACCAGCCCGTCGGCGTGCTGCGCCCGGAGCAGGCCGGCGTAGCTGGGATCCGGGCCGTCGGGCGCGAGCGGCTCGACCATCACCCGGAAGCCGCTGCCACGGGCCGCGGCGGCCAGCCCGCGCAGCGTCTCGGCCAGGATGGCGTCAGCGGCGATCTGCTCGGGGGTCTGGCGCAGGACGAGGGCCAGCACGTGCGAGCGCCCACCGGCCAGCTGCCGGGCGGGGGCATGCGGGTGGTACCCCAGGCGTTCCGCGGCAGCCAGCACGCGGGTCCGCGTCTCGGTCGGGATCTTCACGTCCGTCCGGCCGTTGAGGACGAACGAGACCGTCGTCCGAGACACCCCGGCCTCGGTCGCAACGTCCGCGCTGGTCGGCCGTCTGCGCATCCTCGTGCCGCTCCTCCACCCTTGACGGCGCGTTCCCGACGTGGTGCAGTAACGCGCGTCAGTAACGCGTATCAATGACGGCTCGCCGCGACATTGTCAAGCCCGGACCGCTACCGTCGTCGACACCGACGCCGCGATCGACCCCGACGCGGTGGCGCGTCGCGATGGGCAGGAGGAGACGGATCGTGAGCGGCCAACGGCGCGCCCCGAGCACGACCGGCACGACCGCCCCGCCGTTCCGGTACGGCGACGACTGGTGGCGCCGCGGGGTCGTCTACCAGATCTACCCGCGTTCCTTCGCCGACAGCGACGGAGACGGCACCGGCGATCTGCGCGGCATCACGGCCCATCTCCCGTACCTCGGGCCGGACGGGCTCGCGGTCGACGCCATCTGGTTGTCGCCGATCTAACCCTCGCCCGGGCGCGACATCGGCTACGACGTCAGCGATCACACGGCGATCGATCCGTTGTTCGGGAGCGAGGCCGACTTCGACGAGCTGGTGACGACCGCCCACGGGCTCGGGATCCGCGTCGTGCTCGACCTGGTGATGAACCACACCAGCGACGAGCACGCATGGTTCATCGCCTCGCGCCGACGGCAGGAGCCGTACACCGATTGGTACATCTGGCGTGACAGCCCGGGCGTCGGCACGGACGGGACGCTGCTGCCGCCCAATGACTGGGTGTCGTGGTTCGGAGGCCCGGCCTGGACCTTCGATCCGGTCCGCGGGCAGGCCTTCCATCACACATTCCTGGCCGAGCAGCCGGAGCTCGACTGGCGCGTCCCGGCGGTCGAGGCGGCCCAGTGGTCGATGGTCCGTGGCTGGCTGGAGCGTGGCGTCGACGGCTTCCGTCTGGACACCTTCAACGTCTTCCTCAAGGACGCCGAGATGCGCTCCAACCCCCCTCGCCGCGGCTCGACGGCGTGGGACCGCCAGGTCCACGTGCACGACTACGACCAGCCGGACCTGCCGGCCCTCATCGAGCGCTTCCGGGCCGTGGTCGACGAGCACCCGGGCCGGATGTCGGTGGGCGAGCTGTTCGCCGGCTCGACCGAGGGCGCGGCGGCGCTGACCCGTGATCGCCACCTCGTGTTCGACTGGGAGCTCCTGACCCGGCCGTGGACCGCCGCCGCCTTCCGGGCCGCCCTGCGCCGACGTGAGCGCGCGTTCGGCGACGACCGCTGGCCGACGATCGTCCTGTCCAACCACGATCAGCCGCGGCACGCCTCGCGGCTCGCCGACTCGATCGGGGCGACCGGCCCGGACCGCGATGCCGTCGCCCGGGCGGCCGCGCTGCTGCTCCTGACGGTGCGCGGGACCCCGTTCCTCTACTACGGCGAGGAGATCGGCATGGTGACGACCGAGCCGAAGACGGTCGAGGAGGTGCGCGACCCCGTGGGCAAGCGCTACTGGCCGCTGCGCAAGGGGCGCGACGGCGAGCGCACGCCGATGCAGTGGGACGCGACGGCGCACGCCGGCTTCACGACGGGCAGCCCCTGGCTCCCCGTCCCGCCGAGCTACCGGGAGCGCAACGTCTACGCGCAGGCGCGCGACGGCAATTCGATTCTCAGCTTCTACCGCCAGCTCACGGCGCTGCGCCGGCGGAGCCCCGCCATCCTCGACGGCAGCTACACGGCTCTCGACGACGACCCTCACGTCTACTCCTACACCCGCACCGCGCGCGCGCAGAAGGTCATCGTCGTGCTCAACATGTCGAACGAGCGCCGCACCTTCAGACTCCCGTCGCCGATCAGAACCGGCCCGTTCGTCTACAACGTCGCGCTCAGCAACCTGCCGCGCGCGGAGCGTACAATCTCCAGCACGATGAGCCTCGCGCCCTTCGAGGCCGTCATCCTTGAGGCGCCCACGCGGTAACAAGCGCAGTCCCGACGCGTCAGCGGCGCTTGAGTTGAGCCTGGCCTTTCAAGGCCCGGGTTTAGTTGAACACGACCGGCGTCGGCGGCGGCAGTTTCGTCGTGACGGGGAAGACGGTCGAGATGCCGTAAATCAGAACCGCGAGCGGTAGCGAGCGGGTACGTGCTTTGACAAAGTCGCGTACCTCGTAACTACGACCCTCCCGCTGCCGCTCGCGGTACTGTTAAGGCGATTCGTCTATGATGAAGAAAACTCCTTCCGTTCTCTTAATCGTCCTCTTGTCGCTCGCGCCCGCCGCCCACGCGCAGACGCGCGGGCAAAGACCAACGCCCGCCGCGCGCCCGTTCGACGCCGCGGGGCTCGTCAACCCGTTCGTCGGGACGGCGAACTCGCCTGTGCCCGACTACCTCGGCGGGAACGCCAGCGGCAACACCTTTCCCGGCGCGACGCTGCCCTTCGGGATGGTGCAGTTCAGCCCCGACACGGAGCGCGGGTTCGGCCCCGAAGACCGCGGCAGCTACGCACATCACGACACGGTCATCCGTGGCTTCAGCCTCACGCACATCAGCGGGCCGGGCTGTCCCGTCTACGGCGACGTGCCCTTCATGCCCGTCGCGGGGCGCGTCGAAAAGTCGCCGGCCGCGGCGCCCGCCGACTACGTCTCGAAGTTCTCACACGACAGGGAGCGCGCCTCGCCCGGCTTCTACGAGGTCGCGTTGGAGTCGGGCGTGAAGGTGAGTCTGACCGCCACGACGCGCACGGGCTTCGCCGTCTTCGACTTCCCCAAGGGGTCGCCCGCGACCCTGCTCGTCAACGTCGGGCGCAACGCGACGGGCGTGCAGGAGGCCGAGTGGCGCGCCGAGGGCGACCGCCAGATGAGCGGGATGGTGGCGAGCGGGGCTTTTTGCGGCACGCGCAACAGGTACGTGCTCTACTTCGCCGCGGAGTTCGACCGCCCCTTCGCCTCGTTCGGCTCGTGGGACGGCGAACGCGTGCTGCACGGCGTGAGCCCCGCGCGAGGCGGGAGGCAGACCGGCGGGTTCGTCACCTTCGACACCTCTTCGGGCGTCGCCGTCCGCATGAAGGTCGGCGTCTCCTACGTGAGCGTCGAGAAGGCGCGGGCGAACCTGCGCGCGGAGAACGGGGGCTGGGACTTCGAGGCGGTGCGCACGCGCGCGCGCATGCGTTGGAACGAGGCGCTCGGGCGCGTGCGTGTCGGGGGCGGGACTGAGACCGAGCGGCGACTCTTCTACACGGCGCTCTACCACGCGCTGCTCCACCCGAACGTTTTCGGCGACGCCGACGGCGAGTACGTGGGCTTCGACGACCGCGTGCACAAGTCGCCGGGGCACACGCAGTACACGAACTTCTCCGGCTGGGACATCTACCGCTCGCACTCGCCGCTCGTCGCGTGGCTCTTCCCCGAAGAGGCGAGCGACATGGCGCAGTCGCTCGTCAACATGGCCGAGCAGGGCGGCGGCGGCTTGCCCAAATGGCCCGTCGCCAACGACGAGAGCGGCGCGATGTACGGCGACCCCGCGGTACCCATCATCGCCAGCACCTGGGCCTTCGGCGCGCGCGACTTCAACACGCGCGCGGCGTTGAGAGTGATGCTGCGCGGCGCGACCGACCCCGAGGCGAAGTCTAAAACCTACCTCGTGCGACCGGGGCTCGCCGACTTCCTCAAGTACGGCTACATCCCGATGGAGCAGAAGGGACTGCGCGGCTCGCCGTCGGTCGCGCTCGAATACGAGACCGCCGACTTCGCCCTCGCCCGATTCGCGCGTGCGCACGGCGACGAGAAGACTTACGCCGAGATGATGCGCCGCGCTCAGCTCTGGACGCGCCTCTTCGACCCGCAGACGCGCTACATCCGCGGGCGCTGGGCCGACGGCTCGTGGCTGCCGGGCTTCGACTTCAAGGCCATGCTCTACAAGCCCGAGCTGCCGTGGCGGCCCGAGAGCCACAAGTCTTACGTCGAGGGCAACGCCACGCAGTACACCTGGATGATCCCGCACAACCTGCGTGCCGTCATCGAACGCATCGGCGGGAACGAGGCGGCCGTCAAACGTTTGGACGGCTTCTTCACCGAACTCAACGCGGGCCCCGACCGCCCGTACTTCTTCATCGGCAACGAGCCGGTCTTCCCAGTGCCGTGGATTTACAACTATGCCGGCGAGCCGTGGAAGACGCAGGCCGTCACGCGCCGCGTGCTGACCGAGCTGTTCACGCCCGAGCCCGGGGGACTGCCCGGCAACGACGACCTCGGCGCGACCTCTTCGTGGGTCGTCTTCGCCTCCCTCGGCCTGTACCCGGTCATCCCGGGCGTCGGCGGCTTCTCGGTCAACAGCCCAGTCTTCCCCGAGATTGACATCCGCGTGAAGGGCGGCCGGGTGCTCATGATTAAGGGGCGCGGCGCGAACGCTTCGAGCCCTTACGTGCAGGAGCTGCGACTGAACGGGCGGCCGCACGAGAGCACCTGGATACCCTACGAATCAATCGCGCGCGGCGGCGTGCTCGACTTCACCCTCGGCCCCGAGCCGAACAAGCGCTGGGCCGCCGCCCCCAACGCCGCCCCGCCCTCCTTCAACGACGGCATGGAGAAGGAGCCGGGCGCCTCGCGCTGACACTTTCCGTTGCTTGAGTGTGAGGCGGACGTTATAGCGGTTTGCAGTTGACTGGGACCGTTGAGAGGCGGGCTGTGCGTGGGCCGGCGGGCTCAGCCCGCCTCTAAACGGTATGACAATTAGTCCCAGTCAAATGCAAGTCGCTATAGGTTAATCACAGAGACACAGAGACACAGAGACACAGCTTTAAGACATAAGCTATCTAGCTGTGTCTCTGTGTCTCTGTGGTTAATCTTTCTGCCGTCGGCCCAAATGTTTGACAAGCCCGGCACGTTGTGTAAAAAGGGCTCCACACATGCGTAGACGAATAGTTCTCCTTGCGCTCATCT
Source organism: Pyrinomonadaceae bacterium (assembly GCA_040510435.1). Classification (GTDB taxonomy): domain Bacteria; phylum Acidobacteriota; class Blastocatellia; order Pyrinomonadales; family Pyrinomonadaceae; genus QHXN01. The sequence continues at coordinate 6,245 of JBEVJD010000457.1, read as the reverse complement.
TAACGACCGCGTGCGCCGCGGTCTGCGCTCAGACGGACTCGGGCTCGAACGTCGTGCTTAACCGCGGGCAGCTACAGCTCCGGCGCGGGCCGGGGCTCGTGATGACGTTGATGAGGATGCGCCTGCGACTCGCCGAAGGCGCGGCGGTCTCGGGCGAGTTGGAGGGCGCGGGGCAGGACGAGGGCGAAGACGCGGGCGGGCGGTTCACGCGCCAGCGGTTCCGCCTGCGGCCGAGCGGGGACGCGCGCGGCGTGAAGTCGGCGGCGCTCGACGTGCGGCGCTATCAAAACACGGGCGCGCTCGTCGCGTGGCTCGACTACGACGGGCCGGCGCTCGCCCCGCGCGAGGGCGTGCAGCTCGTCGCGAGCCTCGACCGCTTCGCGCGCGGGATGGCGACGAAGCGTTTCAAAATCTACTGGACGGCGCCCGCCTTCTTCTCCGACTACCGTCTGCTGGGCCCCGCCAACCAACTCGTGCTGTGGCGGCAGACCGAGGGCGAGGACTACCACCTGCTCGTCCCGCTCGCGGGCGAAGGGATGGTGGGCGAGGTCGGCGTCTCGGAGATAGAGTGGCGACCCGAGTTCCGCGTCACCGCTTCGAGCTACGACCCGAAGCACTCGCCGCGCCGCGTGCCGCTCTTCGCCTATGCCGCCGGCACAGACCCTTACAAACTCCCGCGCGCCGCCTACGAGACGGCCTTCGCCGCGACGGGTCAGTACGGGCGGTTGCGCTGGCAGAAGGGTTACCCGGAGGTCTTCCGCGGGCTCGGCTGGTGTTCGTGGAACGCCTACGGGCAGGAGGTGACGGCCGACAAGGTCGTCGCGAGCGTGCGCTCGATGCGCGAGAAGAACATCCCGCTCGGCTTCGTGCTGGTGGACGACGGCTGGCTCTCCGTCAAAGACCAGAAGCTCGTGAGCTTCGAGGCCGACGCCGCCAAGTTCCCCGGCGGGATGGACGCACTCGCGCGCCGCCTGCGCGTCGAGCACGGAATCCCGCACGTCGGCGTGTGGCACACCTTGCAGGGCTACTGGAACGGCGTCGCGGGCGACTCGGAGCTGGCGCGCGAGTACAGGATGTTCAAGGGGCTCGAAGGAAAATTGCTGCCCGACCCGCGCGAGGGGCGCAGCGAGAGTTTCTACTCCGACTGGTTCCGGAAGCTCAAGGGCTGGGGCTACGACTTCGTGAAGGTGGACGGGCAGGGCAACAACGTCAAGTTCACCGACGGGCTGATGCCGCTCTTCGACTCGGGCGGCGGCTCGCACCGGAACCTGCAAGGCGCGGCGGAGAAGTTCTTCGCGGACGGGGCGGGGCTCGGTCTCATCAACTGCATGGAGATGTCTCTGGAGAACGCCTACAACTGGCGCTCGTCGAACGTCGCGCGCTCAAGCGACGACTACCAGCCCGAGCTGAAGCACAACCCGAAAGACCACGTCTACCAGAACGCCTACAACGCGTACTGGATTGCGAATTTCGCCTACCCCGACTGGGACATGTTCCAGTCGCACGACGAGGCGGCCGAGTACCACGCCGCGGCGCGCGCCGTGAGCGGCGGCCCCGTCTACTTCACGGACGAGCCGGGCAGGGAGCGCCCCGAAGTCCTGCGCCGACTCGCGCTCTCGGACGGCCGCCTGCTCATGGCCGACGAGCCGGCGCAGGTGACGCGCGACCTGCTGCTCTCAGACCCCTCCATCGAACCCACGGCGCTCAAAGTCTTCGCGCGCGTGACGCGGCCGGGCTTGAGCGCGGGCGTCGTCGCCGCCTTCCACGTCAACAAGACGGAGCGGTCGGTCGTGGGCACGCTCAGGATGAATGACCCGGAGTGGCAGGCGGGCGCGGGGCCGGTCGTCGTCTATCACCGCCGCGAAGGGCACGTCACGCGGCTCGACGCGCATAACGCTTCCGAGCCTTTTGAACTCGACGACGGCGACTTCGACCTCTTCACGCTCGTCAAACCCGAGGACGGCATCGGCGTCTTCGGCCTGTTGGATAAGTACCTCCCGCCGGCAGCGGTCGTCGCGGTCACGCGCGTCGGGGGCGGCGCGGTCGTGCGACTGAAGGAGGAGGGCGACTTCGGCGCGTGGGTCTGGCGCGCACCGTCGAGGGTCGAGGTGGACGGCCGCCCGCTCGCGCCGCGCTCTTATAGCTACGCGCGCGGGCTGCTCAGAATCCCGCGCGCGCACTTCGGCACGCGCGCGGGCGAGCGCGAAGTCAAAATCGTTGTCGGCCGGTAAGGTCAGAACCAGCCGCGGTAGCGGGTGGGTTTTTCGATCACGGCTTGATGATTGATGAGAGCCGCGTTGTCTTCAGTCAGGCTACATGCGGCGTGCCCACCTGCTACCGCGGGTGGTTCTGACTTGAAATGCGAACTAGAGTGGTTTGCGTTTAAGTTTACCAACGCCCGTTTAGAGGTGGGCTCAGCCCGCCGGCTCAAGTTACCTCAGAACTCGGGCCGGCGGGCTGAGCCCGCCTCTAAACGATTGGTAAAGTAATGCGCAAGCCGCTCTAGAAGTTGAGCTTGCCCCCGAGCTGAACCTGGCGGTAGTTGTTGCCGTTGCGGACGCTGTTCTCCGGGATCAGGATGCCGAAGCCGTTGCTCGTGACGTTCATGTTCGGCGAGCCGAAGAGCGGCGTGTTGAAGGTGTTGAAGGTCTCAAGCCTCAACTGGAACCGGACGGTCTCGGTGATGTTGAAGTTCTTGTTGAGCGACATGTCGAAGATCGGCGCCCACGGCTCGCGCAGGTTGGCGAGGCGCAGCGGGATGTCGGCCAGCGTGTTCCCCGTGTTGCGCAAGACCCACGCCGGGTCGGTGCAGGGCGCGAAGGTGGTGTTGGTGGTGCCCGCGACGCGGACGGCCATCTGGCTCGTGCCGTTGGCCTGCAACACGCAGTTGTTGAAGAAGCGGTCGAAGCTCGACGCGCCGCCGAGCGTCGGGTCTTTGAGCAGGTAGGCGTTGGTCGGGAGGTTGAGCGGGCGCCCCGAGCGGAACTGCCCGACCCAGTTGTACTCCCAGCCGCCGAGCACCTGCTCGGCCGCGCGGCCGATGTTGCCGAAGTAGCGGCGACCCCTGCCGAACGGCAACTGGTAGACGCCGCCCGTCGTGAAGACGTGCGTGCTGTCGATGTCGGTCACGGCCTTGGTCGGCTCCGCGTCCTGCGGGTTGAGGAACTGGAGCGCGCCCAACTGCTTCGAGAACGTGTAGGCCAAAGACATCGTGAGCCCGCCGCCCATGCGCTTCTCAAGCGAAGCCTGCCCCGAGTCGTACCAGAGCTGCCCGACGTTCTCGCCGACGAGGTTGACCGAGGTGAACTGCGGGAACGGGAGCAGGAGTTGGCGGCGCGAGATGGTCGCGCCGTTCAGGCCGGCGTTGCCGGGGATGAGCCCCGCCAGCGGGTTCGTCACCGAGTCGTTGAAGAAGCCCGCGTTCTGCCGGAACTGCGCGATCTGCGCGGCCGTCGGCACGTTGATGTCGCGCCCGCCGCCCGCCTGGTCGTTGCCCGAGAGGATGCCGCGCGTGCGGCTCCCGACGTAAGACACGTCGAGCTTCATCCGCCACGGCAACTCGCGCTGGATGCCGGCCGAGAACTGGTGCACCCAGGGGATGACGTGGTTGGGCTCGACGACCGTCACGGCGCCGCCGAGGAAGGTGTTCAGACCCGCGCCCGCGCCCGCGGGCTGCGCCAGCCCGTTCGGGTACGGGTTCGAGAGCGTGACGACGGGGATGAAGGCGTTGACGCCGCCGCCCGTGGTCGCCGAGAAGGTCGTGTTGACGTTGAACCCCTGCGCCGCGCCGAACTCGGCCTGCGGGAAGTAGAAGACGCCGTAGCCGCCGCGCAAGACCGTCTTCTCATTCCACTGGTAGGCGACGCCGAAGCGCGGGCCCCAGTTGTTACGATCCTTGCGGAAGGGCTCGTCGGGCTGACCATTCGCGCCCGCGAACAGGAGCCCGCCCGTCAGGTTCGCGCAGGCGGCGCAGTTCGACGCGCCGGCCGCGCCGCGCACCGCCGTCGCCAGCGGGCTCGCCTCGTCGAAGCCGAAGCCGACGTTCTGCCGGTTGAAGCGCTCGACCGGCGGCGACTCGTAGTCGTAGCGCAGCCCGAGGTTCAGCGTCAGCTTCGGCGTGACCTTCCAGTCGTCCTGGATGTAGCCCGTCCAGTAGCCCCAGCGGAAACTGAGCAGCGAGATGTTCTCGACGCGCGTGTCGCCCGAAGGGTACCCGAGCAGCAGCGCGGCGATGGCGCTGCCCTGGTCGGCGACGTTCGTGTTGTTGGGGTCGCGGACGGTGAAGTCCTTCGCGAAGCGGAAGAAGCCGCCGCCCCACGTGAACGAGCCGCCCGCCTGGTGCGCCTGGAGGTCGCGGTACTCGCCGCCGACCTTGATCGAGTGGCCGCCCCGGATGTGCGTCACGCTGACGGGGAAGCTCCACGTGTTCGTGATGTTCGAGTTGGGGTTGCGCGGCCCGAACTCGCGGTAGGGGTCGCCCGAGAACTCGATGCGCGGCACGATGGAGACGGGACGCGCGTTCGAGAACGAGGCCGGGAAGCCGAGCGTCGTCGCGTCGAAGGGCGAAGAGGTCTCGCGGAAGGCCGCCTGGAGGAAGCGCGAGAAGCCGACGCGCGCGTTGAGCACCGTGGTCGGCGAGAGCGTCGAGACCCAGTCGATGACGGCGCCGTTGTTGACGCGCACGAGCGGGAACTGCGGGTCGATGCCGAGGCCCACGCGGCCGTTGCCGCCCTGCTGAATCTGGTCGCGGCGGTTGTGGACGTAGCGGCCGAAGAGGCGGTTGCTCTCGCTGAACTGGTGGTCAATCCTCAACACCTCGGAGTGGAAGTCGTCGGTGCCGGGGAACGGCTCAAGGAAGTTGTTGAAGCGCTGCGTGGCCGGGCCGACGTTCGGCAGCGAGAAGCCGTTGACGATGTTGCGCCCCACGGGGTTGATGCGGTTCTCGGGGATGCGGTTCCCCGGAAACGGGTCGCGGATGAAGCCGCCGGTGCAGGGGTTCGTGTTGGTGGCGCAGCGCGTCGTCAGCGGGTCGTAGATGGTGACGCCCGACTGCGAGAAGTCGCCCTGGCGTTCCAGCAGCGTCGGCACGTCGGAGAGGTTGCCGGCCGGGTCGATGCCCTTGAAGAACTCGACGTTGATGAGGAAGAACGTCCGGTCGCGGCCGTTGGCGAAGACGCGCCCGCCCTCGCCGAAGCGCGGGACGAGCAGCGGCCCCGAGAGCACGAAGCCGTACTGATCCTGCTCGTGGCCGCCGAGGCTCTCGCCCGTGACGGGGTCACGGACGAAGCGCGGGAAGCGCTCCTCGCCCGCGAACGGGCCCGTGGTCAGGCGCCCGCGCGCGTTGTTGCCGAACGAGTTGGCCTCCCACTCGAAGCGGCGCGAGAAGTCGTAGAGCGAGCCGTGGAAGGCGCGCCCGCCCGACTTGATCGAGATGTTGACGATGCCGCCGGAGGTGCGGCCGTACTCGGCCGAGTAGGCGTTCGACTGTATTTTGAACTCCTCGGTGGCGTCCGCAGGCGGCACGAAGGCGATGTTGTTGACGCTGCGCGTGCGGCTGGCGTCCACGTCGGTGACGGCGTTGTTGGGCGTGCCGTCGAGGAGGAATTCGTTGTGGCGGTTCAGGCCGCCGTTGATCGAGAAGTTGACGTTGTCGCCATTGTCGAAGAGGCGGTTGAACTGGGGGTTGCCGTTGAACTGCACGCCGGTGGCGAGCGTCGCCAGGTTGAGCGGGTTGCGCCCGTTGAGGGGCAACTCTTCGACGCGCAGATTCTCGACGGTCTGGCCGCGCGAGGCCGTGTCGGGCTCCAGGAGCGGGGCCGAGGCGGTGACGTTGACCACCTCGCCGACGGCGCCGATCTCAAGCGTCACGTCCATCGTCGCCCGGTCGGCCGTGTGCAGCTCGACGGTCGTGCTCTCGGCGCGCTTGAAGCCCTGCGCCTCGACCGAGACCGTGTAGATGCCCGGCTGGAGGAAGGGCACCGTGTAGTTGCCCTCCTCGTTGGTCGTGGTGCGGGTCTCAAGACTGGTCTGGTTGTTCCTGACGATCACGTTGGCGCCGGGGACGACCGCGCCGTTGGGGTCGCTGACGTGGCCGGTCAGTGTGGCGCGCGACTCCTGGCCGAAGCAGACGAGGGCGGACGTGAGCACACAGAAAATTACCGTTGGCACGCGCCAACGAAGACTACTTTTCATAGCTCCTCCTGAGATAGAACGGGAAAGGGGTAATCGATGCTTAGGATTACTGT
>JBEVJD010000456.1:0-3066 GCA_040510435.1 Pyrinomonadaceae bacterium | reverse complement strand
GCGCCACGGGAAGCCCCGTCGTCGCCTCGACGTACGGCGGGAGCTTCGGCGTGCCTGCCCTTTTCGGCAGGGAGCTTTTCGCCGAACTGGCGCGGCTCGAAGGGGCGGCGGGCGCGAAGCAGGTCATTAAGAGGCATGCTTCGGAGGCGCACTTTATACCCTTCCCGGGCGGCGAGGTGGACGTGGACACGCCGGACGATTTCTCGCGCCTGACCGCCGGGGACGCCGAACAGGAAAAGGCTTGACGCCGTCCTGCCGACGGAGCGTTCGTGTCGCGGTGCGACATTCGCAGGAGTTCTAGCGACTGCCGCCCTCCCGCGCCGCGTGCCCGCGCTTTAGAGCAACATCGCAACAGGTCGAGCAAGAGCGCGAACGACAGCCGCGCGTGCGCAGAGTAGATTGGCTTCACGGTTTAACTGAGAGGGGTGAATACGAAAATGCAAAAACGCACACTCGGAAACAGTGAGTTGGAAGTCTCGGCCCTCGGGCTCGGCTGCATGGGGCTGAGCTTCGGCTACGGCCCGGCCACGGACAGGCAGGAGGCGGTTGCACTGCTCCGCGCGGCCGTCGAGCGCGGCGTCACCTTCTTCGACACCGCCGAAGTCTACGGCCCGTTCACGAACGAGGAGGTCGTGGGCGAAGCCCTCGCCCCCTTCCGCGGGCAGGTAGTGATTGCCACCAAGTTCGGGTTCAAACCCGCTTCCGACGGCGAGGGAAGGTGGAGTGAGCTGGATAGCCGGCCGGAGCACATCAAGGAAGCCGTCGAGGGCTCGCTGAAGAGACTCAAGGTTGACGCCATTGATCTGCTCTACCAACACCGCGTTGACCCGGAGGTTCCGATTGAGGATGTGGCCGGGGCAGTGAAGGAGTTAATCCAGGCAGGCAAGGTGAAGCACTTCGGACTCTCCGAGGCGGGCGTGCAGACCGTCCGCCGTGCGCACGCCGTCCAGCCCGTGGCGGCGCTCCAGAGCGAATACTCGCTGTGGTGGAGACAGCCCGAAGAGGAGGTGATACCGACGCTCGAAGAACTCGGCATCGGCTTCGTCCCCTTCAGCCCGCTGGGCAAGGGCTTCCTCACGGGGAAGATCGACGAGAACACGACGTTCGACAGCACCGACTTCCGCAACATCGTCCCCCGATTTACGCCGGAGGCCCGGAAGGCGAATCAGGCCGTGGTCGAGTTGCTGGGCAGGATCGCGGAGCAGAAGCAGGCGACGCCGGCTCAAATCGCGCTGGCCTGGCTACTGGCGCAGAAGCCGTGGATTGCGCCCATCCCCGGCACGACGAAGCTGCACCGCCTGGAGGAGAACATCAGGGGGGCTGAAATCGAACTCACCCCCGACGACTTGCGCGAGATCGACAGCGCTTCCTCAGAGATCACGGTGCAAGGGGGGCGGTACCCTGCAAATCTGGAGAAGATGACCGGTCGCTGAGCGGACCCGGTTAAGGGCCGAGTAAAAGTGAACCGGCCCGTTTTTCATACGGGAGCATAAACCCATGTACGACGCGAAAGTCTTCGAGGAGGCAGGGCGATGAACGACACGAGTTCGGGCAAGACGGCGAGCAAGACGGCCGTGCTCGCGATCATCCTCGTGAGCTACACGATGATCGTGCTCGACATCTCCGTCGTCATCACGGCGCTGCCGAAGATCCGCGAGGGTCTCGGCTTCTCGGAGGCAGGGCTCTCGTGGGTGCAGAGCGCCTACACGCTCGCCTTCGGCGGGCTGCTCCTGCTCGGCGCGCGCGCCGGCGACATCATGGGCCGGCGACGCATGTTCATCGTGGGACTGGGAATCTTTACGGTCGCGTCGCTGGTGGTCGGGTTGGCGCAGTCGCCCGCCATGCTGCTCGGCGCCCGCGCGCTCCAGGGCGTCGGCGCCGCGATCCTGGCTCCTTCGACGCTCGCCATCCTCCAGACGACCTTCGCAGCGGGACCGGAGCGGACGCGGGCGGTCGCCTACTACGGCGCCGTCGCCGGGGTCTCGACGAGCGTCGGCCTCGTGCTCGGGGGCGTCCTCGCCGATTGGCTCTCTTGGCGCGTCGGGTTCTTCATCAACCTGCCCATCGGGCTCGCGCTGATGCTCGCCACTCCGCGCTACGTCGCCGAGACCGAGCGGCACTCGGGGCAGTTCGACCTCGTCGGCGCCCTGAGTTCGACCCTCGGCATGACGGCGCTCGTCTACGGCATCGTCCGCTCGGCGACCGTCGGCTGGGGCGACCCGCTCACGGTCGCGTCGGTCGTCGTCGGCGTACTGCTGCTCGCGCTCCTCGTGTTCAACGAGTGGCGCGCGGCGCAGACGATTATGCCCCTACGCCTCTTCGCGAGCCGCGAGCGTTCCGGGGCGTACGCCGCCCGACTCCTTTTCCTCGGCGCGATGATGGGCTTCTGGTTCTTCATGACCCAGTTCATGCAAGGCGTGATGGGTTACAGCCCGCTCGGGGCGGGGGCCGGATTTCTGCCGATGACGCTCGCCAACTTCGCCGTGGCGCTCGGAGTCGCGAGGCTCACACAGCGGTTCGGCAACGCGCGCCTGCTCGCGGTCGGACTCGCCGTCACGCTAATCGGGATGGCGTGGCTCAGCCACGTCTCCGTGGATAGCGCCTATCTCACCGGCGTCGCCCTGCCGATGCTCCTGATGGGCATCGGCCAGGGCTTCACACTCAGCCCGCTCACGGTCTCGGGTGTCGCGGGCGTCGCCGCCGAAGACGCGGGCGCGGCTTCGGGGCTCGTCAACGTGGCGCACCAACTCGGTGGGTCGCTCGGGCTCGGTGTCCTCGTCGTCGTCTTCGCCGCCATCCGTAGTGTAGGCGCGCTCGACGCGCGGGCACTCCTCGCGCACCGCGTCGCGAACGTGCTCACCGCCGGCACGGCGATGCTCGGGCTCGCCCTCGTTGTCGTCGTCGGGCTGATCGTCCGGCCCGGCGGGGCCGCTGAAGCCGCCGGAATTTGGAAGCGCCGCGCGGCGTAGCTTCCACAACCTCTAACCGAGATGAACGAAGGGTAGATTAAAGGATGAGAGCAACAATCATGTATGGCGCCGGCGACGTTCGTGTCGAGACCGTCCC
>JBEVJD010000455.1:0-5572 GCA_040510435.1 Pyrinomonadaceae bacterium | reverse complement strand
TCTTTACATGAACGATTCGTTCTGTTAAGGTCTCCTCCGAACGTTTCGGGGGAACATGAACAGATTGACCACAGGCAGGAGGCTGACGAGCAAGGAGGCGGCGCGCGTGCTCGGCGTGAGCGAGGCGTCGGTCAAGCGCTGGGCCGACAGCGGCCTTTTGCCGATGGAGAAGACCGCGGGCGGCCACCGCAGGTTCCGCCCGGAGGACGTGGCCGCCGTCCGGAGGGCTCGGCCGTCCGCGGTCGAGGCGCCGCTCGACGGTCAGGGGGTCGTGACCGCGGCGCGTGAGGCACAGGCGCCGGGGCTCGCGCCGGGGCGCGAGGCCGCGCTCACCGAAGAGACTTTCCGCGCGCTTGTGGACGGACACGACGAGGAGCTTACGTCCATACTCGTCACGCTACACATGGAAGGACAGAGCGTCGGCCGGCTCGCCGACGGCCTCCTGTGCGCGGCGATGCGGCGCGTCGGAGACCTCTGGCATGCGGGCGAGCTTTCGGTCGCGCAGGAGCACGTCGCGACGCGCACGGCCTTCGTCGCGCTGCAAGGTCTCCAGGCGTCGCTCCAGGGGGCGGCGTGGGACGGCAGGACGCGCGCGCTCTGTTGCAGCGTCGAGGACGACTTCCACGAACTGCCGCTGCGGCTCGCCGCCATCACGCTCGAAGCCTCGGGGCTGGCCGTCTTCAACCTGGGGACGAGCACGCCCTTCTCGGCGCTGGCCGAGGCGGTGCACAGGTTCCGGCCCGAAATGGTCTGCGTCTCCTCGACCGTACTCCTGCGGCTCGACCGTGCCGTGTACGAGTACGCAGCATTTCACAAGGCCGCGCGGCGCGCGGGGTCGGCGGTCGTTCTGGGCGGCGCGGGCTTCCGCGAGGAGGGCGTGCGGCGGCGCATGCCGGCCGACCTCCACGCCGAGAGCTTCCGCCAACTGGAAGAGTTCGCGGCCACACTGGCCGCCCGAGAATCTTGAACTGACAAAGGGGGTTTTAAAGTCATGTCGGAGCAGACCGCGAATAGGTTCATCGAAGCGCTCGGCAAACTCGAAGCCGAGCGCGAGTTGGAAGAGATCGTGCGACTCTTCGCCGCGGACGCGGAGGTCGGGAACGTCGTCTCGCCGGAGAAGTTCCGCGGGACGGAGGGCGCGCGCGAGTTCTGGGGCGCGAAGTACCGCGACACCTTCGGCGAGGTGCGCTCGACCTTCCGCAACGTCTTCGTCGCGGGCGACCGCGCCGCGCTCGAATGGACGACCGAGGGCACGACGGGCGACGGCACGCCCGTCAAGTACGACGGCGTCAGCATCATCGAGACGGACGGCGAGCAGATCAAGCGCTTCTGCGCTTACTTCGACGCGGGCGCTCTGGGCCGGCAGTTGACGGGCAAGGCGCAGGGACACGGGGGGTCGAAGTCGTGAACAGGAAAGTCGTGGCCGCGGGACTGCTGGTGCTCTGCGCGGCGCTGATGGTGAAGGGCCAGCGGAAGGAGAAGGAGCCGCTGCGCGTCGTCCCTTCGGTAGACCTGCCGCGCTACGCGGGGCTCTGGTACGAGGTGGCGCGCCTGCCGAACCGCTTCGAGGAGAAGTGCGCGGGCGACGTGACGGCCGAGTACGCGCTCGACGGGACAGACCGGCTCAAAGTCGTCAACCGCTGCCGCAAGCAGGACGGGAAGATGTCGGAGGCCGTGGGCGAAGCGAAGCTCGCGGACAGAAAGGGGCCGAACTCGCGTCTGAAGGTGAGGTTCGCCCCGGCCTTCCTCTCCTTCCTCCCCGTCGTCTGGGGCAACTACCAAATCATCGAGCTGGCGCCCGACTACTCCTACGCCGTCGTCGGCGCCCCCGACCGCAAGTACCTGTGGGTACTCTCGCGCACGCCGCAGATGGACGAGGCCACTTACCAGAGGTTGACCGAGGCCGCGCGCACGCAGGGCTTCGACGTGAGCCGCCTGATACGCACGAAGCAGGGGTGAACGAGTATGAGCGCACGCGCGAGCAAACAGGTCGGCACCACCCGCGTTAGCGGGTGGGCCTTTGTCAACCGCTGGCGCCGAGTCGCGCAGACCCACCCGCCACCGCGGGTAGTGCCGACCGCGATGCCTGCGCAGGATGTTTGGAGTCAGGAAACGTGGGCGACGAGGGAGGGCCGCTCGCGCGCGGCTGCGCTTGGGGCTCATTCGGAACAAGCGGCGTGGCGCGTGCTCAACCGCGAGGCACGCCAGGTGATGCGCGCCTACACGACGAGCTTCTTCATCGTCAGCCGCTTCCTGCCGCGCGCCAAGCGCGAAGAGGTCGAGGCCGTCTACGCCGCCGTCCGCTACCCCGACGAGGTCGTAGACACCTTCCCTCTCAACGCCAACGAACGTCTGCGCCTGCTCGACGAGTGGGGCGCGCACTACGAGGTCGGCATCCGGAGCGCGACTCTGCGCGAAGCACTCGCGCGCGGCGTCCCCGCGCACCTCGCGGCCTTCACGCGCGTCGTGCGCGAGCGCGACATCCCCGAAGAGCACTACCGCGCCTTCCTCGACGCGATGCGTTTGGACATCCGGCCGCGCCCGTTCAAGACGCTCGACGACCTCGTCCGCTCCTACGTCTACGGCAGCGCCGTCGTCGTCGGCTACTTCCTGACGCACGTCTACGGCGCGCGCGACCCGCGCAGCTTCGTGCGCGCGCTCGGGTCTGCGCGCGACCTCGGGGTGGCGCTGCAACTGACCAACTTCCTGCGCGACGTGGCCGAAGACCAGCGGCGCGGGCGCGTCTACCTCCCGACGGACGCGTTGCGCGCCGAAGGGATTGCGACACTCGACGCCGAAGACCCTCGACAACAGGAACCTCTCGCGCGCGTGCTCCGCCGCCTGGCGTCCGTCGCCGCCAATCACTACGCGAGCGCCGAGGCAGACCTCGACGCCTTCGCGCCCGACTGCCGGCTCGCCGTCCAGTCCTGCATCCGCGTCTACGGCCGCCTGAACGAGCGCATCGCCGCCAGCGGGCGCGGCGTCGCGCACCGCGAGAGCGTGCCGCTGCGCGAGAAGTTTCGGGTGCTTCCCGTCAGCAAATACTGGCGCATCCCCCTGGCGTACCTGACGAGATGAAGACGACGGACGACAGGCGCGTGCTCATCGTCGGCGGCGGCCTCGGGGCCTTGAGCGCCGCGATACACCTGCGCCTTGCGGGCTTCGGCGTGACGCTGCTCGAAGCCTGCGAGCGCGTCGGCGGGCGCGCCAACCTCATCGAGCGCGACGGCTTCCGCTTCGACACGGGGCCGTCGCTGCTCAACTACCCCTGGGTCTTCGAGGAACTGTTCGCCGCCGCGGGCAGGCGGCTTGAGGACTACGTCCGGCTGCTCCCCGTTGACCCTTCGATCACCTTCCGCTGGGCCGACGGCACGCGCTTCACGCTCTCCTCCGACCTGCAAAACTTCCTCGCCGAGTGCGAGCGGCTTGAGCCGAACTCCGCGCCCGCGGTCTTCGGCTTCATGCGCGACGCGGGCGAGAAGTTCCGCGTCGCCTTCGACAAGTTGGTGAGCCGCAACGTGGACAACCCCGCGAAGTGGCTCGGCGCGCTCACCGCCCGCGAGTTGCTGGGGACGGGGCTCTGGCGCTCCTTCGACGGCGAGCTGCGCCGCCACTTCAAGAGCCGGCACGTGCGCGAGGCGCTCGGCTCCTACGCGATGTACCTCGGCGGCTCGCCCTACGAGCTGCCGGGCATGTTCACGATTCTTCCTTACGGCGAGATGGCCTACGGGCTCTGGCTCCCCGAGGGCGGCGTCTACGGTCTGGTCAGAGCAATCGAGCGGCTCGCGCTTGAGGTCGGCGTCGAAGTCCGCACGCGCTGCCGCGTGTCGAAGATCATCGCGCGGGGCGGGCGCGTCCGCGGCGTGCAGCTCGCCGACGGCACCATCGAGCGCTCTGCGCTCGTCGTCTCGAACGTGGACGTGCCGACGACGGACACGGAACTGGTCGAGTCGGACGCGGTCTTCAACGCGCGCGCCCGCGCCTCGAAGACGAAGATGACGCCCGGCGTCGTCACCTTCTACTGGGGCGTGCGGGGCGAGGTCGAGGGCCTGGGTCACCACACGATCTTTCTCCCCGAAGACGGCCGCGCGGCCTTCGATGATTTGTTGAAGCACGACCGCGTCCCGCACGGGCTTCCCTTCTACGTGAGCGTGCCTTCGGCGACCGACCCGGGGCTCGCGCCCGAGGGCTGTTCGGCCGTCTTCGTGCTCGCGCCGACGCCGACGCTCAGTCAGATGCCCGGCGCCGACTGGCAAGCGGAGGCGCGGAAGATAAAGGAGCGCGTGACCGAAACGCTCGCGCTGCACGGCGTACGCATCGCCCCCGAGCGCGTCGTGTGCGAGGAGGTCTACACGCCCGCGGACTGGCGCCGCCACTTCGGGCTCTACGACGGGTCGGCCTTCGGCGCGGCGCACACGCTCTTTCAGGTCGGGCCGTTCCGGCAGAAGAACTTCTCGGAAGAGTTGGAGGGGCTCTACTACGTCGGCGCGAGCACGACGCCGGGGACGGGGATGCCGATGGTCGTCATCTCGGGCCGCCTCGTCGCGGAGAGGATTGCCGAACGTGTTCGTTGAGCGCCACGGGCGGGGGCCGCGGGTCTATTTCGCGCTGCACGGCTGGGGCGGCGACCGGCGCACGTTCGCGCCGCTCGCGCCGTACGTGCCCGAAACTGCTTCCCTCTACGCCGCAGACCTGCCGGGCTGCGGCCACTCGCCACGGCCGCGCGCGTGGGCGTTGGGCGCCGTGGTCGAAGAGATTGTCGAAGCGGTGCGCGAGGTCGAGACGAGGCGCGTCACGCTCGTCGGCAACTGCGGCGGCGCGGTCTTCGCACTGCTGGCCGCGCGCGAGTTGGGCGGAGTGGTCGAGCGCGTGGCAATGGTTGACCCGTTCGCGTACCTGCCGCGCTACTTCCGACTCTTCAACGCGGGCGAGTTCGGGCGGCGCGCTTACGACGCGACGTTCGCCAACCCGTTCGGCCGCTGGCTGACGAACCAGTCGCTCAGGGGCCGCCGCGCGGGCGCGGCCGACCTGACGGCCTCGTTCGCGGAGACAGACCACGAGGCCGCGCGTCAATACCTCAAACTCTACGACGAGGTGGGGGGCGTCGAAATCTTTCGCGGCCTTCGGGTGCCCATCGAGATCGCTTACGGCGAGCGGACGTTCGGCGCCGTCAAGCGTTCGCTCGCGCTCTGGCGCGACGTGCTGCCGCAGGCGCGCGTGCGCGAGCTGAAAGGGGCCGGACACCAGCCGTTCGCCGAGGCGCCCGCGCGGGTGTCGGAAGTCATCTTCGGGGGCGTCGCCGAAGGGAGAAAGCGGGTAATAGTTTGAACGAGTTGTTCGCACAGTTCGTCGCCTCCGAGCGCGACGCGGTCGAGTCGGCGCTGCGGCGGAGCCTGCCCACGAGCACGCTCGCGCGCGCCGCGCGGCTCAACGGGGCTTTGGAGTACGCGGTCTTCCCCGGCGGCAAGCGCCTGCGGCCGGCGCTCGCGCTGCTCGCCTCGCGCCTGGCCGGCGCCTCGCGCGAGCAGGCGTTGCGGGTCGCGTGCGCCGTCGAGTTTCTGCACAGCAGTTC
>JBEVJD010000454.1:0-3982 GCA_040510435.1 Pyrinomonadaceae bacterium | reverse complement strand
GGCGCCGCCTCGCGCGAGCCGCCGCCACGCACAAGCTCGCAGCCCACCATCAGCCCTAAGCCCCGCACGTCGCCGATGCAGTCGTGCTTCGACATCAGGCGGCGCAGTCCGGCTTGCAGGTAGTCGCCGACTTCGGCCGCGTTGGCGACCAGCCCCCCTTCGAGCAGCTCGATGGTCTTCAGGGCGGCGGCGATGGCGACGGGGTTGCCGCCGAAGGTCGAGGCGTGCGCGCCCGGCTTCCAGTCCATCAAGTCCGCGCGCGCCACGCACGCGCCCAGCGGCAGCCCCGACGCGATGCCCTTCGCCAGCGTGATGATGTCGGGCTTCAAATCGTAATGCTCGCACGCGAACATTTTGCCCGTGCGGCCGAAGCCCGACTGCACCTCGTCAACGATAAGGAGGATGCCGTGCTCGTCGCAGATGCGACGGAGCCCGTGCAGAAATTCCTTCGGCGCGGGGACGTAGCCGCCCTCGCCCTGCACGGCCTCGACGACGATGGCGGCGACCTCCTCGGGCGGCGTCGTCGTCAGGAAGAGTCGCTGCTCGATCCAGTCGAGGCAGGCGCGCGTGACGGTCTCGGCATCCGACTGCTCGCCGTTGAAGGGGTGGCGGAAGACGTTCGGGTAGGGGACGTGCGTCACGTCGAGCGCCTGTCGCTTGAAGCCGCGGCGCTGGGCGGCCCGCGACGAGGTGAGCGACAGAGACCCGAGCGTGCGGCCGTGGAAGCTGTTGAAGAAGGCGATGAACTTCTCGCGCCCCGTGGCGTGCATGGCGAGCTTGAGCGCGGTCTCGACGGCCTCCGTCCCGCTGTTGGCGAAGTGCGTGCGGGTGGGGCCGGGAACGGGGACGAGCTCTTCGAGCTTGCGCGCGAGGTCGGGCATGTGGCGGTAGTAGTAGTCGGTGCCGCAGATGTGGATGAGGCGCGCGGCCTGCTCCTGAATCGCTTTGACGACCTCGGGGTGGCAGTGGCCCGTCGAGCAGACGGCGACGCCCGCGTTGCAGTCGAGGAACATGTTGCCGTCCACGTCCTCGACCCAGACGCCCTCCGCGCGCTCGACGACGAGCTTGTAGGCGGGGCGCGGGTAGGCGGGGTTGACGTAGCGTGCGTCGGCCTCGACGATCTCCTGGCCCTTCGGGCCGGGCAGTGCGGTCTTAATCTCTGGTCTCTTTGCTGCGGTGATTGCGGACATGACGAAACTCCTCCGTGTGTTGAGCGAGGGCGGGTACGACTTGGCTGCGAGGCGTGGGGACGAAAGAGGAGAGCGCGGAGCTAGTCCGCGAAGAGGTTCGCGCGGGAGTCGAGCGGCCTGAAGTGTGTGGTGACGTAGGTTCGCATCGGCGGAGGAATCATACCCAGATTGACGCGCGACGGCAATGGGAAAGGGGTGTTGGGTGTTGGGTGTTGGGTAAAAATTCTGTTCTCGCCCCAGCACCCAGCACCCAACACCCAACACCCCTCCTTCATCCCGCGCGGGTGCCGGTGTACTTGATGGCCGGCGCGATGGGGAGGCTGACCTTGATGGTGCCGTTGATGGCGTTGTTGTCCTCGACCTGCCCCTTGATGGAGGCGGCGTAGGGCTTGCCCTGAAACTCCATCGTGACGCGTGCGTCGAAGCCGTCGTGGGTGACGGTCAGTGATTCGAGCGGCGCGTCGCCGAGCCGCGAGCTGATGTGTGCGGAGAGCGCGCCGCCCGTGCCCTCGAAGACGAGCGTCGCCGGGTGCTTGCCGAAGGGCGTCGCCACCTCAAGATTCCAAGTTCCAACCAGATTCATAAAAAGTCCTCTCCCCCCTGTCGGATGTTAAGTTTGATGAAAGCCGTCGTGTCGAAAATTCACGCGCCGGCCGCGCCGCCGCGCGCTCCGATGAACTCTTCGACGCGCGTGACGTGGGGCGCGACCTGCTCGCGTATCTGCGCGCCGTCGCCGACGACGACGACGGCCGCGCGCTCGGGCGTCACGTTCCGC
The DNA here is from genome assembly GCA_040510435.1 of Pyrinomonadaceae bacterium. GTDB lineage: Bacteria > Acidobacteriota > Blastocatellia > Pyrinomonadales > Pyrinomonadaceae > QHXN01. The sequence goes on along the minus strand of JBEVJD010000454.1, from coordinate 2,017 downwards.
CGGGCCGCGCGCCGCACGTCCTCCTTCGTCACGCGCTGGAGGTGGTCGCGGTAGGTCTCAAGATAGTCGGGCGCGAGGTCGTGCATGCGTATCTGGACGAGCTGGTCGACCAGCCCCTCCTGCGTCTCAAGCCGGATGGGGAAGATGCCGGTCAGGTAGGTCTTCGCGTCCGACAGCTCCTTGTCCGACACGTCCTCGTCGCGGATGCGCTCAAGCTCGTAAAAAATCTCTTTGAGAGAGACGCCCGTCACCTCGTTCCGCACCTCGGTCGTGGCGCGGAAGGAGCCGGCGAGGCGGCGCGCGTCGAGCTGCGAGTAGGCGCCGTAGGTGTAGCCCTTCTCCTCACGCAGATTCATGAACAGCCGCGCCGAGGCGTTGCCGCCGAGGATGGTGTGCATGACGAGCACAGGGAAGTAGTCGGGGTCTGTGCGCTTAATCGCGGTGTTGGCGACGAGGATGTTGGTCTGCGCCGAGCCGGGACGGTTGACGAGGTAGGCCACGCGCTCGTCGCGCTCGGGCGGAGCGGGGAACTGCGGCGTCTGGACTTCGCCCTGCGCCCAGCCGCCGAAGAGTTTTTCGACCTGCGCGACGACGTGCTCGCGGTTCACGTCTCCGGCGACGAGCAGCACGGCGTTGTTCGGGACGAGAAGCTGACGGTGGTGCCGGACGATGCGGTCGCGGCTGAGGGCCTCGATGGACTCGGGCGTGGAGGCGACGACGGCGTAAGGGTGCTGGCCGAAGATGACGCGCGCGAGGGCCTCGCTCGCCAGGAACGAGGGCTGCGCGCGCTGCGCGATTAGGTTCTGCTGCGCGTTGGCCTTGGCGAGCGCCAACTCGTTCTCGGGGAACGTGGGGCGCAGCGTCACTTCGGCGAGGAGTTCAAGCACCTCGTCCGAGTAGGCCGCGAGCGAGGAGGCGGCGATGGTCAGGTAGTCGGAGGAGGCGCCGGCCGTGAGCGTCGCGCCGTAGCGCGCGACCTCCTCGGCGATCTGGCGCGAGTTGCGCGCCTCCGTGCCCTCGACGAGCATGTCGATCATCACGTCGGTCAGCCCCGGCAGGTCTAGCGGGTCGGACGAGTCGCCCGAGCGGAAGGCGAGGCGGAAGCTGACGAGCGGGAGTCGCCGCTGCTCGACGACGACGACGCGCAGGCCGTTGGCGAGCTGCGTCTCGACGGGCGCGGGCAGGTTAAGCGGGCGTACCGCCAGCGGCGCGGGCGGCTGGCGTCGGAATTCCTCTGTGGCGTTAGTGCTCAATGTTTATGTTTGGGGTGTTGGGTGTTGGGTGTTGGGTGTGGGACAAGAAACGACTATTCTTCCCCAACACCCAGCACCCAACACCCAACACCCTCTTCCTTTCATTCGTTCGCAGGGGAAGCCTGTTCCTGTTGCAGCGCGGCGGCCGGTTCGGCCGGGGCTTGCGCGGGTTCGGTCGGGGGGGCCGGCTCCGCGGGCGGGGGCGCCGGCACCTGCGGCGGGGGCGCGCCGGGCTGCGCGGGCTCTCCCGAAGGCTCGGGCTCGGCCGGGGCGGGCGCGGCTTCGGAAGCGTCGGCCGCCTGCGCGGGGACGACTTCCATGACGGAGTGATTGTCCGTGAGCAGGTAGCGGCCGACCGTCTCGCGTATCTGCTCGGTGGTGACGGCGAGGTAGCGTTCGAGTTCCGTGTTGAAGTGGTGCGGGTCGCCGTCGTAGAGCGTGTACTCGGCCAGGCGCTGCGCGCGGAAGAGAGTGGACTGCCGGCTGCGTACGGCGTCGTTGAGGAGCGTGTTCCTCAACTTCTCCATCTCCTCGGGGGTGGGGCCTTCCGTCCCGAGCCGCTCGATCTCCTCCTGGATGGTCGCGCGGATGGCCTCGGTCGTGTGGCCGGGCTTGGGGATGGCGAAGACGTAGAGGGTCGAAGGCCCGCGCCGCTCGCCCATGCCGCCCTGAATGCCGACGACCGACTCCTCGTCCTTGACGAGTCGCTGGTAGAGGCGCGAGCTGTCTCCGTCGAGCAGGAGGTCGGAGCCGAGCGAGAGCGC
>JBEVJD010000453.1:0-36091 GCA_040510435.1 Pyrinomonadaceae bacterium | reverse complement strand
AAGTCGAGCCGTTTCCTTTATGCAAGGGGGAAGGGTTGTCGGCCGCGGGGCGGCCGAAGCCCTCACGGGCGGGCGGAGGGGGTGACGCGAGTGTCAGTCTGGGTAATTTTCGCTATCTGCTTTACCACGCTGCTGGTCGGCACGTGGTTGTCCTTGACGATCCTTGAGTTCTACCGCGCGGAGAAGCGCGTGAGGGAGGCGGAGCTGCGCGAGTCGGCGCGCGTCCGCGGCTTGTGAGGCGGCGGGCGGAGAGTTGAAGGGATGTTTTCGGAAATTCGTCTTGAACAGACGCGCTGCCCGCACGTGCAGGCGCGCGGGTCGGTCTTCTACCTCAATACGAGGCGGCTGAGGACGGGCCACCTTATCGAGCTGGCGAGCTGACGGGAGGGCGGAGCTTTGAGTCTTGCGGATAGAGTCGTGATGGTCGTGGGCGCGGGGCGCGGCATCGGGCGCGCGGCGGCCGAGATGTTCGCGGGGGCTGGCGCGCGCCTCGTGCTCGCGTCGCGCGGCGAGGCGGAACTCTTCGAGTTGGAGTCGGCGCTCGAACGCCGCTGGGGCGCGGGCGCGCTGTCGGTGCCGACGGACGCGACGCGCGCCGAGGATGTCGCGCGGCTGGTGTCGGAGGCCGTGGGCCGCTTCGGGCGCGTGGACACGCTGGTCTACACGGCGGGGGCGGGCGCGCTCAAGCCTTTCCGGGAGACGACCGAGGAGGAGTTCGAGCGCCTGTGGGCGGTCAACGTCCGCGGCGCCTTCCTGCTCTGCCAGGCGGTGCTGCCGCTGATGGAGCAGCAGCGGGGCGGCCACGTCGTCGCCGTGCCCGGGATTCTAGGGCGCGCGCCGATGGCGCAGGCGGCCGCGTACTGCGCGTCGAAGTACGCGCTGACGGGGATGCTCAAGTCGCTCGCGCTCGAATACAGGCGCGCGGGCGTGCGCTTCAGCCTGCTCCACCTCGGCGGCGTGAACTCGACCTTCTGGGACTCGATCTCCATGCGCGTGCAGCGCGAGCGCATGCTGACGGTCGAGGCGGCGGCGCGCGCGGTCTTCTTCGCCGCGTCGCAGGAGGGCGAAGGCGTCTTGAACGAGATCGTGCTTCAGCCGGAGTCGCACCAGTTGTGACGCGCGCCGCCGGGGACACGAAAATGTGAGTGCGCGGGGACGGCGTGTGAAACTTTCCGGTTCGGCGCCCGGGTATAATGGGGGAGTATGGCGGCTGAACAACTGATACTGGTGGACGCAGACGACCGCGAGCTGGGCGTGGGCGAGAAGATGCAGGTGCACCGGGCGGGCGCGCTCCACAGGGCCTTCTCGGTCTTCGTCTTCGACGGGCGGGGGCGCCTGCTCATGCAGAAGCGGGCGGCCGACAAGTACCACTCGGCGGGCTTGTGGTCGAACACGGCCTGCGGCCACCCGCGCCCGGGCGAGGCCACGCGAGACGCCGCGCGCCGACGCCTGCACGAGGAGATGGGCTTCGACTGCGAGCTGCGCGGAGCCTTCGAGTTCGTCTACCGCGCGGAGTTGGACGGCGCGCTCGTCGAGCATGAGTACGACCACGTCTTCGTCGGCACGCACGACGCTGACCCCGCGCCCGACCCGGCGGAGGTCGCGGAGTGGCGCTGGGTCTCGATGGACGAGCTGCGGCGGGGACTGAACGAGGAGCCGCATCTCTATAGCCGCTGGCTGAAGCTCGCCGTCGAGGGCGAGGGCCGGCGCCTTTTACAATTCAAGGAGGTTAAGAGATGAGCAAGGCTGTGACGCAGGACGACAAGGTGGGCAAGCTGCGCGAGATAGTGAAGGCGGTGGACATCTGCATGCTGACGACCGTGGACGAGCGGGGCGATCTGCACAGCCGCCCGATGTCGAACAACCGCGATGTGGAGTTCGACGGCGACCTCTGGTTCTTCACCTACGGCTCTTCGCTCAAGGCCGACGAGGTCGGGCGCGTGCCGAAGGTGAACGCGAGTTTCGCGGACATAGATAACCAGCTCTACGCCTCGCTCACGGGGCGCGCGGAGGTCGTGCGCGACCGCGCGAAAATCGAGGAGTTGTGGAAGCCGGAGCTTAAGGCGTGGTTCCCCGAAGGCGTGGAGACGCCGGACATCGCGCTCCTCAAGGTGACGGTCGAACGCGCCGAGTACTGGGACGGCTCGCAGTCAGTCGTGGCGCACGCCGTTAGCCTCGTCTCGTCGCTCGTCACGGGCGAGCCGGCGCAGTTGGGCGAGAACGAGAAGATCGAGCTGAAGTGAAGTTCGACTACACGCTCGACTTCAAGGGCACGGACTTCCGCGCGCACCCCGAGCTGTACCGCGTCGGGCGCGGCGAGCAGGGCGTGCTGCTCGTCGAGCCCTACAAGAGCGAACTGCTCCCGCACTGGCGCTTCAGGACGCCGGAGGTCGCGCGCGAGTCGGAGGCGAAGCTCCGCGAGCTGTTCGAGGCGTACAAGCGCGCGGGCGACCTCGTCGGCATGGACATGGCGCGCAAGTACATCCAGATGGGCTGGACGCGCTCGATGCGCTACGCCAACCACCGCTCGGGGAAGAAGTACGTCGGCGCGGTGCCCGCCGATAAGAAGGGGCAGAGTGGCGCGCACGGCCGGAAGGTCGCGCCGCACGAGCTTGACGGGCAGAAGCTTGAGAGTGCTCGCGTCTTCAAGACGCTGCTCGACACGATTCTCAAAGACCCCGAATACCTCGCCATGCGCGAAGAGCACCGGCGCCGCTACGAGGGCGCCTGAACGGGAGCACCGGCACGCGGGAGACGCGGCGCGTGCTCAGGGCGACCCCCAGCCAGAGCAGACCATCGAGTTATAGAGCGGCCCGCCGTCAACGGCCGTGAAGCCGCTCTGGTTGTGCGGGACTGAGACCTTGACGCTCCCCTGACAGCTCGCGCCGCGCGCGTCCGTTGAGGTGAAGTAGATCGTGTAGACGCGCCCGTCGCCCGTCCCGCTGCGCTCGGCGCGCACGTAGGCGGTCGAGCCGTCGGGCGGGATGTATGCGTCGGGGCATGTGTCGCCTTCGCCGTTGCCGTTGGTCGGCTCGTCCTGCCTCACGCGGTCTATCCTGATGGTCACGGCGTCGCCCTCGGGGTCGGTCACGCCGAGAATCGAGACGGCGAGCTTGTGATGGTTAGGCGCCCAGATTTCCTGGACGCGAGGGTAAGCGGCGGCGCAGGCGGGCGCGGAGTTGTCGCACACGTCGCCTATCCGGTCGCCGTCGGCGTCGGCCTGCGAGGGGTTGTATGCGTCGGGGCAGTTGTCGGCCGAGTCGGGCACGGCGTCGCGGTCGCGGTCGGGCGCGGCCTGGAAGTCGCGCGTGTAGTTGTTGCCGCCGAAGTCCTGCCAGCGGATGCGCCAGGTGAGCGCGGCGCAGGGGTCGCCGGGCGTCTGCGTCGTGAAGCGGACGCCGCCGTCTGTGCTCGTCGAGGTGGCGAGGGCGATGACCGTCCGAAGCGTGGAAGGGTCTGCGTCGTCCGGGTGCGAGAAGCCGGCCGTGGCGTCGAGGACGTTGACCGAGTTCGGCGCGTTGATAATCTCCGCCGTCACGTTGTAGGCCCAGCCGAAGCCGAAGTTGGTGAGGTCAACCTGCCGCGTGTCCGAGCCGGGCACGGCCTGCGTGCATTGGAGCACTTGCAGGTCGGGCGCGACCGGGTGCGCGGGGTCTGTGACGATGTGTTCGAGCGCGTTGGTGTCCGTGCGCTCGGGCGGGTTGGCGTCGGGGAAGACGACCGTCGCGACGTTGCGGACGACGGTGTTGGGCGGCGCGTCCTGCCGGACGGCGACGGAGAAACTGATGCTGCGCGGCTGGTTGGGTGGGACGACGGGGTCGCGCCAGATGATGGTGCGCGTCGCCGCGTCGTAGGTGCCGCCGTCGTTGATTTGGAGCGTCGCGTCGTCGAGGTCTGTGTCGAGCGGGTCGAGGATGCTCACGTCGTGCGCGTCGCCCGTGCCCGTGTTCTCGTAGTGGAGCGTGTAGGTCATCGTCTGCCCCGCGGCCGTGTAGCCGTAGCCGTAGACGTTGGTCGAGGGCTCGGACTCCTTGTAGTTCGGGTCGTGCGGGTTGAGGCAGTTGATGCGCCGCCAGACGCGGTCTGCCGTGTCGCCCGCGACGGGCTGTTCGCAGCAGCGCGGGGGCTGGTTGACGAAGTTGCCGCTGTGCGCGGGCTGCTCGACGGCGCAGCGCTGGTTGTGCGCGGGGTTCTGCTGCGGCCCGCAGGTGACTAAGACCGAGCCGGAGCCGGGGATGGGCGCGCTGATGGGGATGATCTGGAAGGCGCCGTTGCATTGGAGGTGGCCGGAGGTCTGCCACGCCGGTTGGAAGCAGCCGCAGCCGGGGTCTGTGCAGTCGGCGAGCCCGTCGCAGTTGTCGTCGATGCCGTTGTCGCATATCTCGCCGAAGTTCGCGCGGCGGGCGGCCTCGTCGTAGCGCGTGACCGACCAGGAGGCGTTGTCGCCGGGGAAGAGTTCGAGCGACGTGGAGGTTGCCAGCGCGTAGTTCAAAATCGTGGAGCCGCAGCCGAAGGCCGGGAAGGCTTGCGTCTCGAAGTCGAGCGCGGCGAGGCGGTTCCCCGTGTTGGGAGGGATGTCTGCGAGGCCGATGGTCGCCACGCGGCCGTCGGCTGTGAGCGTCGCCGCGGGCGAGGTGTTCGTGAGCGTCGCGTTGGGCGGGAGGAAGTCCACGACGCGGACGCCCGACGCGGCGTCCGGCCCGGCGTTGGCGACCGTGACCTCGGTAGTGATGTGCGCGCCGTTGCCCGCGAAGCCGGGGGCCGTCTTGCGCGCCGAGAGGTCTGCGTGGGTCGGCGGCGTCGGCGTGGGCGTCGGCATGACGGGCGGCGGGACGAAGCGCATGTCGTCCCAACGCTCCGTCGGGAAGCAGGAGCTTTCGAGCCTGACGTGCGAGATGTCGCCGATGTCGGATGCGCCGATGAAGACGTTGCGTGCCGAGCTGAACGGGAACATGAAGCTCTCGGTCGCCAGCGAGCCGGTGAAGGTCGCGCGGCCGGGGCACTCGACCCAGCGGTGCCGGAAGCCGATGGCCGGGACGGGCGGGCTGATGTCAACCTCGATGCCCTGCGGGAAGGGCGAGCGCAGGTCGCAGTTGCCCGCGGAGTCGCAGACGAAGATGCCGCCGGCCGAAGTCGTGCTGAAGGTGAAGGTCACGCCGGCCCTCGTGATGGAGAAGCTCTGCGCGCCGTTGGCCGCGTCGCCGGGGCCGAAGGGCACGTCAACGGCGCCGCCGAACGCCGGGTCGTCGGGGTCGAAGATCAGGCGCGCGTAGCCCGGGCGCACGACGAGGAGCGGGACTAGAAGAGCAAGGGAGAGGAGCGCGAGCCGCAGGGCGCGGCCGTTTATGCAGCGCCGCGCGGGGGGCGCGAGCCTCCGTTCGTTGACGAGATTACGCGGGAAGGTTTTTCTCAAAAGACCACACTCCTTGTCTGAAAGCGTTGTGGGAGCCGGCGGCCGCGGGGCGCGGCTGTCGGGAAAGGCCGTGACTTTGTGTCGCGACGGGCGGGGACTATAATCTGCGCCGCGCTGCGCGTCGTGACCGAGTCCTGACGGGGGCGTGACTTTTTCGTGCGCCGCGCCGCGAACCCTGCCTTTCGGTGAGGAAAGCCAATGGCAACCCCCACAACCCCCTCCCCACCACGCTTCCGCTTCGACGACGTGGTCGTGGACTGCCACGACTTCAGCGTGGTCAAGGGACGGCAGAAGGTGGCGCTCACGCCGCGCGCCTTCGACGTGCTCCGCTACCTGATCGAACACGGCGACCGCGTCGTCGAAAAGCAGGAGTTGTTCGAGCAGGTGTGGAAGGAGCGGTTCGTCACCGACAACGCCCTCACGCGCGCCGTCAAAGAGATTCGACAAGCCCTCGGCGACAACGCCGCCGCCCCGCGCTACGTCGAGACGGTGCCCAAGCGCGGCTACAGATTCATCGGGCCGGTCGGAGAAGTCGGGGAGGTTGGAGAAGTCGGAGAGGTCGGAGAGGTCGCGCGAGAGCAAGAGTCCACGGCCGCGGCCGGCGCGGAGGACGGCGCGGGCGCCGGGGCTGTTGAAGGCGCCGAGCCCGCACCGACGGCTCCGCCGAAATCCGCGGGGCCGCCGCCCGCCGCGCGCCGACGGCCCGGCATTGTCGCGCCGCTCCTCGCGCTCGCCGCCGCGTTCGCCGCCGGCTCCTTCCTCTTTTACCGCTGGTCTCAGGCCACGGCCCCGCCGCCGCCCGTCGCGCCGCGCTCGGTCGCGGTGCTCCCGCTGAAGAATTTGTCGGGCGACCCCGCGAACGAATATTTCAGCGACGGGATGACCGAGGCGCTGATTACCGCGCTCTCGAAGGCGGAGGGGCTGAAGGTCATCTCACGCGGGTCGGTCTTCAGCCTCAAGGGGAAGGAGGTTGACCCGCGCGAGGCGGGGCGGCGGCTCGGCGCGGCGGCCGTCGTGGAGGGCAGCGTGCGGAAGGACGCCGACTCGGTGCGCGTCTCGGTGCGGCTCGTGAGCGCGGAGGACGGGAGCGTCCTCTGGGCGAGCGACACGCGCGACCACGCGCTCGGCGACATCTTCGGCCTTCAGGACGAGATCGCGCGGGGCATGGCGGCGGGGCTGAAGGTCAGGCTCACGGGCGAGGGCGGCCACGAGCCCGCGCGGCGCCCGACGGGCGATGTCGAAGCCTACCAGCTCTACCTGAAGGGTCGCTTCTTCTGGAACAAGCGGACGGAGGAGGGCTTGCGGAAGGGCATCGAGTATTTCGAGCAGGCCATCGAGCGCGACCCGCTCTACGCGCCGGCCTACGCGGGCCTCGCCGACTCTTACGCCGTCTTCAACCTCTACAGCGCCGCCCCGTTGAAGGACGCCTCGCCCCGCGCGAAGGCCGCCGCCGAGCGAGCGCTCGCGCTCGACGACACGCTCGCCGAGGCGCACACGGCGCTGGCTTACGTTAAGGAGCAGTACGAGTGGGACTGGCGCGGCGCCGAGCTTGAGTTCAGGCGCGCCATCGAACTCGACCCGAACTACGCGACCGCCCACCACTACTACTCAGAGTTCCTGGCGCTGCTGGGGCGCACCGAGGAGAGCGTCGTGCACATCAAACGCGCGCACGAACTCGACCCGCTCTCGCTCATCATCAACACGGAACTCGGCTTCCCGCACATGTGCGCGGGGCGCTGGGACGAGGCGTTGGGCTACTTCCGCAGGGCCCTGGAGATGGATCCCGACTTCCACCTCGCGGTCTACTTCGGGGCGCGCTGCCACACGCAGAAGGGCGATTTCGAGGAGGCTCTGGCGCAGTCGCGCCGCGCCGTCGCGCTCTCCGGCGGCAGCACCGTGACCGTCGGCGGGCTCGGCTATGTCTACGCGGCGGCGGGGCGGCACGCGGAGGCGCGGAAGGTGCTCGCGCAACTGCGGGAGCTTTCCGCGCGGCGGCACGTCTCGCCGTACATCCTCGCCACCGTGCACGCGGGGCTCGGCGAGCGCGACCGTGCGCTGGCGCTGCTCGAAGAGGCGTACGCGGAGCGCGACTACCTCCTCGTCATGCTCGGGGTTGACCCGCGCCTCGACTCGCTGCGCGCCGACGCGCGCTTCAAAGACCTCCTCGGGCGCGTCGGCCTCGCGCCGTGACGCCGCGCACACAACTCCCTTTACAAAAGCCGCGCGGTGAAAGTATCTTTCATCGTCCGCACGGCCCGACCTCGACGCGAGAGACGGGGCGGACGCCAACCGTAGACACTCCCGAAGAATAGGAAGGATAGAAGAGTGGGAAGAGTGCGAGTACTTGTCGGCACGCGCAAGGGCGCGTTTGTCCTTACTTCGGATGCGGCGCGCGAGAATTGGGAGGTGAGCGGGCCTCACTTCGCGGGCTGGGAGGTCTACCACGTGAAGGGCTCGACGGCCGACCCCGAGCGCATCTACGCCTCGCAGACGAGCGCGTGGTTCGGCCAGATTATCCAGCGCTCGGACGACGGCGGCCGCACCTGGTTCCAACCCGGCACGCCGCCGGGTGAGCCCACCACGACGCCCGACGGGATGCCGAAGGGCGAGAGCAACAAGTTCATCTACGACACCTCGGCCGAGACGGGCGCGCCGCTCACCACGCACCAGTTCTACGACGGCACGCCGAAGCCCTGGGAGTTCAAGCGCGTCTGGCACCTTGAGCCTTCGGCCGAAGACCCCGACACGGTCTACGCGGGCGTCGAGGACGCGGCGCTCTTCCGCACGACCGACGGCGGGCAGACGTGGCACGAGCTCGCGGGCTTACGCGGCCACGGCACGGGCGCACAGTGGCAGCCCGGCGCGGGCGGGATGTGCCTGCACACAGTCATCCTCGACCCGCGGAACCGCGAGCGCATCTACGTCGCCATCTCGGCCGCGGGCGCGTTCCGCACCGACGACGGCGGGAAGAGCTGGAAGCCCATCAACAAGGGGCTGCACTCGCTCTACATCCCCGACCCGACGGCCGAAATCGGCCACTGCGTCCACCACGTCGCCATGCACCCGTCGCGCCCCGAGGTGCTCTTCATGCAGAAGCACTGGGACGTTTTGCGCAGCGACGACTCGGGCGAGAACTGGCGCGAGGTGAGCGGCGACCTCCCCTCGGACTTCGGCTTCGTCATCGACGTGCACGCGCACGAGCCCGAGACCATCTACGTCGTCCCCATCAAGAGCGACGCCGAGCACTACCCGCCCGACGGGCGCCTGCGCGTCTACCGCAGCCGCACGGGCGGGAATGAATGGGAGGCGTTGACCAACGGGCTGCCGCAGGAGAACTGCTACGTCAACGTGCTGCGCGACGCGATGAGTGTGGACACGCTCGACCCGTGCGGCGTCTACTTCGGCACGACGGGCGGGCAGGTCTACGCGTCGCGCGACGGGGGCGACAACTGGAGCCCGATAGTGCGCGACCTGCCCGCGGTGCTCTCCGTGGAAGCGCAGGCGCTGCCGTGATCCGCGTCCTGCTCCCGCAACCGCTCCGCACGCTCGCGCGCGTCGAGGGCGAAATCGAGCTGAGCGTCGAGGGCGAGGTCACCACGCGCTCCGTCCTCGACGCGCTCGAAGATTTGTACCCGGCCCTGCGCGGCACGATCCGTGACCACACGACGCGCGAGCGCAGGGCCTTCGTCAGATTCTTCGCCTGCGGGCAAGACCTGTCTCACGACCCGGCGGACGCCCCGCTGCCGGAAGAGGTCGCCGCAGGCAAAGAGCCGTTCCTCGTCGTCGGCGCCATCGCCGGCGGCTAGCGGGCGGACATCTACACCAGGGAAGTCGGCCGCCTCACAGCCCACCGAAAAAGATGCCATCAGACTCTCCCAGCAACGCGCCGGGGCGCCTGACGCCGGAGCGGCAGCGGGGCTTCGTGGACGCGCTCCTCGAACACGTCGAGGACGCCATCGTCGCCTGCGACGCCGCGGGCGTCCTCACCGTCTTCAACCACGCCGCGCGCGAGCTGCACGGGCTCGACGAGCGCCCCATCACGGCCGACAACTGGGCCGACTACTACGAACTCTACTTGCCCGACGGGCGGACGCGGATGCGCAAGGAGGAGATACCGCTCTACCGCGCCTTGCAGGGCGAGCACGTCCGCGACGTGGAGATGGTCGTCGCGCCCAGGGGGGGCTCGCCGCGCGCGGTGCTCGCGTCGGGCGGCGCCATCTACGGCCCCGGCGGCGAGCAACTGGGCGCGGTCGTCGTCATGCGCGACTTCACCGAGCGCAAGGAGGCGCAGGAGGCTTTGAGGCGCGAGAGCACGCTGCTCCACGCCCTGATGGACAACATCCCCGACGCCATCTACTTCAAGGACACCGAGAGCCGCTTCACGCGCGTCAACCGCCACGCGCCCTACCGCGGCGGCAACGCCCCCGAGGAGGTGGTCGGCAAGACCGACTTCGACTTCTTCGTCGAGAGCCACGCGCGCGCGGCCTACGAGGACGAGCAGCGCATCATGCGCACCGGCGTCCCGCTCGTGGACAAGGAAGAGAAGGAGACCTACACCGACGGCTCGACCACGTGGCTCTCGACGACGAAGGTGCCCGTCTTCGACGAGGAGGGGCGCGTCACCGGCATCGTCGGCCTCTCGCGCGACATCACCGAGCGCAAGCGCGCCGAGGAGGCGCGGCTCGAACTGGCGCGCGAGCAGGCCGCGCGCGCCGAGGCCGAGGCCGCCAACCGCCTCAAGGACGAATTCCTCGCCACGCTCTCGCATGAGCTGCGGACGCCGCTGACGGCCATCCTCGGCTGGGCCAAGCTGCTCGCCGACGGGCAGGTCTCGCCGGAGAAGACGGCCGACGCCTTCGCCGCCATCCACCGCAACGCGCGCACGCAGGCGCAGCTCATAGACGACCTGCTCGACGTGTCGCGCATCATCACGGGCAAGCTCCGGATCGAAGTCACGACCGTCAACCTCGCCGCGGTTGTCGAGGCGGCCGTCGCGGTCGTCCGTCCCGCGGCCTCGGCTCGGGGCGTCGGCCTGCACGTCCGGCTCGAAGCAGACGCCTTGACGGTCAACGGCGACCCCGACCGGCTCCAACAGGTCGTGTGGAACCTGCTCTCGAACGCGGTGAAGTTCACGCCCGCGGGGGGCCGCGTCGAGGCGCACGTGCGCCGCGCGGGCTCGCAGTTGGAGGTCGCCGTCAGCGACACGGGGCAGGGCATCGAGCCCGAGTTCCTGCCGCACGTCTTCGAGCGCTTCCGGCAGGCCGACATGGGCACGACGCGCCGCCACGGGGGGCTCGGGCTGGGCCTCGCCATCGTCCGCCACCTCGTCGAACTGCACGGCGGCACCGTCGAGGCTTCGAGCGAGGGGCCGGGCCGCGGCTCGACCTTCACCGTGAGGCTGCCGCTGAGGGCCGTCCGCGAACAGGAGCAGACGCCGGCCTGCGCGGAGCAGCCCGCCCGTCCCGGTGCGTTCGAAAATATGGGCGCACGCCTTACGCTCGAAGGGGTAAGAGTCCTGGTCGTAGACGACGAGCCCGACGCGCGTCGTCTGCTGACGGAGGTGCTGTCGCGGCGCGGCGCGGAGGTGCTGCCGGCGGCGTCCGCGGCCGAGGCTCTTGAGCTGCTTCAGACGTGGCGGCCGCACGTTCTGCTCTCCGACATAGGGATGCCGGACGGCGACGGCTATGAATTAATCCGGCGTGTGCGAGAGCTTCCCGAAGAGCGCGGCGGCTGCACGCCCGCGGCGGCGCTGACGGCCTACGCCGGCCCCGCCGACCGCGCGCGTGCGCTCTCGAACGGCTACCAGCTACACGTCGCCAAGCCGGTCGAGCCCGCCGAGTTGACGGCGGTCGTGGCGAGCCTCGCGGGCGCTTGAGCGCGGTCGGAAAGATCGAGTTATGGTTGACGAAGGCACATTCATCTTCTCAGACCTGAGTCTGTCGCGGCGGCTTGAGCGGGCCGAGGGTCGGGGCTGCCTGGAGACCGTCGAGGCGCGCGCGAAGGTCTCGCCGGAGAGCGGCGCGTGCTGGGTCGAGGTCGCAGGCGCCTACGCGATGTTCGACGGGGTTGAGTCGCCGCTGACACAGACGTTCGGCCTCGGCCTCTTCGAGACGACCTCGGGCGAAGACTTCGCGCGCATCGAAGAGTTCTTCCTGAAACGCGGCGCGCCGGTCTTCCACGAGGTCAGCCCTCTGGCCGACCCTCAAACTTTTCCACTCCTGAACGAGCGCGGCTACCGGCCGTTTGAGTTCACGAGCGTGATGTTCCAACCCATCCGCACCGCCGTGGGCTCGGGCGCGCGGCGCGACTCGGGCGTGAGCGTGCGCGTGGCCGGCCCCGAAGAGCAGGAGCTTTGGGCGCAGACGGCGGCGCGCGGTTGGAGCGAGTTCGAGGGGCTGGAGGACTTCGTCCTCGGGCTGTCGCGCTTGAGCGCCGCGCGGCCCGAGGCGCTTTCGTTCCTGGCCGAGTTGGACGGGCTTCCGGTGGCCGCGGGCGCGCTGAGCATCACGGAAGGCGTGGCGCTGCTGGCCGGGGCGAGCACCATCCCCGAGGCTCGCAGGCGCGGGGCGCAACTGGCGCTGCTCGACGCGCGCCTGCGCTTCGCCGCCGAACGCGGCTGCGACATCGCCATGATGTGCGCGCAGCCCGGCAGCGCGTCGCAACGCAACGCCGAGCGCCACGGCTTCCGCATCGCCTACACCCGCGCCAAGTGGCAACTCAGTAGGCAGTAGGCGGATGGCAGTAGGCAGTAGGCAGATGGCAGTAGGGAGTTGAAGACCGGTTGAGAAGCCCCAGAGGGGCGGCATGTTTATAGTTCTGATGTGTAATTGAATCCGAGCCCGTCAGGGGCGACATCTACATGTCGCTCCTCCGGAGCTTCTCAAAACTTATTAATGGCGGTGTCTATAAACATCCCGCCCCTCCGGGGCTTACTGCCCTACTGCCTACTGCCTACTACTGCCTACTGCTCTGATAAACGTAATAGACGACGCCCGCGTGGTCGTCGGTTAAGAGGAAGGCGCCGGGTCTGTGGCTGAGTATTCCGGCGGGCCGGCCGTAGACCCTGCCCGCCTGTTGGAATCCGGTGATGAAATCGGCGGGGGCGCCGCCCCCTTCGGGCACGCGCACGACGCGGTAGCCGCGGCCGAGGCTCTTCGTGGTCGAGCCGTGCAGCGCGACGAGGAACGAGCCGCTTAAATCTTCGGGTTCGCCCGCGCCGAAGTGTTCCAGCCCCAGCGGCGCGCTGTGCGAGTCGAAGGCCGAGAGGGCGCGGGGCACGTCGCGGCAGCGAAACCGTCGGCCGCGCGGGTTGAACTCGGGGTCGGGGAAGACGCGCGCGCCGGAATAGAAGCAATAGGGCCAGCCGTAGTTGGCGCCGTCGCGCAGGGCGTGCATCGTGTCGGCGGGTTTGTCTTTGCCCATGTGGTCGGCGCCCATCTCGGTCGCGTAGAGCCGGCCGTCCACCCAGCGCAGGCCGACGGCGTTGCGCAGGCCGCGCGCGTAGAAGCGCCGGCCGCTTCCGTCAGGGTTCATCTCGATGACGGCGGCGCGCACCTCCTCCTTCTCCACGCAGGCGTTACAACTGCTGCCGACCGAGACGTAGAGCTTGCCGTTCGCGCCGAAGGCGACGGTGCGCGTCAGGTGCCAGCCGCCGTACTTGTAGTCGAGCCCGTAGTCGGGGAAGGTCGCGAGCACTTCGGGTTCGCCGGGTGGCGCGTCGGCGCCGCTCGCGTAGCGGTAGCGCACGAGCCGGCCGGTCAGCGCGAGATAGAGCCAGTCGCGCCCCTGCGCGTCCGTGTGGAAGGCGACGCTGTTCGGGTTGCGCAGCTTCGTCAGGTAGGGCGTGACCTTCAGAAACTTTCGGCGCGCGGGGTCGAACTGGTCGAGGACGTAGACGGCGCCCTTCCGGTTGTCCGTCAGGTCGTGCATGTCCGTGACGAAGACGCGCCCGTCCGGGCTCACGGCCATGAAGCGTACGCGCTTCAAGCCCTCGGCGGCGACCGCCACGCGGAAGCCTTCGGGGAGGTTGAGCGCGAAAGTCCTGCCGTCGGCGAGCGAGACGCGCTGCGGCTTGAGGGCTACGGCCGGCTCGGTGCGTCGCGCGACTCTCCCGCGCTGTCGCTGCGCGTGTGCGTAGGCCGAAGGGATGAGCAGGAGCGCGACACAGGCGAGCGACGCGCTTGCGAAGCGTGACATGAACATGTGCCTCTTTGAGAGGGCTCGGAGAACGGCGGGATGATAGCAGAAGGGTCGCGGCGTGCGAGACCTACTCGGCCTTCAGCAGGGAGTTCTCGAAGCCGCGCCGGTCGTGGATCGACTGCGGGTTGTTGGGGTCAACCAGCCAGTTGCCGTCCACGATGAACTTGTACTGGTATGTGCCCGCGGGCAGCCTCACGCGGCACACCCACTCGCCGCCCTCGCGCGCGAAGAGGAACTGCGACTGGTTCCAATCGTTGAAGTCGCCCGCCACGGCCACCACCTTCGCGTCCGCGAAGCCGCGCAGGCGGAAGATGACGTTGCCACGGAGGCTCGGCTGCGGCAGCGCCAGCCTCCGCGCGGTCACGTTGCGCCCCCAGGAGTCGAGCCGCAGGCCGGCGACGCGCCCCGCCTCGTCCAGAATGGCGGTGAGACGGTAGTCGTTGTATGCGTCCGTGAACTCCGTCTCGGACTGCCGCACGAGCCGGCGCCTCTGCGCGTGCGAGGGCTTGAGCCACAGCCCGCCGCCCTCAAGCGTGATGTCGAGGACGAAGTTCTCGCGCCTCTGCGGGTCAACCTCATACCTGCCGATGAACTTCCTGAGCGAGCCGTAGTCTGCGCCCGCGGCGTTCATCAACGCCGCCCCAATCGTGTCCGCGCCGATTGTGTCCGCGGCGGGCGGCGGCCCGGGCTCGCTCGTCAGGTTCAGATTGCTCGACTGATTCGTGTGCGCCGCCCGCGCGGGTTGAGGCTCGGGCGGGGCCGTGTCGGCGCCCACCACGACGATTTGACTCTCGGCGGACTCCAAAGAGACCGCGGCCAACGTCGTCGGCGGCACGGTCGTAACGGTCAGGTCGTCGGGCTGCAAGGTTAAGCCAACCGACTCCTTCGGCTGCGGGGGCGTCGTGACGGCTTCGGCGCGCGGCTCGGGGGCGTCGCGCAGACTCGTCTGCACGTCAACGTTTGTGGTCGCTTGAAGAGAGACCGGCGGATTGACTTCGAAGCGTGGGTCGATGACGGCGGCGGCCCCTTCGTTGAGGCGGAAGTCGGGCCGCGCGATTCTTTCTTCGCCGGAGGCGAGCGAGAGCGTCAGCACGCCGGCCGCGAGCGCCGCGAGCGTCAACACCTGCGCGGCCGATGTCCGCTGCCCGGCGCGGTTCGAGATGATTCTCTCGATGCGCTGTCTCAAGTCCGACCCCGTCGCCTTCGCCAGCCCCGCCACCTCCCAGCCCAGGCAGTAGCGGCAGACCTTGGCGATGCCGTTAGCGTAGACCGCGGACGCGCCGCCGCGCCGCACCACCATGTCGTCGCACGCCTGCTCGCGCTCGGCGAGCAGCCGCCGGCCGATCAGCCAGACGACGGGGTGGAACCAGAACAGGCAGCAGAGCGCGCGCTGGAAGACGCCCGCCAGGTTGTCCCAGCGCTCGACGTGCGACAACTCGTGCATGAAGACCGCTTTGAGTTCGTCGTCGTCCAGGCGCTCCGCCACGCCTTCGGGCAGCAGGACGACCGGCCGCCAGATGCCCCAGACACCCGGCTCCGACACGGCCGGCGTGACGACCAGTCGCACCTCGCGCCGCATCCCGAACCACGCGCGCACGCTCCGCAGCGCCTCCGCCTCCCTCCCGCGCGTCAAATATTGCCCACGCCGGAGCGCGGCCGACAGCCCGCGGCTCTTCCTCAGCCACGAGAGCCCGAGCAGCACGCAGCCCGCCAGCCACACGCATGTGAGCGCGCCGTAGAGTCGCCCGCCCGACTCCGGCCTCGCCGCCGCCGTCAACGCGCCGAACGTCCCCGGCTCGCTCGTCGTAGGCTCGGCCGCACGCGCGGGCGCGGCGGGGCTCGACACGGGCGAGAGCAGCGGGGAGACGTTGAGCGTGCTCGATTCGAAGTGATGCCGCGGAAGTGAAAATGATGAGAGGTCAACGCCCGCCTGTGCCGCGAGCAGGAAGATGAGCGCCGAGGGCAACGCGAATTTGAAGAGCGCGATCAGCCAGACGAGGTAGCGCGTCACCGCAGGCGCGCGCCGCAGCGACGCGGCCGCGCAGAGCGCGAGCAGGGAGATGAGCGTGGACTGCCACAGGTGATTGGCCACCAGAGGCCACGCCCGGTTCGACCAGTCAGCGATCAAGTCGTACGGCCCCATCCCGCTCTCGCTCCCCCTTCGGCCGGCTTACCTCTTCACTTACCTTTTCACTTATTTCTTCACTTACCCTTTAGTTCCGCCCTTCTTGGCGGCCGGCTTCGCGTCGTCGCCCTCGGCCGCCTGCGACTCCTGCCCCTTGATGCGCCCCTCTATCTCCTTGAGGTCGTCGAGCGACAGGCGGCCGGAGTCTACGAGGTGCGCCATCAGCGGCCCCGTCGAGCCGTCGAGCAGGACGAGCAGGTCGTCGATGAGCCTGCGGTGCGTCGCGTCGCGCGTGACGGCCGACTCGAAGACGTATGCGTTGCCGACCTTCTTGACCTTGCGCAGCGCGCCCTTCTCCTCCAGGCGGTAGACGACCGTCTGGATGGTCGTGTAGGCGGGCCGCTTCTTACCCTGAAAGGTGTCCTGCACCTCGCGGACGGACGCCTCGCCCAGCCGCCAGAAGGCTTCCATTATCTGCAACTCAATCCTCGTGAGCCGCACGCCCTTCTTCAAGATCAACTCTCCCTCCGAGCCGCAGACCGTCGGCGACAGACTCTACTACCCGCCTAGTAGACCGTCAAGCAAATTCCTTTGGCGCGTTCGTCCCCGTTTGCTCGCGGCCTTCATCTGCTCGCGGCGTCCAGCACCCTGTCGCGCCGCAGCAGGCCGAACAGCCCCTCCGCGAGTTCGGGCGCGATCCGCTTGAGGGCTGCGTACTGACCCAGCGCCTCGTCCCGCTCGCCCGCGCGCAGGTGCGCCACCCCGAGGTTGTAGTGCGCCTCCGCGTAGTCCGGCTTGAGGTCTATGGCGCGCTTGTACGACTCGACGGCCTCGCGCTTCTTGCCGAGCGAGTCGTAGGCCACACCCAGATTGTTGTAGACCTCCGCGTCCGGCCCGAGGCTCAGCGCCTTCACGTAAGCGCCCGCGGCCTCTTCGGGCCGCCCCGCCTTGTGGTACGCGAGCCCCAGATTCCTTTGGACGAGCGGCGAGTTCGGGCTCAACTCGGCCGCGCGCCTCAGCGCCTCGGCCGCCTCGACGTAGCGCCCGGAGTCCGTGTAGATGACGCCGAGGCTGACGTACGCGTCCGCGTACCTGGGGTCGAGCCGGACGGCGTGCCTCAAAGACTCCGAAGCCTCCGCCGCGCGCCCCAGTCTGTAGTAAGCCGCGCCGAGGTTGTAGAGCGCCGCGGCGTAGTCCGGCTTGACCTCCAGCGCCCGCCGGAGCGCCTCGACAGCGCCGGCCTGGTCGCCGGAGGCGCCGAGGGACATCCCCAAATTGTTCCACGCCAACGCGTAGTCGCCCCGCACGCGAATCGCCTCCCGGTACGCACGCACGGCCTCGCCGTACCTCCCCGCGCGGTGGTAGGCGTAGCCAAGGTCGTTGCGGATGACTGCGTCGCCGGGCGCGGCCTGCGCGGCCCCGGCGAGCACCTCGACGGCGTCCTCGTAGCGACCCCGCTCGGCGTAATCGAGCCCCAGCCGGTGCAACTCCGACGCGGCCCGCCCGCCAGTGCCGGCCGCCATCCCCGCCGCCTGCGCCCTGACCGCGGCCGCCGAACAGACCGCCGCCGCGACCGCCAACAACACCCTCGTCAACCTCCGCGCGCCTCTCCTGGTCATGGGAAATCACCTTTCTACTAGCAAGATAGTTTTTTCTACTATACAACTAGTAGGACGGTCAAGATTTTTCTTTTCACTCAATGGCGCGCGGAGGCCGGTGCGCGCTCCGGCCTGTCACGCACTCGCCAGCGGCTCCGCCCAGGAGTTATCTTGAACGCGAAGCTTTAACATGACGGCTGAAGTGAGAATGATGAAGGGCATTCACCTGTCAGCGTTGTGCCTGGCCCTCGCCGTGTCGGCGGGTCATGCCGCGGCCGCGGACTCTTCGGGGCGGGGCGGCGCGGTGCGCCTGGTGCGCGTGGGCGAAGGGTGGGCGAGGAATCAGGTCAACGCCGTCATCTTCCGTCGCAACTCGGTCGTCAGCCAGGGGCGCTGGCAGTACGTCGCCTTCTACGACGCGGAGGCGCGGGTGGTGCTGGCGAAGCGAAGGCTGGGGACGGACGCATGGGATTTGCGCCGGACGCAGTACACGGGCGACGCGCGCGACGCGCACAGGTCGATCAGCATCGCCGTGGACGGCGAAGGGTTTCTGCACGTCGTCTGGAACCAGCACGACTCGCCGCTGCAATACTGCCGGGGCTTGCGGCCGGGCTTGCTCGAACTCTCCGCGCAGACGCCGATGCGCGGCGAGAAGGAAGGCCGAGTCACCTACCCTGAATTTTATAAGCTGCCCGGCGGCGGCCTGCTCTTCCTCTACCGCGACGGGGCTTCGGGCGGCGGCAACCTCGTGCTCAACCGTTACGACGTGAAGACGAAGCGCTGGGCGCGTCTGCAAGACAGACTCCTCGACGGCGAGGGCGAGCGCAACGCCTACTGGCAGGCGTTCGTGGATGCGAAGGGCGCGATTCACGTCTCTTGGGTCTGGCGCGAGACGCCCGACGTGGCGACCAACCACGACCTCTGTTACGCGAAGTCCGAGGACGGCGGCCGCACGTGGCTGAAGTCAACGGGCGAGCCGTACCAGTTGCCCATCACGGCGGAGTCGGCCGAGTACGTCCTGCGCATCCCGCAGGGGAGCGAACTAATCAACCAGACCTCGATGACGGCCGACGCGCGCGGCCGCCCGTACGTCGTCGGCTACTGGCGGCCGGCGGGGACGCGTGTGCCGCAGTATCATCTCGTCTACCGGGACGGCCGGCGCTGGCGCAGCGTCCAGGTCACGCGCCGCACGACACCCTTCAGCCTCTCCGGGCGCGGCACGCGGCGCATCCCGGTCTCGCGCCCGCAGGTCGTCGTCAACACTCGCGGGGGAAGGCCCGAGGTCTTCGTGCTCTTCCGCGACGCGGAACGCGGCGAACGCGTCTCGGTCGCCGCCTGTCAGCACCTTCCGAGCGGTGACTGCGCCGTCAGCGATTTAACCGACGAGCCGGTCGGGATGTGGGAGCCGACCTACGACCCCGAGGTCTGGCGGATGAAGAAAGAGCTGCACCTCTTCGTCCAGAGGGTCGGGCAGGGGCAGGGCGAGGGGACGGAGGACATCGCGCCGCAGACCGTCTCGATTCTTGAGTGGAAGCCTGGGCGTTAGCGGAGAAGGGTTCACCACCGCAGACACAGAGACACAGCTTTAAATCTTTAGCTCTCAACCAGCCGTGCCTCTGTGTCTGCGGTGTTTAATAACTGCCGGAGGTCTTAACCTTGAAGATAAAATTCGGGGCGCTGTGTCTCGTCCTGTGGGTCTGTGCCGCGGCGGGCGCGCGGGCGCAGGCGCCTTTGATGACGAACGTCGGCGGCCGTCACGCCTTGAGCCTCGACGGGCGCTGGCAGACGATCATCGACCCGTACGAGAACGGCTTCTACGACTACCGCTCCAGGGAGAGCCCGAACGGCTACTTCCGCAACGCGAAGCCGAAGACGCCGGCCGACCTCGTCGAGTACGACTTCGACGATTCGCCGCAGATGTACGTGCCGGGCGACTGGAACTCGCAGGACGAGCGGCTGCTCTTCTACGAGGGGACGGTCTGGTATAAGAAGTCCTTCGACTATCAGAAGAAGCCGCGCACGCGCCTCTTCGTGCACTTCGGCGCGGTCAACTACGAGGCGGTCGTCTACCTCAACGGCGAGAAGCTCGGGCGCCACGAGGGCGGCTTCACGTCCTTCAACTTCGAGGTCACCGAGCGCGTCCGCGAGCGCGGCAACTTCCTCGTCGTCAAGGCGGACAACAAGCGGCGGCGCGACGCCGTGCCGACGCTCAACACGGACTGGTGGAACTACGGCGGCCTCACGCGCTCGGTCGCGCTCGTCGAGGTGCCCGAGACGTTCGTCCGCGACTACTTCGTCCAGTTGAAGAAGGGCTCGCGCGAAGAGGTCGCCGGCTGGGTCAAACTCGACGGCGCGGCGGCGGCGAACCAGATTGTCACCGTCGAGATACCAGAGGCGAAAGTTAAGCAGACTTTCAGGACGGACGCCGACGGTCTCGCGCCCCTGAGCCTCAAGGCGCGGCTCGACCTCTGGTCGCCGGAGAATCCGAAGCTCTACCGCGTCGTCGTCTCCGCGGGCGCCGACACAATCGAGGAGCGCGTCGGCTTCCGCAGCATCGAGACGCGCGGGACTGACATCCTCCTCAACGGCCGGCCCGTCTTCCTCCGCGGCATCTCGATTCACGAGGAGTCGCCGCTGCGCGGAGGGCGCGCGGTGAACGACGCGGACGCGCGGCAGTTGTTGACGTGGGCCAAAGAGCTTGGGTGCAACTTCGTGCGCCTCGCGCACTACCCGCACAACGAGCACATGACGCGGGTCGCGGACGAGATGGGCCTGATGGTCTGGTCGGAGGTGCCGGTCTACTGGACGATCCTCTGGGACGACCCGGGCACCTACGCCAACGCTACGCGGCAGGTCGGCGAGATGGTCGCGCGCGACCGCAACCGCGCCTCGGTCGTCCTCTGGTCGGTGGCGAACGAGACGCCCGTGAGCGAGCCGCGGAACAAATTTCTCAGAGGGCTCATCGAACACGCGCGCGCGCTCGACCCGACGCGGCTGCTGACGGCGGCCAACGAGCGCCGCTACGAAGGCCCGCACACGCAGGTGGTGGACGACCCTCTGGGCGAGCACCTCGACGTGCTCGGCTGCAACGAGTACGTCGGCTGGTACGACGGCCCGCCGGAGAAGGCCGACCGCCTGACGTGGAAGGTGACGCTGGAGAAGCCGCTCGTCATGAGCGAGTTCGGCGGCGACGCGCTCTACGGCCACCACGGCGACAAGGGGCAGCGCTGGACGGAGGAGTACCAGCGCGACATCTACGAGCACCAGATCGCGATGCTGCGGCGGATACCTTCTTTGCGCGGGATGTCGCCGTGGATTCTGACCGACTTCCGCTCGCCGCGCCGCCCGCTGCCGCGCATACAGGACTTCTACAACCGCAAGGGTCTCATCTCGAACCGCGGCGAGCGCAAGCAAGCCTTCTACGTCTTGCAGAGCTTCTACCGCGAGCTGTCGAAGGAGGGGAAGTGAGCGGTTGTGATGGGGCACGGACTTCTGTTAGAGATTGCCGCGAGGAGGAGAGATGACAACCAGCGTGACTGAGAATCGAAGCGGGCCGCGCCTGAATGACCCGGGAGAACTGCGGCGCGTGGTGTCTGAGGTCGTCGGGGCCGCGCCGGTCTTCGACATGCACACGCACCTCTACGCGCCCGAGTTCGGCGACCTCGGGCTGTCGGGGATAGACGAACTGCTCACCTACCACTACCTCGTCGCCGAGACCTTCCGCTCCGCGGCGGTGACTTACGAAGAGTTCTGGCGCATGCCGAAGCCCGCGCAGGCCGACCTCGTCTGGCGGACTCTGTTCGTCGAGCGCGCGCCCGTCTCGGAGGCGGCGCGCGGCGTCGTCACGGTGCTCGACGCCTTCGGCCTCGACACCTCGGCGGCGGACTTGAACGAGGCGCGCGACTTCTTCCGCGAGCAAGACCCCGCCGAACACCTCGGGCGCGTGCTCGGGCTGGCGGGCGTGAGCGACGTGGTGATGACCAACGACCCTTTCGACGGACAGGAGGCGCGCGTCTGGGAGGGAAATGTTGAGATGGACGGGCGGTTCCACGCGGCGCTGCGGATGGACGGCCTGCTCAACGACTGGGCGGGCACGTCGGCCGAACTCGCGGCGCGCGGCTACGAGGTCGATGAGGGGCTGTCGGGCCGGACGGCGGGCGAGGTGCGGCGCTTCCTCGACGTTTGGATAGAACGCATGCGGCCGCTCTACATGGCGGTGTCGCTGCCCGACGACTTCGACCATCCGGCGGAGGACGCGCGCGACAGACTGATACGAGATGTCGTCATACCGACGGCGCTCTCTCACGGCGTCGCGTTCGCGTTGATGGTCGGGGTGCGGCGCGGCGTCAACCCGGCGCTGCGGGCGGCGGGCGACGGCGTGGGGCGCGCGCGCGTCGATGCGGTCGAGCGGCTGTGCGCGGAGAACCCCGGGGTGCGGTTCCTCTCGACCTTCCTGTCGCGCGAGAACCAGCACGAGCTGTGCGTGTCGGCGCGGAAGTTCTCGAACCTGATGCCGTTCGGCTGCTGGTGGTTCCTCAACAACCCCTCGATCATTAAAGAGATTACGACGGAGAGAATCGAACTGCTGGGCACCTCCTTCGTGGCGCAGCACTCGGACGCGCGCATCCTCGAACAGTTAATCTACAAGTGGCGGCACTCGCGCCGCGTCGTCGCCGAGGCTCTCTCCGAGAGTTACACGCGGCTGTTCGAAAGTGGGCGCGGGGTGACGCGCGTGGAGATAGAGCGCGACGCGGCGCGCCTGTTCGACCAGAACTTCCGCCGATGGGTCAGCCACGCCCCGCCAGCCGAGCCAAGGAGCAACTGATGAGAAGGTTCGTCGCCCCCTTCATTCTTCTACTCGCCTGTTCGTTCGTTCCGTCACAGGCGCGACAGGCGGAGACGCCCGACTGGGAGAACCCGCGCGTCTTCAGCATCAACGAGGAGCCCGCGCACGCGACCTTCATCCCCTACCCGGACGAAACGTCGGCGCGGCGCGGCGTGTTGGCGTTCGCGCCGGGCGCGCCGCCCGCCCCCGGCTCGCCGTTCGTGCGCTCGCTCAACGGCCGTTGGAAGTTTCACTGGGTGAAGGAGCCGTCGCTCCGGCCGGTCGAGTTCTACAAACCGGAGTTCGATGTCTCCGCGTGGAAGGAGATTCGCGTCCCCGCGAATTGGGAGTTCGAGGGTTACGGGACGCCCATCTTCCTCAACATCGTCTACCCCTTCAAACGCGACGCGCCGAAGGTCATGGGCGAGCCGCCGAAGGACTGGACGACGTTTGAAGAGCGCAATCCCGTCGGCTCCTACCGCCGCGCCTTCAACGTCCCGGCGAATTGGGCGGGCCGAGAGACCTTCCTCGTGCTGCGCGGCGTCAACTCGGCCTGCTACGTCTGGGTCAACGGGCAGAGGGTCGGCTACAGCGAGGACAGCCGTCTGCCCGCCGAGTTCGACATCACGAAGTTCGTCCGGCCGGGCGAGAACACGCTGGCCGTCGAGGTCTACCGCTTCTCCGACGGGAGCTACATCGAAGACCAGGACTTCTGGCGCCTCTCGGGCATCTTCCGCGACGTGGAACTTGTGTCGCGCGCGCCCGTCCACGTCCGCGACTTCTACGCGCGCACGCACCTCGACGCGCAGTACGCGGACGCGCGGCTCGCCGTCAACGCGAAGGTGCGCAACGCCCGCTCGTCCGCAGAGAAGTTCACGATTCAGGCGAAGCTCTTCGACGCGCGCGGCGCGTCGGTCGGCGCGCCGTTCGAGGGCGTTGGCACGGCGCCCGCGGGCGGCGAAGTCTCAATCGACCTGTCGCAGAATGTATCGAACCCTCTGAAGTGGTCGGCCGAGGAGCCGAACCTCCACACGCTCGTGCTGACCCTGAAAGACGCACGGGGCCGCGTGCTCGAAGTCATCCCGTGGCGGCTCGGCTTCCGCGCGAGCGAGATTAAGGACGGGCAGATTCTCGTCAACGGCCGACCCGTCATGATCAAGGGCGTCAACCGCCACGAGCACGACCCAGACCTCGGGCAGGTGACGACGCGCGAGATGATGTTGGAAGACATCCTCCTGATGAAGCGTTACAACATCAACGCCGTGCGGACGAGCCACTACCCGAACGACGAGCGCTGGTACGCGCTCTGCGACGAGTACGGCCTCTACGTGCAGGACGAGGCCAACGTCGAGTCGCACGGCTACGGCGCGAACGACAAGCAGCGCGTCTCGGACGGCGAAGACTTCACGGAGGCGCACGTTGACCGCATGCGCCGCACCGTCGAGCGCGACAAGAACCACGCCAGCATCTTCCTCTTCTCTCTGGGGAACGAGGCGGGCTGGGGGCGCAACCTCGCGGCGGCGTACGCGTGGGCGAAGGCCAACCGCCCCGAACTCGTCGTCTACGAGGGCGGCGCGAGCGTCCACAGCGACGCCTTCAACCCGATGTACACGAAGCCGCAGAACCTCCTGAAGTACTGGCAGGAGAAGGGGCAGGGAAAACCCTTCTACCTCGTCGAGTACGCGCACGCGCTCGGCAACAGCGTCGGGAACTTGCAGGAATACTGGGACGTTTTGGAGTCGCACAGGCAGTTTCAGGGCGGCTTCATCTGGGACTGGGTTGACCAGGTCTTCCGCAGGAAGACCCCGGACGGGCGCGACCTGTGGGCCTACGGCGGCGACTACGGCGACAAGCCGAACGACGGCAACGGCGGCGACGGACTCATCTTCGCCGACCGCCGCGTGCAGCCCGAACTCGAAGAGGTGAAGAAGGTCTACCAGTTCATCAAGGTTGAGCCCGTTGACCTCGCCGCGGGGCGCGTCCGCGTGCGCAACAAGCACATGTTCGCAGACCTCTCCTACGCCGAAGGCTCGTGGGAACTCGCCGAGAACGGGACGGTCATCCAGCGCGGCAGACTCCCGCGCCTGCGCACCGCCGCCGGGCAGTCCGAAGAGGTCACGCTCGGACTTAAAAGTCCGCCGTCGAAGTCCGGCGACGAGTACTTCCTCAAAGTGACTTTCGCGCTCGCCGCCGACACGCCGTGGGCGAAGCGCGGGCACGTCGTCGCGTGGGATCAGTTCCCGGTGTCTTACGGTCTGCCCCCGACCCCGGCCGCGGCGTCGGGCGTCGCGGCGTCGGCCGGGCCCGCGCTCGCGGTCGAGGAGACGGCCGACGCTGTCGTGCTGCGCGGCGAGCGCTTCGTCGCGCGAATCGGGAAGAAGAGCGGCGCGCTCGAATCGTACGAGGTGCAGGGCCGTCAGCTCATCGCGGGGCCGCTCGCGCCGAACTACTGGCGCGCGCCGATTGACAACGACCGCGGCAACCAGATGTCGAAGCGGCTCGGCGTCTGGCGCACGGCCGCCGCCGAAAGGAAAGTGACGCGGGTCTCAGTCGAACGTCTCGGCCCCGGCGCGGCGCGCGTGACGGCCGAGGCGACGCTCCCGCCCGAGGGCTCGACGGCGCGCACGACGTTCGCCGTCTACGGCGGCGGCCGTATCGAGGTCGAGAGCGCGCTCACGCCCGGCAAGGATGCGCCGGAGCTTCCGCGCGTCGGGATGCAGATGCTCATCCCCGGCGAGTTCCGCAACGTCGAGTGGTACGGGCGCGGGCCGCACGAGACGTACTGGGATCGCCGGACTGGCGCGGCCTTCGGCCGGTACAAGTCTTCGGTGGACGAACTCTGGACGCCGTACGTCGAGCCGCAGGAGACGGGCAACCGCACGGACGTGCGCTGGGTGCAGTTCACCAACGCCGCGGGCGTGGGCTTGCGCGCCGTCGGGCTCCCCGAGTTCTACTTCAGCGCGTGGCCGTTCCCTCTGTCGGAGCTTGAGCGCGCGAAGCACTCGGCCGAGATACGGATGTCGAAGGAGATCACGGTCAACCTCGACCACCGGCAGATGGGCGTCGGCGGCGACGACAGTTGGGGCGCGCAGCCGCACAGGGAGTACCGACTGCCGGCCAAGCCTTACGAATACAGATTCCGGCTGGAGCCGGTCGGCGTGCGCTGAACGCGCTCCACGGGCGCGTCGTGCGGGGGGCGTGTGGGGCGGAAGATAGTTTCGGGGCCGCGCGGCTTCCGTCCGGAAACGGCTACCCAATTCCGTGCGAATAGTAATAAGGTGCCGCCCTCAAACGCTGGGCCGGTTCTCACACTCTTCGGGGAAATCCTGTTTTGGGGAAGCCATGAACAACTTATTCGATCAACTGTCGCCCACAGTCACCCCCGAACAATTCCGTTCGATGGTGGAAGGCTTTTCTCACTACCCGGAGTTCGCATTAGTCTTCGAGTACAATCACTACATAGACCTGACGGGGGCCAGTCAAACAAGGATATCCGCGCAGGTTAAGTATCGGGGTGCGCCTCCGACCCAAGGGGGCGCGCCCGCAGAGGCCCCGGCCGCGCCGCAGGTCGGTGCCGGAGGGGGGCCGCCGAGGGACGACGACCCGGCCAACGCCCAGCCCGTGAAAGAGGCGGAGAGCTCCAAGGACGAGAGGTCTTGGCTGCGGAAACTGGTCGAGGATAAGCCCATCGAACTCGCCTCGCTTCTGCTGAGCGCCTCCACCGCCGTGTTCGGCGCGGCCGGCCCGACGACAACCCCCCTTATCATCATCCCGCGCGAGTCGATAAGCAGACCCGCCGAAATTCAGTACGACGGCGACCTGCTCAGAATCCCCGACGCCAGTAAAGAGAGGAACCAGTTGCTGGAGCGCCTGCGCCCGCTCCTAAACGCTGTCGGCACGATCATGTCCGGCGCCGTGCGCAAGTTAGACCTGACGCGCGATTACGCCGCCGTGAAATCCCAGCTCATCCACCAGCTCGAAGAGCTTAGGCACGGTGGCCGTTCGCACGCGGTCAGCGAGGGGGCGCTGTTGGCCTCGCAGGCTTCGTTGCCGTCGCACCTGCTGGAGAAGGAGGGCTGGCGGCTGGAAAGCATGATTCACATGCTGAGCGGGCTTGAAATCAAGCCCTCGACAGGCATCTCTATGGATGATGAGGCGGAGGCCCCCACTTCGCGCACGATCCGAAAATGGCGGAACGTCGTGCTCCTGCCCGGCCAATACCCCGCGGCGGAGGACGGGGTCACCGAGGCACATGCGCCTGCGGTCGAAGGCGAGGCCGAGAAGGGCGCGGACGAAGGCTGAGGCGGACGCGGGCTCAGCCCTTTAGAAACTCCGCCGCACCTCTCGTCCCCGCCGGGGCGTGCGCGAAGATTCGATCCATTACTGACCACTGAGAGTAGGCCGTCTTGGCGAGCTTATCGCCGGGGCGGCCTTCGGCCTGTCTCGGTAAAATATTCGGAAGCGGGCCGGTTCGGGATAGAATGTGGGCCGGAGACATACCCCGAACATGACCTTCAACCGGCAGGAGCTTTTGCGGACGTTCGCCCTCGCCAACGAGTTCAAGGAGGGCGACCGGGGCGTCGGCGGGACGCGTGACGATGCCGTGCGGGCGTCGGCGCGCGAGGCGCTCGGCGCGTTCGAGATAGGGAAGTTGACGGCGTCGGCGTTCGTCGAAGACGGCGTGAGCGAGGCGCTCGACGCCGCGAAAGACCGTCGGCTCGCGGCGGAAATCTCCGGCCTGACGGTCGCGGAGTTGAAGGCCGTCCTGCTCGGGCGCGGCGGGGCCGAGTGGGTGCGCCGCTACAGGGACGGCTTGAGCAGCGAGGCTATCGCCGCGGTCGCGAAGTTGATGACCAACGACGAGCTGTCAAACGTCGCGCGCGGCCTCTTCAATCCGCTGCCGGGCGAGGGCGTGTCAATCGGCTCGCCCGGGCACTTCGGCTCGCGGCTTCAGCCGAACAGCCCCGGCGACGACGAGGAGGAGATACTGTTCTCCGTCCTCGAAGGTCTGACATACGGCTGCGGCGACGTGATTCTCGGGCTCAACCCCGCGGGCGACGACGTGGAGACAATCGTCCGGCTCGAAGAACTGCTCCGCGCGGTCGTTGAGCGTCTGCGGCTCCCCACGCGCTACTGCGTCCTCTCCGACATCGTGAAGCAGTCGAGCGCGCGGGAGCGTGCGCGTGTTGACGTGGGCTTTCAGAGTCTCGCGGGCACCTCGAAGGCGCTCGGCGGGATGGTGGGCTTAGACGTTGAGGGCGTGTTAGACCTCGCGCGCGGCTTCCCAGGACTCTACTTCGAGACGGGGCAGGGGTCGGAGGTCACGAACGGCGCGGCCGAGGGTGTGGACATGTTGACGCTCGAAGCGCGTAGCTACGGCGTCGCGCGCCACATCGGGAAGAGGACGGGCGCGTGGATGATCGTCAACGACGTGGCGGGCTTCATCGGGCCGGAGGTCTTCCGGACTGGCGCACAACTCCTGCGCGCGTGCCTCGAAGACACCTTGATGGCGAAGCTGCACGGGCTGACGATGGGGCTCGACGTGTGCTCGACCTTCCACATGGGCATCGAGCCGGCGGAGCTGAAGAGGCTGACGGCCGAGATCGTCGAGGTGTCAGCGCCCGCGTATCTGATGGCCGTCGCGGGCAACGCCGACCCGATGCTCGGCTACCTCACGACCTCTTTCCGCGAGCACCCGCAGTTGCGCCGCCAGACCGGAAGGCACGTTTCGACGCCGATGCAGAGGCGCCTGACGGAGCTTGGCGTCATCGACGGCCGCGGGCTCCCGCGCGCGGACGCGGAGAGCGCCGCCTCGCTCTACGCCGCTTACATGAAGGCCGGCGGGGACACGCGCACGGACGAGGCGCTACGCGCCGAAGGCTCGAAGAAGACGGCGGCGCTGGCCGCGCGCGGCTACGACCTCGGCCTCGGCCACGCGGACGAGTTCAACGCGCCGCCCGCGGTCGAGGCGCGGCTGGCGAAGATTTACAGGCACGCGCGGCGCGCGCTCTACTCGACGCTCGACGAAGGCGTGCTGCGCGAAGTCAGTCAGAGTTATCTGCGCGTGCGCACGCTCGCGCGCGACAGGGAGCAGTATCTTTCGGAGCCGGCCGCGGGCGAGAGGCTGCGGCCGGAGGACGCCGACGCCGTGGCGGGCGTCTACGGCGCGCGCAGGCCGCGCGTGCAGGTCGTGCTCTCGGACGGGCTGAACGCCAACGCGCTCAACGAGAATTTGCGCGCCGTCCTGCCGCGGCTGCGGCGCGAGCTGAAGGGGGCGGGCCTGCACGTCGGGGAGACGGACGTGGTCGTCGCGCAGGGTCGCGTGCGCGCGGGCTATCACGCGGGCGAACTGCTCGGCGTGGACGCGGTCGTGCACCTCATCGGCGAGCGACCCGGCACGGGGTTGAACACGCTCTCGGCCTACATCACGTACGGGCGTGACGAGGCGGGGAACTTGCGCTGGAGCCCGGGCTTAGACCACGCCTGCACGACGGCCGTCTGCGGCATCAACGAGCGGGGACGGCGACCCGAGGCGGCCGTCGAAGAGATCGCCGGGTGCGTCGTGCGCGCCTGCGAGGAGCGGCGCTCGGGCGTCGCGCTCGGGTCGGGGTTCAGAAAACGGTAGGAACTGGACTCGGTTTGGACGGCGCGCGGCGGCAAACGAACGAGGCCCGCGGAAGCATCCGAGAGGGTGTTGACTTTCGGTTTGCCAGATTGGATATTGTCGCCATACGCCAACGCTTCGGCGGGTCGCGGGTCGGTTAAGAGTTGTCCGCGGCCGCCGGGGCGTTTGAATTTTAAAGCGGGTCAGTACCATCCGCTACCGCGGTGGTACTGACCCGGTCGCCGTCGAGTTCCCTTGCATGGAACGACTCGTGCAGTTTTTTTCGGGTCACGAGCGTGCCGTTTTCACGAACGGGCGTTTCGGCTTCGACGTGCGCCCGCACGCGCTCGTCATCGTGGCCTGCGCGCTGCTGCTGCTCGCCTTCGTCTACTTCGCCTACGTCCGGCCGCGCGCGCGGATCAGCGGAGGCACCCGCTGGTCGCTCGTCGCGCTCCGCTCGGCGCTCTTCCTGCTCATCCTCTTCCTGCTCTTAAAGCCGGTGGTGGTCGTCCCCTCGGTCATCCCGCGCAGCAGCACCGTCGCGCTCGTCGCCGACGACTCGCGCCGCATGCAGATGGCCGACGCCTCGGGCGGGCTCACGCGCCTCGACGCGATGCGCGGCGCGCTCTTCGACGCCGACGGCCCCTTCCAGACGCGCCTGCGCGAGAGGTTCAAGACGCAGGCGTACGGGTTCTCGAACCAGCTCAACAACGTCGGCGACGGCGGCGAAGAGTTGAGCGGCGAGGGCCTGTCGAGCGACGTGGGCGGCGCGCTCGCCGAGGCCGCGCGGCGTTCGACGGGGGCGCCGCTCTCCGCCATCGTGCTCGTCTCGGACGGCGCGTCGAACGCGGGCGCAGACCTCTCCGCCGAGCTGCGGAACCTGCGCGCGCGCGGCCTGCCCGTCTACACCGTCGGCGTGGGGAGCGCGCGCCGCCCGGCCGACGCGGAACTGGTGCGCGTGAACCTGCCGCGCCGCGTGCTCGTTGGGTCGAGCGTCGAGGTCGAGGCGTTCGTGCGCGCGAGCGGCTACGGCGCGACGAAGGTGCGCGTCGCGGCGAGCGAGGACGGGCGCGCCGTCAAGACCGAGGAGTTCTCTCTGCGCGGCGGCGAGACCGAGGTCGTCCGGCTGGAGCTTGTGCCCACGACGCCGGGCGTGCACCGCTACACGTTTGACGTGCAGCCGCTCGCGGACGAGCTGACGTTGGAGAACAACCGGCGCGAGGCGCTGGTCGAGGTCGTCGAGGGGCCGATGCGCGTGCTCTACATCGAGGGCGAGCCGCGCTGGGAGTTGGGCAAGCTGCGCGAGTCCATGAGCCGCGGCGAGAAGAACGTCGAGCTGGTCTCGCTGCTCCGCACGGGCGAAAACAAGCTCTACCGGCAGGGCGT
The DNA here is from genome assembly GCA_040510435.1 of Pyrinomonadaceae bacterium. Classification (GTDB taxonomy): domain Bacteria; phylum Acidobacteriota; class Blastocatellia; order Pyrinomonadales; family Pyrinomonadaceae; genus QHXN01. The sequence continues at coordinate 5,941 of JBEVJD010000453.1, read as the reverse complement.
CTCGGGCGAGGCCGAGCTGGCCGACGGCTTCCCCAAGACCGAGGAGGAGTTGTTCGCCTACGACGGGCTGATGCTCGGGAGCGTCGAGGCGAGCTTCTTCACCATCGAGCAGTTGCGGGCGATTGAAGCCTTCGTCGCGCGGCGCGGCGGCGGGCTCCTCGCCGCGGGCGGGCGCTACGCCTTCGGCGGCGGCGGCTACGCGGGCACGCCCGTGGCCGACGCGCTCCCGCTCACGCTCGCGGCGCGCGCCGCGGGCGCCGCGCAGGAGGCGAACCCCCAACTGAGCGCGCCCGCCTTCAAGGCGCAGCTCACGGCGCGCGGCGCGTCGCACCCCGTCACGCGCCTGAGCGACGACCGGCAGCAGAGCCTGAAGACGTGGAACGAGCTGCCGCCGATCTCCGTGCCCGAGGCGGCGAGCGGCGTCAAGCCGGGCGCGACCGTGCTGCTCGAAGCGCGGCGCGCGGCCGCGGAGGGGCGCGCGGGGGGCGGGTCGGTCGTGCTGCTCGCGCAACAGCGTTACGGGCGCGGTCAGGCGCTGGCCTTCACCGCGTCCGACACCTGGCGCTGGCGCATGCGGATGGACTCTAAGAGCAACGCTCACGAGAACTTCTGGCGTCAGATGTTACGTTACCTTGTGCAGTCCACGCCGCGGCAGTTCGAGGTCGCGGCCGAGCAGGATGTTTACGCCCCCGGCGACGCGGTGCGCATCGTCGCCGACCTGCGGGACAAGAAGTTCAACACGTCGGCGGACGCCCGCGCCGTCGCGCGCGTCGTGAAACCCTCGGGCGCGTACGCGGACGTGCCGCTCCGCTTCACCGCGCGCGACGAGACGAACGTCTACGTCGGCGAGTTTAAGTCGGACGAGATGGGGCGGCACCGCATCGAGCTGACGGCGTCGGGCTCCTCCATCGGCGAGGCCGAGGCGCAGTCCGAGTTCCTGGTCGCGGAGCTGAACCGCGAGTTCTACGACGCCGCGCTCAACGAGGAGCTGCTCAAGCGCGTCGCCTCGGAGACGGGCGGCAAGTACTACACGCTCGAAGAGGCGGGCGCGCTCGTTGACGACCTGACCTACAGGCAGACCGACAACTCGCGACCCGTGACGAAAGACCTGTGGGACATGCCCGTCATCTTCCTGCTGCTCGTCGGGCTCCTGAGCGGCGAGTGGTTCCTGCGCAAGCGGCACGGGCTGGCATGACATTAATTGCTGTTTTCAGTTGAATGATAGTCAAGAGGAGTTCACCACGGAGACACAGAGGCACAGCTCAAAACTTAAAGCTGTGTTCTGAAGCTGTGTCTCTGTGTCTCTGTGGTTAATTTTCGATTAACTGGCATGTGGCGTCGTCTCATCATTACTCTCGTCTGGGGCTGCGCGGCGGCGGGCGTGACGTGCGCGCAGGAGAAGGCGGCGCGGCCGGCGGCCGACCTGAACAAGTACGCCGTCATCGTCAGCGGCGCGAGCGGCGAGGCGGAGTTTGCGAAGCGCTTCAAGCAGTGGACGATGGAGCTACACGGCGCGCTCGTCGGGCGCTACGGGTTCGACCACTCGCGGGTCACGGTGCTGACGGAGGCGCCCGACGCGGGCGGCCTGCGCGCCACGGCCGAGGACGTGCGGCGCGCCTTCCAGACGTTGCGCGCGTCGGCCGGGCCTGACAGTACGGTCTTCGTCTTTCTCATCGGCCACGGCACCTTCGACGGCCGGCAGGCCAAGTTCAGCCTCGTCGGCCCAGACCTCCCGGCCGCGGAGTACGCCGAGCTGCTGGGCGGGTTGCCGTCGCGGCGCGTCATCGTCTTTAACATGGCGAGCGCGAGCGGCGAGTTCATCAAGCCGCTCTCGGCGCGCGGCCGCGTCGTCGTCACCGCGACGCGCAGCGGGCAGGAGCAGAACGCGACGCGCTTCCCCGAGCACTTCATCGCCGCGCTCGGGAGCCGCGACTCCGACTCCGACCAGAACGGTCGCGTCTCCGTGCTCGAAGCCTTCGACTACGCGTCGCGCCTGACGGCCGAGCAGTACAAGCGCGCGGGGCGGTTGGCGACCGAGCACGCGCTGCTCGACGACAGCGGCGACGGCGTCGGCCACCCCGCGGCGGAGGGCGGCGACGGCGCGCTCGCGCGCTCGACCTACCTCGACTCGCTCTCCGTGGAGCAGGCCGCGTCCAACGCGGAGACGGCGCGGCTGCTGCGCGAGCGCGAGCGGCTCGAAGGCGAGGTCGAACAGCTCAAGTCTCGGAAAGGTCTGCTGGCCGAGGCCGAGTACGAGGCGGAGCTTGAGAGGCTTTTCGTGAGCCTCGCGAAGGTGAATCGCGTCATCAAGAGGGGAGCGCAGTGAGGGCAGTTTTCAAGACGAGTTCGACGCTCCGGGCCGTCCCGAATCTGCAAAGGTCAGGGCGCAGGTTCGTGCCCGCGCTGGCGCTCTCCGCGGCGCTTGCCTGCGTCTTCGCCCTCGCGCACGCGCCCGCCGGTTCTGCCCAGATCACGATTGACAACCTCTCTTCAACCCCTTCGCCGCCGGGCGAGGCCGCGTTGAAGCGCGGCGACTACGCGCGCGCGCTGGAGCTTCTGGGCGCGCGGCTGAAGGAGAGCCCCGCGGACGCTTCGGCGCAGAGGCTTCTGCTGCGCGCGCAGTTGGAGACGGGTCGCTACGCGGAGGCCGAGGGCGCGGCGCGCGCGTTTCTCAACGGTCACCCGGAGGCCGGGGGCGTGCGCCACGAGCTGGCCGAGGCGCTGGCCGCGACCGGCCGTTACGCGGAGGCGATCACGGAGTTCGAGCGCGCGGCGGCCTCGCCCGCGGGCGAGGGGCCGGCGGCGCGGCTCGCGTCCGACCTGCGCCGCGCCGAGCTGCTCGAAGCGACGGGGCAGGAGCAGCGCGCGCGCGAAATCTACAGCGCGCTCGTCAGGTTCTACAACGAGAACGAGCCGGACGACGCGCCGACGCTCACCACGGTCGCGCGCGCGCTCGTCCGGCTGGAAAAATTTCAGGACGCGCGGAACCTCTACGCGGAAGCCATCGAGGCCGACCCTGCATACCTCGAAGCGCACCTCGGCGGCGGCGAGCTGTTCACGGAGAAGTACAACTACGCCGAGGCCGCCGTCTTCTTCGCCGACGCGCTTGCCATCAACCCTAACAGCGCGCGGGCGTACCTCGGCGTCGCCGCCAACAAGCGGCTCGAAGGCGGCGACCAGGTCGTGGCCGCGCTCACGCGCGTCTTCGCAGTCAACCCCAACATGGTCGAGGCGCGCGCCCTCGCCGCCGCGCTCGCGCTCGAAGCGGGCGAGCACGACGAGGCCACGGCCGAGCTAGAGAAGGGGCTCAGCGTCAACCCGCGCGCCTCCGAGCTGCACGCGCTGCGCGCGGCGCAGCTCTACCTGCAAGACCAGGACTACGCGGCGGCGGCCGCGCAGGCGCTCGCGGTCAACCCGCGCTACGGCCGTCTCTACGAGACCTTGGCGCACTACGCGACCATCACGCGCCGCGTCGGCGAGGCGGCCGAGTTCGCGCGCCGCGCCGTCGAACTGGCGCCGCGCCGCTGGAGCGCGCGCCTCGCGCTCGGGATGGCGCTCCTGCGCCTGGGCCGGATGGAGGAGGGGCGGGCCGAGGTCGAGAAGTCTTTCGAGGGCGACCCGTTCAACGCGTGGGCCAAGAACACGCTCGACCTGCTCGACGCGATGCGCGACTTCCGCGAGACGCGGCGCGGCGCCTTCGTCGTCAAGTCGGCTTCGGGCGAGACGGAAGTGCTCGGGCCCCTCGCCGCCGGCCTGCTCGAAGAGGCCGCCGCGAAGCTGACCGCGAAGTACAAGTTCACGCCGAAGGGGCCAATCGTCGTCGAGCTTTTCCCCAATCACGAGGACTTCGCCGTGCGCGCGCTGGGGCTGCCCGGTCTCGGCGCTTTGGGCGTCTGCTTCGGGCAGGTCATCGCGCAGGACTCGCCCTCGGCGCGCCCCGCGGGCGAGTTCAACTGGGGCGGCACGCTCTGGCACGAGTACACGCACGTCATCACGCTCCAGATGACCGACTATCGCATCCCGCGCTGGTTCTCCGAAGGGCTCTCGGTCTACGAGGAGCGGCTCGCGCGCCCCGGCTGGGGCGGCGGGTGGAACCCTTCGGTGCTGCGCGCCTACGCCGACGGGCGCTGGTTCAAGATCGCCGACCTCGACGCGGGCTTCATGCGCCCGCGCCGCGCCGACGACGTGTCGCTCGCATACTTTCAGGCGTCGCAGGTCGTCGAGTTCGTCGTCGAGCGTCACGGCTTCGACGCCGTGCTCAGGATGCTCGCGCTCTACCGCGACAAGGCGCGCACGCCCGACGTTTTGCGGCAGGCTCTGAAGTTAAGTGAGGCGGAGTTCGACCACGCCTTCATGGAGTACGTGGGGGCGAAGGCGCGGCCGCTGCAAGAGGGAATGGGAGTGGCGCCGCTGTCGGCCGCGGCGTCGCTGCCGAAGGAGGCCGTGCTCCGACTGCTCTCGACGCGCGAGACCTTCGCGCTGCGGCTGCGCGCGGGGCACCTCCTGCGCGACGAGGGGGACGTTGAAGGCGCCGTCCAACACTTCCGGCGCGCGGCCGAACTCTTCCCATACTTCGCGGGCGAGGGGAACCCTTACGAGGCGCTCGCCGACATACACGAGAAGCGGGGCGACGCGGCCGCCGCCGCCGAGGCTCTGGAGTCGCTGCTGAAGCACGACGAGACGAACCTGAAGGCGCTCGGCCGGCTGGCCGACCTGCGCGTCAGGCAGGGCGACCGCGCCCGCGCGCTCGAAGCCCTGCGGCTCGGCTTCTACGTCGCGCCCTTCGAGCCGGCGTCGCACGCGCGCGCGGGCGAACTGTACCTTGAGACCAGGGATGCGGCGGGCGCGCTCGCGTCGTTCCAGGCGGCGCTCGCACTCCGCCCGCCCAACGAGGCCGAGGCCAACTACAACGTCGCACGCGCCTACCATGTCCTGGGCAGAACGGCCGAGGCCAAACGCTCGGTGCTCCGCGCGCTCGAAGCCGCGCCGAGTTACGAGAAGGCGCAGGAGCTTCTGCTGACCATCACAGGACAGTGAAGAAAAGAAGAGAGGCTGTTCGAACAGCCCCGGAGGGGCGGAATGTTTATAGTCCAGGTTGTTTTATGAACTTTCACATTAATTATTTCTAACTATAAACATTTCGCTCCTACGGAGCGGTGATTTTCAAACGGGCACACATCCTTAAGGAGAACGAATGGCGGTCGAGACGAACGTGCTGCGCGACGAGGAGCTGTTGGAGAGGCTCGCGATGGCGCGCGAGGGTTTGCTTCGGGAGATACGCAAGGCCATCAAGGGGCAGGACGAGGTGGTCGAGTTGGTGCTGCTCTCGCTCTTCGTGGGCGGGCACTCGATCATCACGGGCGTGCCGGGTCTCGCCAAGACTTTGCTCGTCCGCACCATCGCCTCCGTGCTCGACCTCTCCTTCAAGCGCATCCAGTTCACGCCCGACCTGATGCCTGCTGACATCACCGGAACCGAGGTGCTCGACGAGGAAGCCGGGCATCGGACGTTGCGGTTCGTGACCGGTCCGATCTTCGCGCAGATCATCCTCGCCGACGAGATCAACCGGACGCCGCCGAAAACGCAGGCGGCGCTCCTCGAGGCGATGCAGGAGTACCACGTGACCGCGGCAGGCCGGACCTATCCCTTGGAACGGCCGTTCTTCGTGCTCGCGACGCAGAACCCCGTTGAACTGGAAGGGACGTATCCACTCCCGGAAGCCCAGCTCGATCGCTTCATGTTCAACGTGGTCATGACCTATCTCTCCGAGAGCGATGAGGTCCACGTCGTCACCGAAACGACTGGTGTGGAGCCGCCGGCGCCGGCGCGGGTGCTCTCGGGCGGCGACATCATGGAGTTCCAGCGGCTGGTGCGTCAGGTGGTCGTCGCCGATGAGGTCGCGCGGTATGCTGTGCGGCTCTCAGCCGCGTCGCGGCCGGGC
>JBEVJD010000452.1:0-31198 GCA_040510435.1 Pyrinomonadaceae bacterium | reverse complement strand
CACGTCAACCAACGCCGTGCCGTTATTCGATAAGTATCTGCAGCGTGCCGAGAAGCTGATGTTCTTCCCCGATCAGCATCTGGGGCGTAACACCGGTGCGAAGTTCGGTATTCCGTTGGACCAAATGGTGGTGTGGGATCCGCACCGCGAGCTGGGTGGCAACACGGAGGAGCAGTTGCGTAACGCGCGGTTGATCCTGTGGAAGGGCCACTGTTCGGTTCATGGGCGATTCAAGCCGTGGCATGTCGAACAGGTGCGAAAGGAGAATCCGGGGATCAAGGTGCTGGTCCATCCGGAATGTACCTACGAAGTGGCACAAGCGAGCGACCTGAACGGTTCGACCGATTTTATTGTTAGGACCATCGCTGCCGCACCGGCGGGATCCTCGTGGGCCGTAGGGACCGAGGTGAACCTGGTGAACCGCTTGGTCAAGCAACATCCCGACCAACATATTCAATTACTGGCGCCGGACCTTTGCATGTGCGCCACGATGTACCGCATCGCGCCGCAGAATCTCGCCTGGGTGCTCGAATCGCTCGTCGAGGGGCGCGTCGTCAACCAGATTATCGTCCCCGAGGAGACCGCCCGCTGGGCGCGCGTCGCCCTCGACCGGATGCTTGCGATTAAATAACGTGAACCGTGAACCGTAAACCGTGACAAGAGGAAGAACCCGTCTTCACTTGTCACGGTTCACGGTTCACGGTTCACGGCTTTCCGGAGGAAAGCGTTGGCTGACCCGAACGACCGCGTGCCCGAGAACGTGCCGGGCACTTATTACGTGGACACGAACTGCATCGACTGCGACGTGTGCCGCGACACCTCACCCGACAACTTCACGCGCGCCGACCGCGGCGGCTACTCCTTCGTCTTCAAACAACCCCAGACCGACGCCGAGCGCGCCCTCTGCGAAGAGGCGCTCCTCGCCTGCCCCGTCGAAGCCATCGGCAATGATGGAGAGTGATAAGTAATGAGTGATAAGTGATAAGAAAAGACAAGGCCCGACTTCTTTCTTATCACTTATCACTTATCACTAAACTCTTATCTTTATCCACCCGTCTTCGATGACGACCTCGTAGGTCTCGACGGGTTCGGAGGGGCGGTTGAGGCAGGCGCCGGAGCGCACGTCGAAGCGCCAGCCGTGCCAGTCGCATTCGACCGCGTGGCCGGTGAGTTGTCCGTCGGCGAGCGGCGCGCCCTTGTGCGGGCAGAAATTCTCGATGGCGTGGAAGCGGCCGGCGATGTGGTAGAGCGCCAGTTCCTTGCCGCCGTGCAGCTCGACCGTCGCGCCGCGCCCCTCGGGCACGTCCTCGACGCGCCCGACCGTGACGAGCTTGCCCTCGCGCGAGGGGTTTTTGGCGTTCTCGAATCTTCTTCCTGTAGGCTGCATGACTCTCCCGCATCGTACCCGAAACAGAACCGCGAGCGGTAGCGAGCGGGTACGTGCCGCGAGGTCAGAGTCGCCCGCGTAACCCTCGGCCCGCTCGCCACTGCCCGCGGTTCTGTTATTCTCTCCCGAGACAAAATCGCGGAAGGGGGCAGCGCAATCATGCGTAGAAGTCTGTTGGTTGTTCGCGCGGCGTCGCTGGCGCTCGCGCTGTTGTGCGGGGCGCAGGGCGCTTTGGCGCAAGGCGATCAGGAGTTGACGGTGTTGGGGAGGCTCACGCCGACGGTCGAGGCGGGCGGCTGGCTCGTCGTCGCCGACTACGGGAAGTACCTCCTGACGAACGCGAACGAGTTCCGCCGCCAGCCCTGGTTCCGCGAGGGCGCGTCGGTCGAGGCAAAGGGGCGCGTGCGCCAGGACGTGATGTCGATTCACATGGAGGGCGTCCCCTTCCAGGCGCGCACGATGCGCGTGCGCGGCGGCGGTTCGCCAAACAGCGGTTCACAAACCGGCGGCGCGCAGCAACGCAACGCCGCGCAGAACGCGGGCGGACAGGTCGTCGCCGGCTCCGGCGCGCGCGCGCTCGTGCGCGTCGTCGTGACGGGCGAGTCCGTCGTGCAAGCTCAGCCCGACACGGTCGTCATCACGCTGGCCGTCGTCACGCAGAGCGCGAGCGCGTCGGAAGCGCAGGCCGAGAACGCTTCGCGAACCGACGCGGTGCTCCGCGCCGTCCGCGCAGCCGCGGGCGTCAAGGAGGTCAGGACGAGCGGCTACAGCCTCCAGCCGCAGTACGCGTATAAGGAGGGCGCGCCGCCCTCCATCACGAGCTACATCGTACGCAACGCCGTCAACGTGACGGTCGGCGACGTGCGGCAGACCGGCGCGGTGATCGACGCCGGCTCGCGCGCGGGCGCCAACAGCGTTGACGGCCTCTCGTTCCTGCTGCGCAACGACGAGCAGGCGCGGCAGCGTGCGCTCTCCGAGGCCACGCGCGAGGCTCTGGCCAAGGCGCGCGCCATCGCCACGACGCTCGGCGGCACCGTCGTCCGCCTCGTCGAGGTGCAAGAGGCCGGCGCCTTTCGCCCGCCCGTCACCCCCTACGAACGCGAGGTCGGCAACGTCGCCATGACCCGCCAGTCCGCCCCCACGCCCATCGAACCCGGCTCCCTCGAAATCCGCGCCCAGGTGCAAATCATCGCCGAGGTCGAGACGAGGGAGTAAGGGAGTGGGGAGTAGATAGTAGTCAGTAGTCAGTAGAAAGACAAAGCGGCGCGCCCGGCCTGAAGGCTGAAGGCGCGCCGCCTCTTTTTCCTACTGACTACTGTCTACTGTCTACTCGCAACTGTCTCCTCCCCTGTTACTGGCAATCTCAAACGAAGCGAGTATAATCGGCCTCAAGTTCCCCTCGACGTACATCCGACGTGACCCCAGCTCGCGCATACGTGTGCGGACTGGCGTCGGCGTCGCGGCGTCGGGGCGGAGGGGAGGCTTTCGATGTCGAGACACCGCGGAGACTGGGACGACGATTTTTACGAGGGCGAGCCGCGCCCGCGGCGCGACCGCGTGGGGCCGGAGTTCGGGCCGCCGCGCGGCCGCTACGAGTACGACGACGAGCGCGGGCCGCGCGGCGACCGTCCGTGGGGCCCGCGCGGCGACTACGACGAGCGGGAGTACGGGCGCGGCGACTTCTACCGCGACGACTACTACCCCGGCCCGCGCGACTCGGGCCGCGGCGGGCGCGAGTACGGGCGCATGCCGCCGACGCCGCCCACCCAGCCCACCCAGCCCACGCCGCCGCGCGAAGAGTACGGGCGCGCCCGCGGTCGCGGCGCCACGCGCTCGCACCTGCGCTGCCGCGACATCATGACGCGCGACGTGACGGTGGCGGGGCGTACGACCACGCTCGAAGAGGTCGCGCGCATGATGCGCGACGAGGACACGGGCGTCATCCCCGTCGTTGAGCCGGGCGAGACATCTTCCGACACGGTCACGGAAGTCCAGCGCGTGCCCGCGCGCACGCAGGCCAACGGCCGCCTCGTCGGCCTCATCACAGACCGCGACATCGTCATCCGGGCCCTCGCCGAGGGGCAGGACGCGCGCGCGGTGACGGCCGAGAGCATCATGACGACCGAGCTGCACGCCGTCCGCCCCAACGACCGCGTCATCGAGGCCATCCGCAAGATGGGCGACAAGCAGGTGCGCCGCCTCCCCGTCGTAGACCGCGAAGGGAACCTGCGCGGCATCATCTCGATGGCCGACATCGCGCTCGAAACCGAGGCCGACCGCGAACTCGGCGAGGCGCTCGAAGAGATTTCGAGCGGCTCCTCTTTCTGGAATAGAATTTTCGGCTAGTGATGAGTGATGAGTGATAAGTGATGAGAAGAAGCTGATCGGTCTTTCTTATCACTCATCACTCATCACTCATCACCAATCACACTTATGGCAAGATCAATCGAGCGTTACCTGCGGATGATGCCGAAGGCGAGTGGCCTGCGGTGTTCGGAGAATTTCTGGTACCCGGCGGCCGACGTGTACCAGACGAGCGAGGGGTGGGTGGTGAAGTTGGAGCTGGCGGGCGTCGCGCCCGACGAGCTGGAGGTCACGATCTCGGGCGACACGCTGCGCGTGGCCGGCACGCGGCGAGACGAGATGCTGACCGAGACAGTCTCCTACCAGCAGTTGGAGATCACCTACAGCCGCTTCGAGAAGACCATACGCTTCCCCTGCCCGGTCGAGGGCGCGGTCGTCGAGCGGCGCTACCGCGACGGCCTCCTCATCCTGCACATCCGCAGCCCCGCCGAGTGCGACTGAAAAGTGAGACGCGCGCACTCTCCCTTTCATACTTGAAGAGGACGATCATTCCTTATGGCTGACAAGACCCCGAGAGGCGAACAGGAGCAGACGCCGCCCGCGGGCGCGACCAACCCCGGCGCGCCGGAGACCACGCCGCAGGCCGCGCTCGACGAGTCGAAGGAGGAAGGGGCGGGCGGCGCGCACGTCGCGCCCGGCGCCGCCGCGTCCGAGGGGAAGACCGCCGAGGTCTTCGAGATCGCCGTGCTGCCTCTTCAGCAGACGACGATGTTCCCGGGCACCGTCATCCCGCTCGCCGCCGGAAGACCCCGCTCGGTCGCGGCGGTCGAGGCCGCGCTCGCGACCGAGGAGAAGCTGCTCGCCTGCGTCACCGTGCGCGAGGGGCGCACGGTGATTGAGATGGAGGCCACGCCGCCCGCCGACCTCTACGAGGCGGGCACGCTCGTCATGGTCAAGCGCATGATGCGCACGCCCGAGGGGCTCCAGCTCATCGTCCACGGCACCGAGCGCGTGCGCATCGTCAAGTGGACGCAGACCGACCCGCACCTGCGCGCCCGCGTCCGCATCATCCCCCCGCCCGTCGTGCGCGACGCGGACGCCGTCGAGGCCCTGACGCGCAACGTGCAGTCGCTCGTCCAGCGCGCGCTCGCGATGCTCCCCGAGATTCCGCCCGAGGTACGCAACGCCGTGCTCTCGGCCAGCGACCCCGTGCAGCTCTCCTACTTCCTCGGCTCCATCCTCAACCTCGGCGTCGAGCAGGAGCAGGCGATGCTTGAGGCCGACACCGTCGACGACCTCTTGCAGATCGCCTACGGCCGGCTCGCGCACGAGATCGACATCATGGAGCTGCGCACGAAGATCGCGGCCGAGGCGCAGGGCGAGATGACGAAGGCGCAGCGCGACTACTTCCTGCGCCAGCAGATGAAGGCCATCCAGAAGGAGCTGGGCGAGGACGACGAGGGCGGCGAGCGCGCCGAGGCCGAGATGCTCCGCGAACGTCTCGACGCCGCAGATTTGCCCGAGGAGGTTCGCAAGGAGGCCGAGCGCGAGCTGCGCCGCCTGGAACGCCTGCCGCAGGCCGCGCCCGACTACCACGTCATCCGCACGTGGCTGGAGTTCGTCATCGAGCTGCCGTGGAACAAGTCTTCGGAAGATAAGCTCGACCTGAACGAGGCGCGGCGCATTCTCGACGAAGACCACTACGGGCTGGAAGACATCAAGGAGCGCATCCTCGAATTCCTCGCCGTCGTCAAACTCCGCCGCGACTCGAAGAGCCCGATCCTCTGCTTCGTCGGCCCGCCGGGCGTCGGCAAGACTTCCTTGGGCATGTCCATCGCGCGCGCGCTCGGCCGCCAGTTCGAGCGCCTGTCTCTGGGCGGCGTGCGCGACGAGGCGGAGCTGCGCGGCCACCGCCGCACCTACATCGGCGCGATGCCGGGGCGCATCGTCCAGTCGATCCGCCGCGCGGGCGTCAACAACCCCGTGATGATGCTCGACGAGCTGGACAAGCTCGGCAACGACTACCGCGGCGACCCGGCCTCGGCGCTGTTGGAGATTTTAGACCCGCAGCAGAACCACACGTTCCGCGACCACTACCTCGACCTGCCGTTCGACCTGTCGAGAGTCTTCTTCATCGCGACGGCGAACCAGCTCGCGCCCATCCCCGGCCCTTTGCGCGACCGCATGGAGATCATCGGGCTCGCGGGCTACAGCGACCAGGAGAAGCTGCACATCGCGCGGCAGTACCTCATCCCGCGCCAGACGAGCGAGAACGGTCTTTCCGCGGAGCAGCTCGAAATCACCGACGCGGCCATCGCGCTCATGGCCGCGCGCTACACGCGCGAGGCGGGCGTGCGCCAGTTGGAGCGCACCATCGGGCGCGTCGCGCGCAAGGCCGCGCTGCGCATCGCCGAGGGTCAGGCGGAGAAGATCGTCGTCGGGGCCGACGACTTGAAGGAGATGCTCGGCGCGCCGCGCTTCTACCCCGAGGAGGCGCGCAAGGAACTGCCGACGGGCGTCGCGACGGGGATGGCGTGGACGGAGACGGGCGGGCAACTCCTCTTCATCGAGGCGACGCTTCTGCCGGGCAGCTCCGGGCTGCAACTGACGGGTCAGCTCGGCGAAGTGATGCAGGAGTCTGCGCGCGCGGCGCGCTCCTACCTCTGGTCGCACGCCTCGGAGTTCGGCATCGAGTCGCAGATGTTCAAGAACTACGGCGCGCACGTCCACGTGCCCGCGGGCGCCATCCCGAAGGACGGCCCGTCGGCAGGCGTCGCCATCACGTCGGCCTTCGCGTCGCTGATGACGGGGCGGCGCGTGCGCAACGACACGGCGATGACGGGCGAGATTACGCTCTCGGGCCTCGTCTTCCCCGTCGGCGGCATCAAGGAGAAAGTCCTGGCCGCGCACCGCGCGGGACTGCGCCGCGTCGTGCTGCCGGCGCGCAACGAGCCCGACACGGAGGACATCCCCGACGACGTTCGCAAAGAGCTTGAGATCGTCTACGTCTCGCGCATCGGCGAGGCTCTGGAGCAGACGCTCGAAAAACTCGTGGCGCAGCCGCCTCCGCCCGCAGACCCGCAGACGGAGGAGTCGCGCACGCAGCAGACGGAGCCCGAGCCCGTCCGCGCACGGGGACGTTAAAGGGTTTTCACTTAAGACGAGGGGGAGTTAAACATGGCGACGAGCAGGAAGACGCAGGCGAAGGCGGGCGTAGCCGAGAAGCGGCGCGGGCAGCAGATGGGCGACGAGCGCAGCAAGCCCTCCAACGTTGACGACGCGCAACAGCAGACGCCCGCCCTGCGCGGCCGCCGCGGGGTCGCCAGCAAGTTCTTCGCGGACGAATCCTTCCAGCGCACGGGCACGAGCGGCGAGTCGCTGCGTGACAACAGCCCTTCAGTCCCGGCCGCCATCCCCACGAACACGAAGGTGGGCGAGTCCGGCGGCGAAGCCGAGTTCAAGGCGCGGCAGAAGTCCGCGACGAAGTCCGCGCGCAAAGGTCGGAAGTGACCGCAGTCGTCCGAGGGCCTTCCGGCCTCGGCGGCCAAAATTTTCAACGAGCCCGGGGGAAGCTGACCGACACCAGCCCGCGGGCGCACTCGGCCCGCGAGCCTTACCCGAAACGCTCAAGTATCGGAAGGAGGAACCTCATGGCCGACAAGTCCGAAGAAGAAAGATTGAGAGGCTATGTCGTCATTTCGACGACTTTAGACGGCGACGTTAAGAAGTACGGGGGCTGCAAGGTGATCCCGTACGGCGATGTCTACCCAGCCATCTACAGGCAGGTCTACGGCCCGGCGAGCAAGCGCGAGTGCGAGAAGTGGGTTAACTCGAACTGCTCGAAGTCGGGCGCGGCGACAAGCTAGGGCCGGCGCGCGCACGAAACTGAAGCCTCGGGGGGCGAAGCACCTGAACCTCGCTTCGCCCCCCGGGGCTTCATTTATGACTGCTTAAAAAAAAGAGTGGGGTCGGACTCCCCCAAGTCCGACCCCGATGGCCACTCGCGTGGCCTGCCCCAAAGTTTCACTCGTTCTCAGAAGGAACGCCCGTTAGGTGAGTACATAGTAGCCCTCGGCGCGTCCCCTTTGGTTGCAAACAGATTGCGCTCGCGTGACGAGTTCGAGACAGGCCGTTTTTTTATTTTCCCTCGGATTTTCGCCTGAAAGCCTCTTCCGGCACGGGCACGTCGAAGGCGGCCTCGCGAATCTTGAGCACGGTGTCGCCCATCGCCGGGTTGCTCTGCACGCGCTGGAACGGGATCAACACGCCGTCAACCTTGCGGTAGTCCGAGTAGGTCTCCGTGATGGGCATCGAGACGGTGTCGCTCGTCGCCAGAGAGTCCAGGCGCAGCAACAGGAAGGTCTTCGCAGAGATGTACTGCGTGACGGGGCTCCCCTTCTCGGGCGTGAAGACGACGACGTAGGCGTCCTCGTCGCCGACCTTCGACATCTTCTTAATCTCGGCCGTCTTGAAGAGCGTCTTCCAGTTGAGCGGCGCGTAGAAGTCCGCGCCGATGCGCGTCTCTTCCAGCTCCTTCCCCGTCTTCGGGTCGAAGGGCAGGAAGCTGCCCTCGCTGCCGCCCGCCGCGCCGTCGAAGTACTCGCGCATGGAGCCGATCTTCTTGCCCAGAGAGACGAGCGTCACCTCCTGCCCGTACGAGTTCGGCGCGCGCGCGTAGGTGATGGCCTCGCCGCTGACGCCCTGGTGCAGGAGGTCAACGTCGGCGACGACGCGCATCGTCTTGTGCTTGCGCAGCGCCGCCTCGCCGCCCGTGGCCTCGACCACCTTCGCCATCAATTCGTCCACACTCATCGGCGCCTTGAACTCCGCGGCGCGGTTGAAGACGCTCTCGTTACCGGGTTGCTTCAGCGTGATGCCGGCGACGCGCCCCGCCTCGTCGCGGCGCACGACGATGCTGTAAGTCTCGGGCAGCCCCGTAGAGCCGAGCACGTCCTTCGAGCGCTCGACGAGCGGGTAGGGCGTCTGACCGGGGACGACGAGCACGACCTTTCCGTCGCGCACGGCGACCTCCACGTCCGGGCCCTGCTTCTTCTCGGGCTCGTAGGAGCCGACGACCTCCTTGAGCGGCCCTGCGTAGTCGGCCGACGCGCCCGAGGCCGAGGCGGTCGCCGCGTCCGCCGCCTTCACCTTCTTCAAAGTGTAGTTGCCCTGCGGCTGTTCGAGATAGATTTCGGTCTCCTGCGGGTTGTCCTTCGCCGGGCGGAAGTTGGCATAGAAGCCCTCGATCTCGGCCAACTTGTAGCGCCGCCCGCCCTGGGGCTGAAGCGTGTAGGTTGGCTGCCCCGGCACGGCCATCATGAGCTTCCCCTCCTTGACCGCGACTGAGACCGTGAAGCCCGCTTCCGCGAAGAGGTAGTCGCCGACCTCGTTCTCGATCTTCACGGCCGGGTCGGCGGCGGCGACCGCCGCGGGGGACGGCGCGGGCGCGCCGGGGTCGCCGACGAGATTCGACCAGACGACGTTCATCGCCGAGGCCGGGAGCGCCGAGGCCGAGACGTTCGTCAACATCACGAAGCCGAGCCGCTGGTCGGGCATCAGCGCCACCTGCGCGTTGAAGCCGTCAATGTTGCCGCCGTGCTCGACGACCTTGTGCCCCCTCCAATCGCGCAGGAACCAGCCCAACCCGTAGCTGACCAGCCCGCCGATCTTCATCTGCGGCTTGAGCAGTTCCGCGAAGCTCTTCTCGGAGACGAGCCGCTTACCCTCGAACTGGCCTCCGCTGAGCATCAGGCGGAGCCACTGCGCCATGTCGCGCGCGTTGGAGTTGATGGCGCCCGCGGGCGCGATGGCCGGGAGGTCGCGCGTCGGCACGCGTCGCGTCTCCTTCGTCGCCTCCTCGTAGACGTAGCCGTAGGAGTAGTCGCGCGCCTTCTGCATCTCGGCGACCGAGGTGTCCGAGCCCTTCATGCCGAGCGGCTTGAAGATGCGGTCGCTGATTAACTTCTCCCACGTCGAGTTCTCGACGCGCCCGACGATCTCGCCCGCGGCGGCGTACATGACGTTCTGGTATTGGAACTTCTCGCGCAGCTTCGCGGTCGGCTTGGCCTGCGCGGCGACGCGGATGACCTCTTCGCGGTTGAGCACGCCCGATATCCACGCGAGGTCGGTGCGGTTCAGCCCCGAGCTGTGCGAGAGCAGGTCGCGCACCGTGATCTTGGCGTCGGCCTCCGGGTCTTGGAGTTTGAAGTAGGGGAGGGACTTCTTCGGCGAGTCGTCGAAGGAGAGTTTGCCCTCGTCGGCCGCCATCGCGACCAGCATCGCCGTGAACGCCTTCGAAGACGACCCGATGGCGAAGAGCGTGTCGGGCGTGACCGGCACCTTCTTCTCAAAATCTTTGTACCCGAGCCCCTTCATGTAGATGACCTTGTCGTCCTTGACGATGACGAGCGAGAGGCCGGGGATGCCGAGCGCCTGCCGCTTCTCCTCGACCGCCTTCTCGATGGCGGCGAGCTTCGCGTCGAGGTCGGAGGTCGCGGCGGCCTGCGGCTTCGCGGCCTCCTGCGCGGACGCGCGCGGCGCGAGCGCGGGCGCGGTTGAGAAGAGCAGCGCCGCCGACAGCGCGAGGTTGAGGGAACGTCTCCAGACGTGCATGTTTCGTGTCTCCTGCTTGTTAACCTGAAAGATTGTACCGGTGTGCGAACGGGCGGCACCACCTGTTTACGGCCGCGGCGCGGGGAAAGTTTAGGCCGGAGGTACAAAAACGTGGACGCCTTGAGAATCTCAACGTCGAAATTCTCAAGGCGTCTCCGCGGTTAACTTTTGCGGGGCGCCGCCTACGGCGCGGCCGTGAAGCCGGCCAGCGGGTTGCCGTAGAAGGCGCCGGTCTTCCAGGCGTTCGCGTCCCACTGGCCGTCGCCGGCGCCGACGACCTTCACGGGGACGAGTTGGCGTATGCCGCCGATCTTGTTCTGCGTGACGACGCCGTTGTCCGCCATCTTCCCGTCCGCGCCGACCGTGAACTTCAGCGTGCGCGCGAGGTCGCCCTTGCGTAGCACCTTGATCTCGTACTCGCCCGGGTTCTTGTCGAGGAAGTGGCTGTCGGCGTAGCGCCCGGGGCTCGGGTCCTGGTTCGAGCCGCGCACCTTGTAGAAGTAGAAGGTGTGAAGCAGCCAGCGGTACGGCTGCTCGTCCACGCCGTTGGTGAGCGTCGTCTCGGGGTCGCTGCCCGCCGTGCTCGACGCGATCTGCTTGCCGTTGTGGAAGAGGAAGGCTTCGACCTTGTCGGAGTCGTCGGTGTTGCGGAACCAGATTTGGGTCTTGAGGATGGGCGCCGTCTCGTTGTTCGTCGGGTCGAGCCACAGCCACGCCATCGGCAGCCGCCAGTCCTCGTCCACGTAGAACTCGCGCTTGCCCTTGTACTCGGGAATCTTCTGGTCGGGCGCGTAGGTGGCGACCTTGTACTTGCCGGCGAAGAGCGTCGTGTCGGTGTTGTTCAGCGCGTTCCTGATTTTGATGCGGAACGGGAAGAGACCCGCGGGCGTCGTCGTGGCCTTCTTCTCAAGCGCGTCGTAGTTGAGGTCTTCGATTTCGACCTGCTCCCAGAAGCCCGCTTCGAGCGTCGGCGTGCGCATGTTGTGTCGCAGCCACGGCTTGCCCTCGGGCGTGTCGAACTCGACGTAGACCTGGCTGCCGCCGGGGACGGGGCCGTTGACGGCGAAG
Organism: Pyrinomonadaceae bacterium; assembly: GCA_040510435.1. Classification (GTDB taxonomy): domain Bacteria; phylum Acidobacteriota; class Blastocatellia; order Pyrinomonadales; family Pyrinomonadaceae; genus QHXN01. The sequence goes on along the minus strand of JBEVJD010000452.1, from coordinate 19,827 downwards.
CTGACGAGCGGCACCCAGCTCCATGTGTCGTAGACGGGCTCGGCCGCGGCGGGGTTCTTCCAGTGGCGCAGGTAACGCTTGAGCTTGACGTTGATCGTGCGCTTGAGCAGCGACGGCTCGGTCGCCTGCCGCGCCCGCACGTGGGCGCTCGGGCTCAGGCAGGACAGCAGGGCGATGGACAGAACAAGGGACAGAACGAGGGTCTTCCGTCTCGGCATGCGGATTCTCCTTTGCGCCGCCTCGGCGGCGTGCGTGTGGTGTCACGAGGGGGTCGGGCGGCGCAGATTATATGCGGAAGGCGGCGGGCGTGGAAATACCGTCGGTCGAACGCGCGTTCGTCGGTCGAATGCGCGTTCGTCAGTCGTCCGCGCGGTCGCCGCGCGCGGGGCGTTCGTTGTTGGTGCTCGGCTCGTAACGTTGGACGAAGGAGAGTATCCCCACCGTGAAGACGGTGCTGAGCAGCGCCACGCCGAGGCTCCCCAGCCCGACGGCGACGCCGACGGCCGCCGTCATCCAGACGCCCGCGGCCGTCGTTAGTCCCTGTATGTCGCGCTCGCGGTCGAGCTTGAGGATCGAGCCGGCGCCGATGAAGCCGATGCCCGTGACGATGCCCTGAATGACGCGCGACAGGGCGTCATGACCCATCCCGACGCCCGAGCAGGCGAGCACGAAGACGGTCGTGCCGAGCGTGACCAGCATGTGCGTCCGCAGGCCCGCGGGCTTCTTGGCCTTCTCGCGCTGCAAGCCGATGACCGCGCCGAGTAGCGTGGCGGCCAGCAGCCGTATCAGCACGTGCGTCAAACGTCTCACGTCCGGCAGCCCCGATAACAACTCTTCCCAAACGATGTCCATCCTCAACTCCCCCGGTTCTACAACAATCCAGTTCATTCACACGGCGCATAAAATCATAAAGTCTCTCCCGGCGTCAGGCGGCACCTTCACGGCGGGGCAGTTCCTTGAACATTTTGACGCTCGCCCGCTCGACCCCGGGGGCCAGAGTCTTCGTCAGCTCCCCAACGGCACTGTATCCCGCGCGCTCGTAAAAGGCGACGGCGTTGAGCGACGCCGTGAGGCGCAGCGACCCGAGGCCGTGGGCGCGCGCCGTCTCTTCGAGCGTGCACAGGAGCTTCCAGCCGACCCCGCGACCCTTCACGTCGGGGCTGACGTAGAGCCCCTGAATCTCTCCGGCCTCCGGGCCGAGTTCGCCGAAGCCGACGACCTCGCCGTCCTCTTCGGCGACGAAGAACTCGTAGCGGTCGATGGCCTCCGCGTACTTGTCCGGGCGCAGCCCGCCCGCCCAGATTTGAAGCACTTCCGGCGGGTAATGGCTGGCGCACGTCTCGCTGATGGCTCGGCCGTGGACGCGCCAGATGGCCTCTCTGTCTTCCTGTATGGCTCTGCGGATGGTGAGCATCTCAAGGGAGCCGCGGGGCTTTCGTCAGGCGCCCGGGGGCGTGGGGATTAAGCCGCGCCTCATGAACTTCTCTATCTGCCGCCTGTGCCGCAGGACGTGGACGATGGCGTGCTCTAACAACTGCTCTATGTCATACCTCACGCCCCAACCGGTGTTGATGACGGCTCCCGAAATCTCTTCGTCGGCCATCCGCCAGCGGCCCTCCAGCGTCTCGGTCGTGTAGGCGAGCACGGCGTCCAACTGCTCCAAAGACTCGCCGCGCGAGAGCAGCGCCTTCGGCGGCCGGGTCGAGGGGAGCGAGAACTGCTTTCTCAAGAGGTCGGCGTAGCCGTACCCGGAGTTCACCACGTGCGACACGATGGTCTGCACGGAACGGCAGTCGTCGTCCCGCGTCTCCTGATCGACGACCAGCGCCAAGTCCTCCTCGTTCGTCCGCTCGATTAGCCGTTGCAGTTCCCACACGGCCCGCTCGTACTCGTCCATCAGCGCCCCGACGGCGCCCTCACGATAGCTCTCTCTCATGCAGTTGTACTCACCTCATCACGCTCGGGCCGCCGCCGTGCCAACAGTGGCGCGAGGCCCACGTAGAGCAGACCCGCGACGAACATGACGCCCGCCAGAATCCGTGTGCCGGCGAACGGCATCACGATGAGCAACACCAGAACCGGGGCGGACACCCCCCGGAAGTTGCTGAGCTTAGGATAGCGCACCGAGGTGACCATCAACAGCGAGAAGGCCACGACGAGGAAGGTCAGCGACGCCGTAAGCCCCGGCCCGCCGACGAGCGCCGGGGCGTCGAGGAACACCACCGCCACGGGGAGGAAGGCGTAGAAGACGGTGGCGAGTCCCGGGAGTTCGCGCACCTCATCGTCGCGTGCGACGATGAGCAGACTGTTGCGCGCGTAGCGGAGCGCCCCGGTCAGCAGCGGCAGGCCGAGCAGAGCCTCCTGCATCAGCCCCCCGCCTGCGGCGACGAGCGCACGCGTGAGCGCCCACGGCGCGACGACGAAGCAGAAGTAATCGGTGAAGGTGTCGAACAGGGCGCCGAACGCGCTCGCCACGCCCAGCCGTCGGGCCACGAGGCCGTCGAGCACGTCGGTCACGGCGCCGAGCGTGATGAGGGCGGCGGCCGTGTACAGACGGCCGTCGGAAGCCGTCACCACGGCCGCCGCCCCGAACACCACGCGCGAGCCGGTCAGCACCTGCGGCGCGATGACCCGGAGCCGGTAACGCCACCCGTGCCTAGTCGCTTTCTCGATCATCAGGCGGCCACTCTTGCCCGGTATAAACGGTGACGTAGCTCGACGGCGTCCCCCAATCATCACATGTCGTCTGACTTTTCGCGGATCTGCCTGAGACGCGCCGTCAACTCTTCGCGCAAGATAATGGAGCCTCTCATAGTATTCTCGTAGCAGATTAGTCTTTGCCCTAAGAAATCAAAGGGGACGGTATCCCCCTGGCAGAGAAGCACCACCTCCTTGCCGAGCACGTCCGCGAGCCCGATTTCGTAAGCCACGTTCGGGTTGCCGTCTGTGATGTCGGCGACTATGACTGCGGCGGCCGTAATCCCCTGCCAGATGTCGTGGGGGATGAAGCGACCGTCCATGTTCCTGGCGATGAGCAGTCTCATTCCCGAACTCTTACAGATGTCCAGCAGGATGCCTTCCAGAGCCTTTGACCAATCCTTTGAATAGGGCATCGCAACAAAGCAAAGGTCCTTTTCCAGCGCGGCGGCCGGCGGCCCGAGGAAGGCCGCGTGCCGATTTGATGAGACTACCGTGGCGTCCGGGTTCGAGTGGCTTTGTTCCATCTGGTCTCGCATCTCGGCAACGCTGGTGCGAAGGTAGTTAAGGTGCTCCTCAATCTTAATCACCAGTTCGTTGTGGCCCTTATCACTATCCCCCGGGGGTTTCAGCCGTTTTAACTGAGGAGCTTCTGTCGACTCGGACGCTTGTTTAGAAAGGAACTCATACAATGCCTGCACCACCCGAACCTCCAGATCGGAGGGGGAGGTGAAATACCCGACGATCAGGTCAGACCGCAGGCGTTCTTTAAATCTCTTAAGGCGCGCAGCCGCTTCGCCATGGTCTGTCCATTGTAGCGGCCACGGGTAGTTGTCATCGACGATGAATGCAAGGGTCGGGATATCGGCTTCTCGAGCGGCGTTGAACTCGACCTCGGTGAGGCTCACATCCTCTCCCGGGAGCACTGCCCCGTACCGGTGTCCGACGATGAGCACCATGACATCTGAGCGCTGTACCTCCTCTTTACAAACTTCAAGCGGAGGGCCGGAGCTGGCGCCGAACAGTTCCATAACGACGGGTAGTGCGCCGAGGCGCAGGATGGATTCGCGGACGACTTGCCTGTATTCCTTCAAGTCCACAAAGGTGGAACTCACGTAGACCCGCAGCGCTTTGTTTGCCATCAATACGTTCCTGTGAAGTTTGTCTGCCCGACTACAATCAGAGGTTCTATCGTGCGTGCATGTTACGACGTTTATGGCGTGTGCCAATCATTTTACTGAACCGCCCGTCATTGCCGGCAAGTGTTGAGTGAGCGGGCTGATGCCGCGGCCGGCTAGCGCTTTCTGCCCTTCCAGTGTTTGCCTTTGTTCGGGTTCGGTTGAGGTTTGTCAACAACCTTCGGGTCGGCGGCGGTGGGTTCGGGGGTGTAGGCGGCGTTGTAGGCGAGGCGGTCGAAGATTTTGAGGGAGTCGATGACTTTGAGCGATTCGATGTCGTCGTCGAACTTGAACTGGCCGAGGTCGGCAACCTCGTCGTTGGGGCCGAAGGTGATAAGCTCTTCCTGAAAGTCGCGGCGGTGGTAGGCGAGGACGAAGGCGTTGGGGCCGACGCGGAGGCTGCCGATGTCGTCGCCCCAGTTCCCCTGCGAGAGTTCGAGCGAAGGGTACTGCGCCGGGCCGTGGATGCGTATCGTCTCGCCGCGGAAGTCCTTGTCGCGCCAAACGTCTATGTAGCAGTCGCCGCTCTTTTCCGCCATGTGGCCCGTCCCGTCGGTCGTCTCCTCTTCGACTCAGTCGTCGGCGGGGTCGTACTCCTCCGACTCCAGCAGCGGCGCCCAGTGCGTGACGTTTCTCAGCTCGGTCAGACGCCCGTCGCACGCGTCTTCGACGTACCAGCGCCCGCCCGCGTAGCGCCCCGCCAACATCCTGTTACCGGCGCCGTCGTGAATCAAGACCCGCTCGCCCTCCGCGGGCGTCGAGTCCGACGATTTGAACCAGGGCATGATACATCCAACGGCCGTCCGGCGTTCGGAAAAGACGCGCCCCGCGCGCGGGGTGCGGCGGGGCGCGTCGGTGGTTCGAGTTGCCTTCGGCCCCGCGGGCGGCCGCGCGGCAAAGGGTTGTCAGGCGGCGCAGACCTTTGAGAGCGCGCCGGCCCACTTGGCCGCGACGGGCTCGCCGTACATCTGCCGCTCTTTCTCGCGGCGGATGGCGCAGGCCATGCGGAAGGCGCGCGCCTCGCCGTACTTGCGGATCGAGACGCTCGTGCGCCCCTTCTTCTCGCGGCCGGCGTTCCAGGAGACTTCGTAGACCTCGTTCTCGTAGACCTTGCCGTCCTTCCCCTTGTACTTCTTCACCGCGCGGCGCACGCCGGCGACGCCGACGCTGTTACGCGGGTTGTGGCCGACGACGACCCAGTCGGTGCGCGGCTTGCCCAGCTCGCGCTCCAGCCCGTCGCGGCACTCGACGGCCGCCTTGAGCGCGGCCTCCTTGTCCCCGTGCTGGCGGTCGGTGACGAACTTCGACCGCGTCTCGTTGTTGAACCTCACGCGCACGTACCAACCGTGCATCTTCTTCTGCTCGCTGTCGATGCGGCTGATTCCCTTATGACCGGATTTTGCCATGTGACTGCCGAACCGTATCTCCTTCATGAAAGTTTAGATGGCTGTATATTCAAACTAAGACCCGCGGCGCGCTTTGTCAAAGAGGAGAGAATAAAAAGCAGTAGACAGTAGTCAGTAGTCAGTAGTCAGTAGAAAAACTTTGTGCGCTCGAACCCTGCGGCCGTCATCCTCAACGTCCGCGGAGCGGAGCCTACTGTCTACTGTCTACTGACTACTGTCTACTGCTTTACTGCCTACTGCTCAGCGCGCCTTCGCGGCGGTGGCCGGGTGCTTCTCGCGGAAGTCTTTGATGAGGCGGCTGGAGAGGCGGCCGAGGGTCGGGAGCTTGAGCGGCCCGGAGATGGCGCGCCCGTAGGCGGCGTCGCGCAGGGCATCGAGGTCGAACTTCTCCTTGAAGTGCCGGTTGTAGGTGTCGTGGGAGATGGCGAGCGCCTCCATCGTGCTGTAGTGGTAGCTGACGAGTAGGACGAAGTCGGCCTCGCTCGGCCTGTCGGCGACGCGGAAGAATCTCCACTTCTCGATCTCGTCGCGCACCTTCTTCTCGGCGTCGAGCTGGAAGTCGAAGAAGTCTTTGGGGTGGCCGCCGTTGCCCTCCGAGTCGGTGCCGACGGTGATGAGCGCGCGCGTGAAGGCGACGATGTAGACCGACTGCCCCGAGCGGAAGCTGAAGGGCTGCGGGGTGGTCTGCGCTTCGGCCGCGCGCGCAGCCGAAAGCAGAAATACGAAGACAAGCGCCGCCGCGGGGCGGGCGTAACACTTCCTAATCATGACGCTCTTCCTTTCAGTGGATGGGAGAGCCTTTTGCCGCGCCCCCCGGGGCTGAGGGGCGCGGCAAGCAAACCGACGCGGGACTATTCTACCACCCACATGTCGCCGCTGTGGATGAGCTTGTGGAGTTGGCCGCGGCCGGAGCGTGCGACCGACTCTTCGATCTGGTGCGCCATCAGGTCTTCGTAGGTCTCGCGCCGCACGTCGCGGAAGATGCCCACGGGCTGCGGGAATTCGGGCTGCTCCATCCGCGCGAGCATGAAGGCGACTGAGGGGTCTTCGATGTTCACGTCGTGGACGAGGCAGTCCGATTCGTTCAGACCGGTTTCAGAACCCAACTGGATGACCTCGGGGCGCGTGCCGTTCATGCGGATGCCGCGGTCGCGGTTCTTGCCGAAGACCATCGGCCGGCCGTGCTCAAGGTAGAGCACGCGCTCCGACCTGACCGAGCGCTCGGTGAAGGACGCGAAGGCCCCGTCGTTGAAGATGTTGCAGTTCTGGTAGACCTCGACGAAGCTGACGCCCTTGTGCTTGGCCGCGGCCTCGACCATCGCGGAGAGGTGCTTCACGTCGATGTCGATGGCGCGGGCGCAGAAGGTCGCCTCCGACGCAATCGCCAAAGAGAGCGGCGTGACGGGGTAGTCGATGACGCCCATCGGCGTGGACTTCGTCTTCTTGCCGAACTCCGAGGTCGGCGAATACTGCCCCTTCGTCAACCCGTAGATGCGGTTGTTGAAGAGGATGATGTTGAGGTCGAGGTTGCGCCGCAGGGCGTGCATGAAGTGGTTGCCGCCAATGGAGAGGCCGTCGCCGTCGCCCGTCACGACCCACACGCTCAAGTCGGGGTTGGAAGCCTTGATGCCCGTGGCGACGGCGGGCGCGCGCCCGTGGATCGAGTGGAAGCCGTAGGTGTTCATGTAGTAGGGGAAGCGCGACGAGCAGCCGATCCCCGAGACGAAGACGATCTTCTCGCGCGGGATGCCGAGGTCGGGCATCACCTTCTGGATGCTGTTGAGGATGGCGTAGTCGCCGCAGCCCGGGCACCAGCGCACCTCCTGGTCGGAGGAGAAGTCGGCCTTCGTCATCTTGCCCGGCGGCGGCGCGGCCTTGCCCGCCGTCACCGAACCCGGCTCGCTCTCGGGCGACGGGCCCCCGCCCGAGACGTTGCCGCCGATGCTCTGGCCCGCGCCGTTGCCGTTGGTCTTGTCGTCACTCATGACTCACTCCTTTGAATTGAATGCCTGAAATTATTCCCGCGCCCGGCGGGCGGCCTCGCGCCTGCCGAAGTGTCCGTAGAGCAGCAGGGCGATGACCCCGTAGGTCACCGGGGCGGAGTAGATGACCAGCACCGCTAGGTAAAAGAAAGGGTTGGCGGGCGGACTGTGCAACGGCCCGGTGGGCGCCGGCGGCGCGCCCGTGATCCGGTCGTAGAGCGCCATCAGCCCGAAGCAGAGCGAGGCGAGACCGCCGTAAAGGACGAACCCCCACATCAGGGCTCGCGCCAGCTGCCACTTCAAAATCCGAGGCACGCCGCCAATCCACCCGGGCACTGCCTCGGCGGCTCCGGCCGTGGAGGCGGACGCCGCGAGCGTCGCGCCGCAACGGCCGCACGCCGCGGCGTCCGGCCAGTTGACGAGTCCGCACTGCTGACACTTCTTGCCGCTCAACGTTCAAACAGCCTCGCCCGCGCGGGCGTCACAGGTACTCTTCGACCTTCTTGACGATCTCGCGAATCTGGAAGGGGCGCCCCTTGACCTTGGAGAAGGCGACGGCGTCAACCAGATACTTGGCGCGGATCATGGTGCTGAGCTGGCCGAGGTTCATCTCGGGGACGATGACGCGCTCGAAGCTGCGGAGCACGTCGCCGAGGTTTGACGGGAAGGGGTTGAGGTGGCGTATGTGCGCCGACGAGACCGACTTCCCTTCGGCGCGCAGCTTCTCGACGGCCGAGGTGATTGAACCATACGTCGAGCCCCAGCCGAGGACGAGCACCTTGCCCGTGGGGTCGCCGTAGACCTCGACCGGCGGCACGTCCTGCGCGGCGCGGTCAACTTTGGCCTGCCGCATCAAGACCATGAAGTGGTGATTCTCGGGGTCGTAGTTGACGTTGCCGGTCAGGTGTTGCTTCTCGATGCCGCCGATGCGGTGTTCGAGCCCGGGCGTGCCCGGCAGCGCGTAGGGGCGCGCGAGCGTCTCCTCGTCGCGGGCGTAGGGCATGAAGTTCGCGGGGTCTGTGGCGAACTCGACTTTGATCTTCGGCAGGTCTTCGATTTCGGGGACGAGCCACGGCTCGGCGCCGTTGGCGAGGTAGCCGTCGGAGAGGTAGAAGACCGGCGTCATGTAGCGGTAGGCGAGGCGCACGGCCTCAATCGCCATCGAGAAGCACTCGGCGGGCGTGGCGGGCGCGACGACGATGGCCGGGCACTCGCCGTTGCGGCCCCAGACGGCCTGAAAGAGGTCTGCCTGCTCGGTCTTCGTCGGCAGACCCGTCGAAGGGCCGCCGCGCTGCACGTTGATGATGACGAGCGGGAGTTCCGTCATCACGGCGAGGCCGATGGCCTCCTGCTTCAAGGCGACGCCGGGGCCGCTGGTTCCGGTCAGGCCGACGTGGCCGGTGAAGCTCGCGCCGATGGCGGCGCAGACGGCGGCGATCTCGTCTTCGGCCTGGAAGGTCTTGACGCCGAAGTTCTTGTGGCGCGCCAGCTCGTGCAGGATGTCGGAGGCCGGCGTGATGGGGTACGAGCCGTAGAAGAGCGGGCGGCCGGCCAGCTCGGCGGCGGTGACGAAGCCGATGGCGGTCGCCTCGTTGCCCGTGATCTTGCGGTACTTGCCGGGCGCGATGACGGCCTTCTTCACCTTGTAGTGCGTGGTGAAGACCTCGGTCGTGTCGGCGAAGTTGTAGCCGGTCTTCAAGGCGACCTCGTTGGCGCGCAGCACCTCCTCGTTCTTCTTGAACTTGGAGCGAATCCATTCGAGCGTCGGCTCCATCGGGCGGTCGTAGAGCCAGTAGAGGATGCCGAGCGCGAAGAAGTTCTTGCAGCGATCCATCTCCTTGCGCGAGAGCTTGATGCCCGCCTCCTGAAGCGCGCGGATGTTGACCGTCGTGATGGGCAGCTTGTGGACGCGGTAGCCGCGGAGCGTCTCGTCTTCGAGCGGGTTCGACTTGTAGTCGGCCTTCTTCAAATTCTCCTTGTTGAACTCGTCGGTGTTGATGAGGAGCGTGCCGCCGTCTTCGAGGTCGGAGAGGTTGACCTTGAGCGCCGCCGGGTTCATCGCCACGAGCACGTTGGGCTGGTCGCCGGGCGTGCGTATGTGCTGGCTGGAGAAGTTGAGCTGGAAGCCCGAGACGCCCGGCAGGGAGCCGGCCGGGGCGCGTATCTCGGCGGGGAAGTCGGGCAGGGTCGAGATGTCGTTCCCGACGATGGCCGAGGTGTTGGTGAACTGCGTGCCCGTGAGCTGCATGCCGTCGCCGGAGTCCCCGGCGAAGCGGATGGTCACGGTCTCTAGCTCTTCAACGTCTCGCTCCCGCACTTCGGCGGGCGGGTTCTCGATGATGGCGCTCATACTCTACGGTTCGTCCTTTGTCAGTGGGATGCGGGTGGTGGTCGAAGATGGGTGAAAGCGACTTCATTAACCTTAAGAATGTCTTTGACGGGGGAGCCCCGAGGCGGTCGAACGTTCGAGGTCATTCTAACACACCCGCGCGCGGCAAACTCAAGGCGACCCGCCTCGACGGCCTATGATTCGGGGCGGGTAAAATCCCGCGGCGCCGGGTGAAAATCCCCGCGCCCGCCCCGCCCGGGGCGCCCCGACGCTACCTAACAACTCGCGTGCCCGCGCGCCAGACGTTGACACGGGCGGGCCGCCGCACGATACTGCCGCCCCACAGCATTCAACCGTTCACGCCCGACACAACGGCCGGAGGTTCGGCGACAACTCTTAGCAGCGAGCAGACCCGAAAGGAGAGACCGAAGTGAAGATGAAGGGCAAGTCATTTCTAACCCTTGCGCTACTTAGCCTCACCGTCCTCGGCTGTCAGACGGCGGCGGCCCAGTTCCCGAGGATTCCGAAGATTCCGAAACCCAACAGCCAGCCGAAGCCCACGCCCACGCCCGACGCGCAGCCGGCGGCCTCGACCGCCCCCGCCCAACCGGCGGCGGCAACGCAGCCGGCCGCGAGCAACGCGGCGAGTCAGGCGCCTTCCGGCTCCGACCAGCCGACCGTCGCCAAAGACTCCGTCCAGTTAACGGCCTTTACCTTCAGCTCGTACAAGGGCAACTACGACACCTTCAGTTGGGCGCCGCTCATCAGTTACCGCGTCAACGGCCCCATCCCGAGCGGCGGCCAGCTCTACGTCGAATACACCGCGCCGGGCGCGCCGGCCGTCAGGTTCGATTGCCGCACGGAGGAGACGCCGGCCGGCCGCTGGTGGAAGACCACGTGCGGCGGCCGCGACGGCGTCCCCGAGGAGAAGGGAACGACCTACACTGGCCCCTTCAACTTCGCCATCAAGCTGCGGAACGAGCTGGCCGGCACTGACACGACGCTCTTCAACGGCAAGGCCAAGGCCGCGAAGGTGCACTCCAACGAGATCAAGACCGGCAAGTTCGCCAACCACTTCGTCTACTACGTGGATCACGACTGGAACCTGCCCATCGGCTACGTCTACTACACGCAGGACGACCTGAAGGGCTGGGAGAGGCCCCTCCTCAACGTCGCCTTCTGGGTGCGCGGCGAAGCCTATAACTTAGACCCGCACCTCTTCTACCAGGGCAAGGAGGTGGGCCGAATCATGTACGAGGGCCAGCAGGTCGGCAAGGCCAGTTGCGAGTCGGACGTGGATAACAACACCACCCACTTCGTTGACGAGAAGGACGCGCCGCAGAAGGCGAAGTGGGCGCGCGTCGTCTGCTCCTTCAACAACGTGCGCGGCTGGGACAGGTCGGGCGAGGGGCCCGGCATGTTCGGGGCGCTCTACCAGCTCGACAAGAACCCCGGCGAGTATGAGTTGAAGGTGCTGTGGAACAACAAGCTGGCGCGGTCGGTTAAGTTCAACGTCCCGGCCGGCGGCAAGCTCGACACCGGCCTCGCCGCCTCGAACAAGCTCGGCACCGACCGCTACATCGTCCCCGTCACGATCATCGGCGACCAGGACGGCGTGTGGGACAAGGCGGCGTGGAAGACCGAAGCCTTCTACGGCAACCCGCTCACGGGCTTCACGCCCGCGCCCTAGAGCGGTATGCGCCTCTCTTTATCAAACGTTGAGAGGCGGGCTGTGCTCGCCGGTCCGAGATACCTCGCAGGTCGGGCCGGCGGGCACGGCCCGCCTTTCAACGTTGCTCGGTAAACTCAAAGGCAAACCGCCCTAGAGCATTTGTAAAACGCCGCGGAGACGAAGACACGGCCTGTTGACTTTAACCGTCAACAGGCCGTGTCTTCGTCTCCGCGGCGTTTAATGTCTTAGCTCGCCACGTCGGTCGCGTCCGTCACGTCGGTGGCGGAGCCGGCGGAGGCCGAGGCCCCCGTGGGCGTGGACGAAGAGGAGGACTTGGACGAGCCGGAGCCGTACTTGGACGAGCCGGAGGACGAGGCGCCCGAGGACGCAGAGGCGGCGGCGGAGGTGTCGGCGGCGGTGGAGGTGCCCTTCTCGGCCTGCTCCTTGAGCTGCACCATGCGGCAGCTCCCCTCGAAGACGGCGCCGTTCTCGATGACGAGGGCGGGCGTCTGGATGTTGCCGGTGACCTTGGCGACGCGCCCCATCTCAATGCGCTTGGTGGCGGTGATGTCGCCGTTGACGGTGCCGAAAATCTGCGCGACCGCGACCTCGACGTTGGCGTCCACGCGGCCGTTGGTCGAGACGATGAGCGTGCCGTCCTGCGAGGAGACGCGGCCCGAGAGCCCGCCGTCCACGCGGAGCATGCCCTTGAAGTTGGCCTCGCCCGTGAGCGTCGTCCCGTTGCCGACGAAGCCCGTGAGCGTCCCCTCCTTGATGTCGCGCGCGAGCGACTCGCTCTCGGTGACGGCGCGCGAGGTGGTCTGCGTGTAGACCGACTGCTGGTAGGCCTCGGTCGGCGTGGCGGCCGGGGCGGAGGCGCCCGCGCCCGCGCCGTAGCCGGGGGAGGCCGCGGGGCTCTGCGGCGTGTGGTCGGCCGTGTCGTCTGCGGTGTGCGTGTCCTTCGGATTTCTTCCGGGTCTAAACATGTCGCATTCTCCCTGTTTGAGAACTATCGTCGTGTGACGGCCCCGCGCGGCCGTGGGCCGCCAGGACTGTGGCCACCTGTGCGCGCGCCGCCGTGTCTAGAAATGGAATCGGGTCAGGAGAGGCCGTCGGCGGCTGACCGCCGGGCTTTTGAACAGACCTTCAAAAACTCTCCGAGAGCGGGCCGATGATAAGGGAATCGGGGGGAATAGTAAAGAAGTAGCCAGTAGTCAGTAGCCAGTAGCCAGTAGGGAAAACAACATCGGCGGGCGTCGGGTTTTTAAACCGCAACGCCCGCCGATGTCTTTCTCCTGACTACTGACTACTGACTACTGACTACTGCTTCTTGTTCTCGATGCTTAAGGCCAGCACGTCTTTGAAAGCGGCGATGGCGAGGCGCTTGGGCTGCTGGGGCAGGTCGAGGCGGCCGAGGTCGGTCGTCGTGTTGCCGTGCATGGTCGCCGCGCCGAGGCGCACCCAGCCCTTGCCGAAGTCGGCGTAGATGGGGACGATCATGCGGAAGTTGTCCGTGACGCCCGACTGCGTGACGCGCCCCGTGACGGCGTTGCCGCTGATGGAGTAGTCGAGCCGGTAGCTCGGCATCTCGGTGCCGTAGACCCACTGGTTGAAGAACCAGTCCATCTTGCCGTCGCCCATCACGTTCATCTCGCGCGTCATGTGGCGCTCGACGGCGCGCTTGAAGTCTTCGGTCGAAACGTCCTTGTTGTAGTTCTCCTTGATGAAGTCCTTCATCATCGCCGAGAAGCGCTCGTCCACGGTCTTGCGGTCGTACATCATCATCCGCAGCATGTGCAGGATGTAGGCGCCCTTCGGGTAGATCATGAAGCGCGCGATGCCGCCCGTCTTGCCGCTGTTGAGGCGGTACCCTTGGGTGACGGGGCCGACCGAGTAGGGGCTGCGACCCTTCGTCTGCGGGCGCGGCTTCGTGATCAGCTCGCGCTGCTCCTCCCAGAAGTCGAGGAAATCGTCGTTGCCCTCGGTCGCCTGCACGTAGAGCGAGGAGGAGAACTCGGCGAAGCCCTCGCTCATCCACTGGTCGCGGTAGGACTTCCAGCCGACGAGGTGCCCCCACCACTGGTGCGCGACCTCGTGCGGCCCGACGTACTTGAAGAAGTCGTTGGTGGCGTACTTCACGTCGTCCGAGGCGAGCCAGCGCTGGGTGGGGTCGAGGAAGGCCGTGTACGGCATGTAGATGAGCGTGGGCCACGCCTGGCCGAAGTTGCCGGCGGGCTGCTGCGTCATGGCGATGCGCTTGTAGGGGAGCTTGCCGAAGAAGGCGTCGAAGATGCGCATCGAGTTCTGCGTCTGGGGGAGGATGCGCCCGGCCCCGCCGGCCGTCGCCATCGAGCCGCCGTTCATTGACATCGAGCCGTCGGAATCGACACCGCCCGTCATCCCGGAGCCGCGCGGCCCCGCGCTGTTCTCGTTGGCGTAGAATTCGATCTCGTAGCCGCTGCCTTCGTCCTTCACCGACTTACGTTTGAAGAGGCCGTAGTTGAAGCCGGCGACGGCCAGCTCGGTCTTGCCGCTCGACCACTTCGCCACGGAGCGCCCGCTCTCGACGGCCGGCACGCCGTCGGGCGCGCCCGTCCCGATGAGCGTCAACTCCTTCGGGTAGTGGAAGGTCACGTCGAAGATGGCGCGGTCGCCGAACTGCGTGCCGCCGTTGTTCGGGTACCACGACGAGCGCGGGACGAGGAAGTAGTTGCCGCCGCCCGCGTCGCGCAAGGCGTCGCCGCCCTGGTAGTCAATCGTCACCTTGTAGCTCTTGCCGGCCTCCAGGGGCTCGGGCCAGATGAGGGCGAAGTCGGAGTCGCGCTCCTTCTTCTCCTGGATGAACTGGAGGTCGCGCCCCTGCTCGTCGCGGACGCGGTTCACGCGCAGGGAGGCGTAGAGGTCGAAGGGCAGGACGCGCGAGCCGCCGATGAGCGGGCGGAAAGAGACGGTGTCGGAGGCCGAAATCTGCGTCCCCTTGATGGCGCCGCTGATGTCGTGGTGCGTGATGTCGAAGATGCGGTGGTCTTCGTCGCTGTTGCCCTTCCCCGCCTTGTACTCGTCCGTGAGGTGGAAGGCCGTCCAGTAGCCGCCGTCGGAGTCGCCGTAGCTGGCGAGCAGCACCTCCTCGGGCGAGACCTCGGGGATGCCGAGCGGATCCATCTGGAAGACCAGTTTCTCGAAGCGCTTCCCGCCGATGAAGGCGACGAAGAAGCCCGGGCGCTCGGGCGTGTAGAGATCGACGAGTGTGCGCAGCTCCATGTTCGTGCGCATCTGCTTGCGCAGGAGGTAGAGGTTGTCGCCGTAAATCTCCCTGGCGCGCGCGGCCTGCGGGCCGCCCGTCGCCATCTTGGCCTGCGGCGACGCCTTGATCTCTTCGTATGACTTGTCGGTGAAGCGCAGCGCCAGCTTCGTGAACTTCTCGGTGATGTTGGGCTCGCCGGTGAAGAGGGCGAGGCTGCGCTTTTCGTGCTCGACGGGCGGCGTCAGGCTCAGCTCGCCCTCGCCGACGAAGACGGCGCCCGTGACGCGCCCGTCCACCGGCGGCAGGAAGTAGAGCTCGCCCGACGCGAGCGTGAAGGAGGCCGCGTCGCGCTTGAGCACGAGGTTCGTGACCTGCGCGTACTCGCCCGTGAAGTCCTGCGACTCGCCCTGCTTGCGTAGCGACTGGTAGGTCGGGTCGGAATTCGGCTTCGGCCCCGAGGACGTTACCGTGACGGTGGTCTCGACCGAGGCGACTTCGAGCCGGAAGTCGAGCTTCGTCGTCTTCCCTTCGCCGACGACCTGCTTCTCGGACATCACGGGGCCGAAGCCTTCGGCGACGACGCCCACGGTGTAGTTGCCGGGCGGAACGTTGGGGACTTTGTACTGCCCCTGCGCGTCCGTCCGGACGATGGCGACGGGCTGGCCGCCCGCTTCGGGGTAGACGGTGACGGAGGCGCCGACGACGACCGCGCCCTTCGGGTCGGTGACGGTGCCGCTGACCTCGCCGCCGGCCGCGGAGGCGGCCGACAGGGGCGCGAGCAACAGGGGGAGCGTGAGCAGGAGGGCGACGAACTTGGTTCTGAGAGACATTTTTTTAAACCTCTTGGTACTACGTGAGGGCACACCGCTCGGGGTGAACTCGCCGGAGTGTGGTTAAGGGTTGAAGGTGGAGCCGGGAGAAGCCGCGTGCGGCAGCGGCGGTCGGCCGCGCGGGCTTTAAGGTTTCGCGGGCGTATTATTCCGACCCGCGCCCCGCGCGTCAAGCGCCGGGCCGCCCCTTGACTTCCGTGGCGCGCGCCGATAAAACGGCTGCCGACCCGTAAATCATAAACGAAGCCCTAATCTATTCGCGCGGGGGGAGGGTAAGGTTCCCCGAACTCGCGCGGAAATTTTCAACTTCCGGGAGGACTCAAGCGAGATGGCCGGCCAGATGATCGAGTTTCAGAGCAACGGCGGCACGGCGAGCGGATACCTTTCCCTGCCGGAGTCGGGGCGCGGCCCCGGCGTCGTCGTCATACAGGAGTGGTGGGGACTGGTGCCGCACATCAAGGAGGTGGCCGACCGCTTCGCCGCTGCGGGCTTCGTCGCGCTCGCGCCCGACCTCTACCACGGCGAGGTGGCGCGCTCGCCCGACGAAGCGGGCAAGATGATGATGGCGCTCACCATCGCGCAGGCCGAGAAGGACTTGCGCGGCGCCGTCGAATACCTGCTCGATCACGAGGCGACCGAGGGGGAGGCGGTCGGCACGGTCGGCTTCTGCATGGGCGGCGTGCTCTCGCTCTACGCCGCCTCGAAGAACGAGCGGGTTGGCGCGTGCGTCGTCTTCTACGGCATCCACCCGAAGGTCGAGCCCGACTTCGACGCCTTGCGCGCGCCCGTCCTCGGCCTCTACGCGGAGAAGGACTCCTCCGTCCCGCCCGAGGCCGTCCGCGCCCTCGAAGAGAAGATACGCGAGCACGGCAAGGCCATCGAGACGCACATCTACCCCGGCACCGACCACGCCTTCTTCAACGACACGCGCCCCGAGGTCTACGACGCCGAAGCCGCCGCCGACGCCTGGCGCCGCACGATAGAGTTCTTAAGTACACACCTGGGGAAGTAGGCACTAGACAGTAGTCAGTAGTCAGTAGTCAGTAGAAAAGAGAGGCGGCGCGTCCAAAGCCATCGGGCCGGGCGTGCCGCTTCTGTACTCCTACTGGCTACTGAATACTGTCTACTGTCTACTCCATACCGGTTGCATCGGGCGGGGTGATGGCTTAAAACATTTGGACGTGCCGGGCGCGAGACTCCTTCTGTTTGCGGGCGTGGTGGTGGCGGCGTTGCTGCTCGCCTTCGCGCTGTTGCGGTCGAGGCGGCGCGGCGGGCCGATGCTCGGGCAGCCGCGGCCCCTGCCCGGGGTGAAGAGTTCGCTCGACGCCTCGGCGGGCGGGCGCCGGATAGACGTGGCGCTGGGGCGCGAGATCGCCGACCTGCTCGAAACGGGGCGGAGGCTTGAGGCCGTCCGGCTCGTGCGCGAGCGGACGGGCTGGGGGCTCGCCGAAGCGAACGAGGCGGTCGAGAAGCTGGAGAGATTGATGAAGAGGTTAGGGTAACGGATGTTCGTCGAAAGCAAGGTCAAGACAAAGCTGCTGCGCCAGATGGGCGAGGCCATCAAGGATTTCGGGATGATTGAGGACGGCGACCGCGTGATGGTCTGCCTGTCGGGCGGCAAGGACAGTTACACGATGCTCGACCTGCTGCTCGACGTGCAGAAGCGCGCGCCCGTCCGGTTCGACCTCCTCGCCGTCAACCTCGACCAGAAGCAGCCGAACTTTCCCGCAGACGTGCTGCCGAACTATTTGAAGGGGCGCGGCGTCCCGTTCCGCATCGTCGAGCGCGACACGTACTCGGTCGTCAAGCGGCTCGTGCCCGAGGGCAAGACCTTCTGCTCGGTCTGCTCGCGCCTGCGCCGCGGCATCATCTACAACACGGCGGTCGAAGAGGGCTGCACCAAGATCGCGCTCGGCCACCACGCCGACGACATCACGGCGACGTTCCTCCTCAACCTCTTCTACGTCGGCCAGCTCAAGGCGATGCCGCCCGTCCTGCGCTCGGACGACGGCCGCAACACGGTCATCCGCCCGCTCGCTTACTGCCGCGAGTCGGACATCGCGGAGTACGCCGTGCAGCAGGGCTTCCCCATCATCCCCTGCGACCTCTGCGGCTCGCAGACGAACCTCAAGCGCGCGCGCGTCAAGCGGCTCGTCGAAGAGTTGGAGCGCGAGATTCCGCACGTGCGCGCCTCGATGCTGACGGCGCTCACCAACGCCGTGCCCTCGCACCTGCTCGACCCGTCTCTCTTCGACTTCCGTACCTTGCGCGCCGCCACCGGCAACGTCGAGGCCGAACTCGACGCCGCGCTCGGCCACGCCGACGCGGAGGACTCGCCCGCGTTCGTCTCCATCGGCTAGCCCCGCCCCGGCGTGGCGCATAACGTGTGTCGGTATGAAAAGCATCCTCGCGCCGCTTTGTCTGGCGGCCATTCTCTCGCAAGGCGTCGGCTGCGGGCCGGCGTCCAACAGGACGCCCCCCACGCAGCCCTCAGGGCCGAGCGCGCCCCTCCCCGAACTGGGCCGGGGGCGGAGGCTTGAGCCGGGCGTGATGCTTCACGAGGTGAAGCTCCCGGGGCGCGGGGCGACGAGCAAGCTGTGGGTCTATCTGCCCGAGGCGCAAACTCAGACGAAGATACCGTGCGTCCTCATCGCCCCCGCGGGGACGAGGATGTTCCACGGCAACTCGCTGGGCGACGGCGACCGCCCCGAACACCTCCCATACGTGCGCGCGGGCTTCGCGGTCGTCGCCTACGAGTTGGACGGCCCGCTGGAGGACGACGAGTCTGAGGAGGCCATGATGTCGGCCGCGCAGCGCTTCAAAGGGGCGGAGGCGGGGCTGCTCAACGCCCGCGAGGCGTTGGACTACGCGCTCGCCAACGTCCCCCAGATTGACCCGTCGCGGATTTTCACCGCCGGCCACAGTTCGGCCGCCACGACCTCTCTGCTCGTGGCCGAACGCGAACCGAGGGTGAGGGCCTGCGTCGCCTACGCCCCGGTCACCGACCTCGAAAAATATTTCGGCGAGGAAGCTCTGAAAGGTCTCGCCTCCGCCATTCCCGGTTACAGGGAGTTCGTCAGGCGCGCGTCCCCGCACGCGGGCGCGAAAGACCTGCGCTGCCCGCTCTTCCTCTTCCACGCCGAGGACGACGAGAACGTCGCCATCACAGAGTCGGTCAACTTCGCCGGAGAGGTGAGCAAGCATAACCCCGCCGTGACTTTCGTCCGGGCCGCGCAGGGCGGGCACTACGACTCCATGATTGAGGAGGGCGTCCCGAAGGCCATCGAGTGGTTGAAAGCGCAGAAGTGAAGTGGCAACCAGGAGCACATCAAAGACCGCCGCGAAGAAGGCCGGGGCCTCCGCGAAGAGATCGAAGGCCGCCGCTAAATCCGTGAAGGCCGCGGCGTCGAAGGCTGGTAAGGGCGCGGCTGCGGGAAAGAAGGCGCCGCCGCCGAAGCCCAAGGCCGCGTCAAAGCCCAAGGCCGCGCCGAAGCCGAAGGCCGCATCGAAGGCCGGGGCGAAGTCTCAGGCGTCGAAGGCGTCGAAGGCCGCGAAAGGTAAAGCGCTGAAGGCCGCGAAAGGTAAAGCGCCGAAGGACGTGTTGGACTTCGGCGAGTTCCCGGCGGGGGCGTTGACGCGGCACGAGGTGACTCTGTGCCTGTCCTGCATCTTCAAACTCTTCACCAAACAGCTCGGGCTCGCGCCGCGGACGGCCTACAACGAGATACGCCGGTACGCGCCGACGGTCGTCGAGTTGACGGCGCGCGCGCCCGCGCGGCCGTTCTTCAAGCCCACGCAAGAGAAGAGTCCGCGCTGCCCCTACTGCGAAGCGCCGAAGCGCTGGCACGCGCGGCTCGGCGTCTACCGCGTCGAGGGCGGCAAGGCTTCGGACGCCGCGCGCCGCGCGCTCGTGAAGCGCCTGCCGACGAAGGACGAACCGTTCCTCTTCAGCGAAGAGAAGAAGACAGCGCGGCAGGTCTTCTTCGAATGGCTCGAACGTCTCGGGCAGACGCTCGACTTCGAGGACGACGCGGCGTGGATGCTGGCGGCCGCGCGCTCTTACCTTGAGCGGCGCGAGCCGAAGACCGACTGGGCGGCGGCCTTCGACGGCGCGCGCGCCGTGCGACGCTCGCACAGAATCGAAGAGGGCTGGGAGCGCGACGGCGCGCGCCTCTTCCTCGCGCCCGCGCTCTACAACGACGTGCTGCTCGTGCAGTACCTCGTCAGCCGCTCGCACCGCCACGGCGGGCGCACCTTCGAGGGGCGACTCACCTTGCCCGACCTCGTCGGGCGCATGCGCCGCGGCGGCCACCTCGACGCGCAGGGCATCACCGACCGCGACCGCTTCGACGTGCTCGAACAACTCGTCGAACACCTCACCGGCGGCGACGCGCCCGCGCGCCTCTACTTCATCACCGACCGCCGCGAACTCCTCGACCGCGCCCGCGACGTTTACGACCGCGAGGGATGAGAGGAAGGGTGTTGGGTG
>JBEVJD010000451.1:0-3403 GCA_040510435.1 Pyrinomonadaceae bacterium | reverse complement strand
CGTCGGTGACGTCGACGCGCACCTCGACGCGCCGCACCTCGTCGTGCTGCAGCGACTCCTCCAGCAGCTCGGCCACCAGCTCGGCGTCGACGGGTCCGTCGAGGACGAGGTCGTGCGCGCCACCCGCGCCCGGTCGCAGGCGGGGTGGCGTCACCGGACGGGTTCCAGCCAGACGGCGCCGAGCGGGGGCACGCGCAGCCCCACCGAGCTCGGCCAGCCGTTCCAGGCGAAGCCCTCGTCGGCGGTCAGCGTCTCGGAGTTGACGACGCCCGACCCGCCGTAGGCGAGGTCGTCCGAGCTGAGCACCTGGCGCCACGTGCCGCCGGACGGCAGCCCGACGCGGAAGTCCTCGTGCGGCACCCCGGCGAAGTTGACGACGCACACCAGCTGGTCGTCGCCGCAGGAGCGCAGGTAGGAGAACACGTTGTGGTCGCGGTCGTCGGCGTCGATCCAGGTGAAGCCGGTGGGGTCGTGGTCGGCGCCCCACAGCGCCGGACGCTCGCGGTAGGCGACGTTCAGGTCGTGGACGAACCGGAGCAGCCCGGCGTGACCGGGGTCGTCGAGGTGGCCCCAGTCGAGGCTGCGCTCCTCGCTCCACTCGCGCCACTGCGCGATCTCGCAGCCCATGAAGAGCAGCTTCTTGCCGGGGTGCGCCCACATGTAGCCGTAGAGCGCGCGCAGGTTGGCGAACTGCCATTCGCGCCCGCCCGACATCTTATTGAGCATCGAGCCCTTCATGTGCACGACCTCGTCGTGCGAGAAGGGGAGGATGAAGTTCTCGCTCCACGCGTAGGTCAGGCCGAAGGTCAGGTTGTTGTGGAAGTAGCGGCGGGCGATGGGGTCGCGCTCGAAGTACTTGAGCGTGTCGTGCATCCAGCCCATGTTCCACTTGAAGTCGAAGCCTAAGCCCCCCCGATCCGTGCCCTTCGTGACGAGCGGCCACGACGTTGACTCCTCGGCGATCATCATCACGCCCGGCGCTTCCGTATGGACGGTGTCGTTCAACAGTCGGATGAAGTCGAGGGCTTCGAGGTTCTCGCGGCCGCCGTACTTGTTCGTCGCCGACTGGCCCGACTCGCGGCTGTAGTCGAGGTAGAGCATCGAGGCGACGGCGTCCACGCGCAACCCGTCCACGTGGCACTCCTTGAGCCAGAAGAGCGCGTTGGCGATGAGGAAGTTCCTGACCTCGTTGCGGCCGTAGTTGAAGATGAAGGTGCCCCAGTCGGGGTGCTCGCCGAGGAGCGGGTCGGCGTGCTCGTAGAGCGCCGTGCCGTCGAAGCGCCCCAGCGCCCAGGCGTCTTTAGGGAAGTGCGCGGGCACCCAGTCCATGATGACGCCGATGCCGCGGTTGTGCAGGTGGTCAACTAAGAATCGAAAATCGTCCGGGTCGCCGAAGCGCGCCGTCGGCGCGTAGTAGTTCGCCACCTGATAGCCCCACGAGCCGGAGAACGGGTAGCCCTTCAGCGGCAAAAATTCGACGTGCGTGAAGCCGAGCCGTTCGCAGTAGTCGGCGAGCACGGGCGCCGTCTCGCGGTAGGTGAGCGAGCGGTTGCCCTCCTCGGGGATGCGCCGCCACGAGCCAAGGTGGACTTCGTAGATGTTGAGCGGGCGCCGCAGGTGGTCTTGCTTCGAGCGGCGTTCGAGCCACGCGTCGTCCGTGAACTGGTACGACGGCTCGAAGACGACCGAGGAGGTCGCGGGCGGTACTTCGGCGTAGAGCGCGTAGGGGTCGGCCTTGAGGAAGGGGAGCCCGCCGCGCCGGTGCATCTCGTACTTGTAGAGCGCGCCGAGGCCGAGGTCGGGGACGAAAATCTCCCAGATGCCCGACGCGCCCAGGCGGCGCATCTGGTGGAGGCGGCCGTCCCAACTGTTGAAGTCGCCGACGACGCTCACGCCGTCCGCGTTCGGCGCCCACACGGCGAACGAGACACCGCGCACGCCGCCCAGGTTCTGGATGTGCGCGCCGAGCTTGTCGTAGAGATGCCAGTGTCGCCCCTCGCCGAACAGGTGTTCGTCGAAGCTGCCGAGCGTCGGCATGAAGGCGTATGGGTCGCGGTGCGTGAAGACGCCGCCGCCGGGGTAGTGCGCGCGGAGCTGGTAGGGGAAGAGTTCCGTGCGGCCTTCGAGCAGCAGTTCGAAGAAGCCCGCGTGGTGCGTGCGCGGCATCTCGCGCGGCGGCTCGCCGTCGATGACGACCTCGACGCGCTCGGCGTCGGGGCGGAAGGCGCGCACGGCGACCCCTGCGGCGGTCGGGTGCGCGCCGAGCAGCGCGTGCGGGTCGGGCGAGTTCGTGGCGAGCAGGCGCTCCAACTCGACGCGCGAAACGTTCGGGTAACCGGCCGCGCCCGTCTGCCCTGGCTGATTCGACATCCGTGCCTCCTCCCTCAACCTTTGACCAAGACTGTCTGTTCCGACTGTTCGAGCGCGACGGGGGCGAGCCCGAGCGCGAGGGCGAAGTCGCGCGCCTCCGCCGAGAGCGCGACGCCCGCGCGCGCCGCCTCGTAGATGATCTCCTGACCGCGTTCGAGGTTCGCCTCAAGTCCCAACTCACGACCCAGCTCGATGAGCGCGCGCGCCGAGCTGATATTGTCGGCGTCGGGCCGCGCGACGACAAGGCGCGCGGCCTCGGTCACCGTCTCCTCGAAGACGCGCGTGACGGAGGTGCGGTCGATGCGGTAGCCGTAGCGCGCCGCGTCGCGCGCGATCTCGACGGCCGCGCTGTAGTCGCCCGCGCCGCGCCGCTGCCCGCGTATCTCGCGTTCGAGCCGCAAGCCCACGGTCAGCTCGGCGGCGAGGCGCAGCTCGCGCGGCGGGTGAAATCCGATCTCCTGCAAGCGCTCGATGACGCGGCGGTTCTCTTCGTAAAGGTGCTCGTACTCCTCCATGAAGCGCGCGACGAGCTTGCCGAAGACGCTGCGCGAGAGGTGGCCCTGGCCCTGCGGCAGGAGCGCTTCGAGCCCAAACTCTTCGGGCCCGAACTCGCTCTGCGCGACGCGCAGCAGCACCGGGAGCGAGGCGGCGCGCAGGTGCGACCAGAGCCCCGCGACAGCCTCCTCGTACTCTTCCGCGCCGCGGTAAGGGCGGAGCGCGCAGTAGTAATCAATCTCGCCGAAGTGCATCGCGGCGAGCGCGAACTCGTGCCGGCGGCCCGTGGCCTCCTCTTCGAGCGCGAGCCGGACGGTCTCAATCGTCACGCGGCCGTGGCGCTGCTTGCGGAAGTCGAGCTTGCGATAGCTGTAGCCGGCCGTCTCGCACGCGGACTCCTGCTCGTCGGGCTCGATGAGGTTGCAGATGGCGACGTGCGCGGCGACGCGCTGCGGCGTGACGCGCGACTGCGCGACCGTGCGCGTGTAGATGTCCGCGCCCGTGGGGCGTTCGGGCAGGTTGCTTTCGGCTTCGGACA
>JBEVJD010000450.1:0-42298 GCA_040510435.1 Pyrinomonadaceae bacterium | reverse complement strand
CCTCTGGTATCCTGTGCCCGCTCTGTCTTTGACAACCGCTTCTCTCAGCCTATGCGCCAGGCGGCAGCACATCTCGGGTGATGCGCGTCGCGCCGGAGCGAGCAAGGTTTAGGCTCCGGGCGAGGTCAGAATCTCGTGGCATGCTAAACGCAAATGCGTTTAGCGGCAAGCTAGGCGGCTTGAGCGACGGCCCGTCAGGAGGTGATTCCTGATGGGCAGCGTCGCACGCTGGCGATCCCAGCGCCTCGCGGAGAAGCTTCTCCACATACGCACCGCTCTGGGGCTCTCGCAGAACGGGATGCTCAGGCATCTCGGGTTCGCAGATGAGATGTTGCAGGCGCGCATCTCTTCCTATGAACTGGGAACGCGCGAACCGCCGCTGCCGGTACTCCTGGCGTACGCGCGCGCGGCTAATGTTTTTTTGGACGCACTGGTAGACGACGACATGGATCTGCCAGAGAGGCTACCGAGTGCTAAAAAGAGCGAAGGAACGAAGAGGGTGCCAGCGCCTCGTGGAAAGAGGCGTTGACTGCAGAGAGGTTGTAAGGCGCTCGGGCAGTGGGCGCCTTAGGGCATCAGAAACTATTGGAAAACTTCGCTGCGTCCGATAACGACCCTGTGATTGAGTCCCGGAATCCTGGCGCAGGGCGATAAGATACCCACAATTCCCTTGCTTGCCAAGCATCATTAGTGCGGCCCGCTCCTAAAAGTGCATTCAGCCCGGAGGTGAATGATTCAGATGAGGCGGAAGGCGGAAGAGTGTACAGCGTCGATGGTAGATGAGATCGTACGCGGCCGAACACCGCACAGCCGGCGGCGGTTCACCCCACACCCCTACTTGCTGACACGGGAGAAGAGTTCGCGCGACTGCGTTGACCTTTTCACCGGAACCGGCTCGTCGCCCGTGCCGGCCTACACCGCACAACTCGCGACCGCCCTCCGCCGCATTTTCGTGGGACGTCGCCAGGTCGTCATAGAGTGGGGGGCGATGCGCAGGGATGAGATATGGGCCCCCGGTCCTAGACGCCGGATCATGTACGCGCCGGAGATCGACCTCGCGGTTGGCCCCTTCGCCGCCCTCCGGGGCTACGTGAACGCGTACGACCGGATGGCCGACAGGCATGCGGGAATGCTCGAGGCGCTGCTGCGGGCCTTCCAGAGAAACCTGCGCTGCTTCGGGAGCAGCTACTCGTCGCCCGACCTGGAAGGCCTGTGCTCGCATAACCTGAACGCCCGCTGCTTTATGGCGGTCGAGATCGAGAGGGGCAACCCGAAAATCAAATACCTGATCGGAAGCTTGAGCAACGCCGCCACCCTCGGCAGGGTGGGCGTCGTCGTGGCCTGGGACCGGGTCAGGATGAACGACCTGTTACGGACTCGGGAGTACCTGGAGGAGATGGGTGCGGCACGCAAGAACGCACTGAGCGTTCGGAACGTGCTTATTGTGGGCCGGCACCAGGCGATGCGGGTCGCGACGAATTTATCAAACATTCTGCTGACGGCTCCCCCGTGTCGTCCTGCAACTCCCGGTTTCTCCCGATCATCGAGAGCGCCTCGGCGTTCACGAACCGAAACAGCCTGAGCTCAGACCAGTTGCCGCGCGCCATCTACTCCCGCGCTCCCGCGCCGCATTTGAGGCAAGCGAGCTAAGTCCAATGCCTGCGTTCAAGGTGAGGGAAGTTAACCGTTGAAGAGTAAGGGGGGCGGCATGATATAAGCCTTGCCAACCCGGGGCGGGTGCTAGACGCGTCCGCCTCAGCGCCGCCGATGCGAGGACGGCGTGCGCGAGCCACACAGACGCCGCCAGGTTTGTGAGAGGCAGGGAGGGACGGGGCCGACGACCCGCCCTCCCTTTCCATTCAGGAGGCGGCCTGCTCCCGCTCCAGCCGCCACAGGTACTCGACGACCTCCGTAGCCTCCTCTTCCGTCCTGAGTGGGTGTGCTTCATCGGCGTCCCGGGCGGCCAGCAGTCGGGCGGTCGAACCGGTTGGCTTCCTACCTTTCCAGTATTCGAGTCGCTGAAGGTAGTAGTCGATGTGGGACTGCTGGCGCTCGTTCATCGCGGGGATTCTACCACCGGGACTTTACTCTCATGACGCCACGGCGGACCGCGGAGAGCCCGCGATGTCCGAGTCGTCGAACTATCCGGTCTTCAAAGGCCCGGCGAACTTGTATGTAGTGAAGATGATGCCGGACGGAAATGCTTGCGTGCTGACGAACTCGAATGAGCGCGGCGGCGTTCCTTCCGCGAAGAAGCGCTTACCCGTGCCCAACAGTACCGGATAGACGGCCAGCAGGACTTCATCCGCCAGCCCGTGTTCGAGCAGCGTCGATGTCAGCGTGGAGCTACCCCAGAGGATGAGGTCCGGGCCGTCCTGCGACTTGAGGCGGCGGACGCCCTCGACGATGTCCGGCCCGAGGGCCTCGGACGGGCCCCATTCGAGACTCTCCGGGCGGTGGGTGGCGACGTACTTCGTCGCCGCGTTGAGGCCGTCCGCCATCGGGCTGCTCGGCGCCTTCGGCCAGAAGCCCGACCAGATGTCGTATGTGCGACGGCCGAGCAGCAGGTCGAAGCTCTCGCCTTGCGCGGC
Organism: Pyrinomonadaceae bacterium; assembly: GCA_040510435.1. GTDB lineage: Bacteria > Acidobacteriota > Blastocatellia > Pyrinomonadales > Pyrinomonadaceae > QHXN01. The sequence goes on along the minus strand of JBEVJD010000450.1, from coordinate 39,707 downwards.
GAGGATTGCGTCGCGGCCGGCGGGTGTCCGATAGGGCGCGGTCCAGTCGCCGTAGGGGAAATCATTGTCATCGGCGGAGTGCTGGATCACGCCGTCCAGCGAGATGTGTTCGATGATTTTGAGCTCTCTCATTACAACCTCGTCTGGTTATCTAGTTACCGGGGACTGGTTCCACGCACCGCGGGCTGTCGTTCGAGGGGCTGTTCACCATCGGGCTTACCGAGTACGTGGTCATCTCCTCACGCGGGTAGGGGCGCAGCAGCGGCAGTAGTCGCTCGGCGCTTCGCACGTCGGCGTCGAGCCACAGGTCGTAATCCTCCGGCTTGATGATGACCGGCATCCGGTCGTGATAGCCCGCGAGCAGCTCGTTCGCGCTCGTAGTGAGCAGCGTACAAGTCTCCAGCGGGTCGCCGTCTCCTTCCCACACTTCCCACAGCCCGGCCACCGCGAAGGGCTCGCCGTCACGCATGTGGAAGTAGAACGGCCGCTTACTGTCGCCCCGGCGAGCCCATTCATAGAACCCCTCCATAGGCACCAGGCACCGCCTACGCGAGAAGGCATTCCGGAACGAGGGCTTCTCCGTCACGGTCTCGGCGCGCGCGTTGATGAGCCTGTTCCCGATGGCCGGGTCCTTCGCCCAATGGGGCACCAGCCCCCACTTGAGGAAGACGGCCTCGCGCGCATCCGGCTCCCTGACGACGAGCACTGACTGCGTCGGGGCGACGTTGTAGCGCTCGACGAGCGGCGGCACCTCCTCGACCTTGAACTGCTTCGAGACCTTCTTCACCGACGACTTCTGCGCAAATCTCCCACACATAACGACCCCTCCCCGGACAGAACAGTCTAGACAGCCATACGTCTTTTGCATTATACATTGTTGCAAGGTCGGCACAGAACAAGACAACGGAGATATTCGGAGGGTGGAGGTCGTCGGAATCTACCTACCTGTGCGCGGCGCGAGGCTGTCACGCCCCCTGGTCGCGTTCCGCGTTCCTGCGGGCTTCCCCAGCCCCGCCCAGGATGAGATCGCCGGCCGCATCGACCTCAACCGCGACCTGGTCAAACACCCCTTAGCGACCTACTACGTGCGCGTCGAGGGCGACTCGATGGAGCCCCGCATCCACTGCGGCGAGCTGCTCGTCGTTGACCGGATGGTCGAGACGAAGGACGGGGACATCGTCGTCGCGCGCATCGGCGAGGAGTTCACCGTCAAGCGGCTGCACACCGAGGAAGGCGGGAGCATCTGGCTCGTTTCTGAGAACCCGGCCTACGAGCCGCTCCGGGTCACCGAAGGGATGGAGTTCGAGGTGTGGGGAAGGGTCATGTACTCGATCCACAGGCACTGAGGGGAGGGGGAGAGTGGCGAAGGCCATCGCTATCGCGGACGCCAACGAGTTCGTGCGACGTGAAAGTCGTGCGACTGACTGTTCTGCTTGCTCCGGCATGACAGAACCGGCTGTTCCATCAGCCGTACTCTAGGAGGAACTGCGATGAGGTAACGAGTCGTACTGAGCACTCCGACAACGTACCCCAAGACCGCCAGGTCTCCATCGGAACTGTGAAGCGAAGATGGCTCTACCAGCACCGAGGTGGGAGGGGGCCAGGGTCGAATGGTATGGCTAACGCAGGTGAACTCTCGCAACCGCCGTTATTGCAGAGCAAGCCAAAGGTGCTGACAGGCTTGAGCCAAAAGGCGACGTGGTGGGCACGGGGGCTGAACTTTCCCCCGTCATGGACACTCAACACCACCGGCGGAAAGGGAGAGCCTAACCCATTCATCGTCAGTCGCACGGAACACGGTAAGCCCGTAGCTCTCCCTCGCGGCGAGGGGAAGCGAGTCGTAAGACGAGCCTTCAGGGTTGCGGGTAAAGGAGGGCGGAGAAAGCGAAGGCCGCGCTGTAATGGCGCGGATAGAGGTTGAGCCTCTCGGGGCGACATCACCTCACGCGAAAGCGGGCAGACTTCCGCCGCGGTCTCTTATCACGAGAGAGCTTGACGAACCGTTTCAGGGGACAGAGCAGATGACGGCGGTGGCGACACAGGCTGGTGCGGTTCCCCGCGACGTGACTGACTGGCACGCCATCAACTGGCACGAGGTCAGCTACAACGTGCGACGGCTGCAAGCGCGTATCGTGAAGGCTACTCAGGCACAGAGGTGGGGCAAGGTGCAAGCCTTGCAGCATCTCCTGACCCACTCGTTTTCCGGCAAGGCATTAGCCGTCAGACGGGTGACGGAAAACTCCGGTAAGAAGACCTCGGGCGTGGACAAGGAGTTATGGGACACGCCGCGAAGGAAGACGACGGCGATAGGCGAGTTGAAGCGCAGAGGTTACAAGCCGCTGCCGCTACGGCGCGTCTACATCCAGAAAAGCGACGGGCGGATGCGCCCGCTCGGCATCCCCGTGATGCGCGACAGGGCGATGCAGGCTCTACACCTGCTGGCTCTCGACCCCATCGCGGAGACGACCGGCGACCGGAACTCTTACGGGTTCCGGCGCGACCGGAGTGCGGCGGACGCCATCGAGCAGTGCTTCGGCATGTTGGCGAAGAAGGCGTCACCGCAGTGGGTGCTGGAAGGCGACATCCGTGCCTGCTTTGACAACCTTAGCCATGACTGGTTACTGGCACATGTCCCCATGGACAAGGCCATACTCGGCAAGTGGCTGAAGGCTGGCTTTCTGGAGAACAACACCCTTCATGCGACACGGGCGGGCACGCCGCAAGGCGGGGTCATCTCGCCCGTGCTGATGAACCTGGCGCTCGACGGACTTGAAGCGGCACTGCGCTCCAGGTTCCCGCTGCGCTACGAGCGTGTCCCGCTGCGCGGGTATTACCCGAAGGTTCATCTGATCCGGTATGCGGACGACTTCATTATCACAGGCCGGACGAAAGAACAGCTTGAGATGGAAGTCAGACCTTTCGTCGAAGAATATCTCAAAGAAAGGGGTCTGGCGCTCTCGGAGGAGAAGACCAGGCTGACGCATATTAGTGAAGGGTTCGACTTTCTGGGGCAGAATGTCCGCAAGTACAACGGCAAGTTCATCGTCAAGCCTTCAAAGAAGAGCTTGGCGGCGTTCCTGGCGAAAGTGCGTGCGGTCATCAAGGCGAACAAGCAGACGAAAGCCGGGGAACTGATAGCCTACCTCAACCCGATGCTAAAGGGTTGGGCGAACTATCACCGACACGCCTCAAGTTCGCGCACGTTCTCGAAAGTCGGTGCTACCGTCTTCGGGATGCTGTGGCGATGGGCGCTGCGGAGACACCGGCGGCGGTCGAAGAAGTGGATCAAAGCTAAATACTTCGGCCAACTCGGCGGCCGCAACTGGGTCTTTCAAGGCAAGGACACCGATGCGAGCGGGGCGACCCGCCTCATGCGGCTGTTCTACATCGAGTGTGTGCCGATCAAAAGGCACATCAAGGTGAGAGGCGAAGCGAACCCGTATGACCCGGAGTGGGAGCCTTACTTCGAGCGTCGGATAGATGCGAAGATGAAAGACGACCTCAAAGGGCGATGGCAACTCTTCAGCCTCTGGCAGGAGCAGAAGGGACTCTGCCCGGTGTGCGGCCAGAAGATCACCAGAGCGACGGGGTGGCACAGCCATCACATCGTCTGGCGGTGTCATGGCGGCGCGGACGGGGTGAGGAACCGAGTGCTCTTGCACCCGAACTGCCACAGTCAGGTTCACAGCCGGAAGTTGAAAGTGGTGAAGCCGCGTCCCCGCAAGGGGGCGTTAGCGGAGGCTTGAGCCGGATGAGGGGAAACTCTCACGTCCGGTTCTGAGGGGGCGGGGCGGCGGCAACGTCGCCCTGCTACCCGACTACGTGTCTTGCGAGCGCGTGTTCGCGCCGCGGCTGCTGGGGCGCTCGGTCGTGGTGCTGTCGAACAACGACGGGTGCGTCATCTCGCGGTCGGCTGAGGCGAAGCGTCTCGGGATCAAGATGGGCGCGCCTTACTTCAAGAACAGGCGCGTCATCGAAGAGCACGGCGTCGAGGTCTGCTCGTCGAACTACGAGCTTTACGCGGACATGTCGCGCCGCGTGATGTGCGCGCTCCGGGAGTTCACGCCGGAGGTGGACATCTACTCCATCGACGAGGCGTTCGTGGCGCTCGACGACGGCGGCGGGCGAACGCTTAAGGAGCGTGGGCTGGAGATAAAGCAGAAGGTGAAGGAGTGGACGGGCATCCCCGTCTCGGTCGGCATCGCGCAGACGAAGACGCTGGCGAAGGTGGCCGCACGCCACACAAGGAAGTTTACCGAAACAGAGGGCGTGCTCGACCTGACCGACGCGGCGGCGCAGACGGCCGTGCTCGAAGAGACGCCGGTCGGAGACGTGTGGGGCATCGGGCCGTCTTACAGGCAGATACTACTTGACGAAGGCATTGACACGGCGCGCGAGCTGCGGGACGCAGACCGCCGCTGGGTGCGGCAGCGGATGACGGTCGTCGGCGCGCGCATCGCGGAGGAGTTGCGCGGCGTGCGTTGTCTGCCTCTGGAACAGTGCCCGCAGGCGAAGAGGTCTGTCACCTGCTCGCGCTCGTTCGGGACTTTGACCGGCGCGCTCGAAGACCTGCGCGACGCCGTCGCGCTCTACGCGGAGCGCGCGGCCGAGCGTCTGCGGCGCGCGCTGATGGCCGCGTCGGTCGTCACGGTCTTCGTGCTGACCGACCGCTTCGCCGCGGGGCCGCAGTACGGCAACTCGGTCACGTACGAGTTGGCCTCGCCGACGGACACGACCGGCGAGCTCGTCTGGTGGGCGCAGCGCGGCCTGACGGAAATCTACCGGCGCGGCTACCTGTACAAGAAGGCCGGCGTGATGCTGAACGGACTGCTGCCCGCCGGGGCTTTGACGATGCGCCTCGACGGCGACGAGCAGTTCGAGCGGGCACGCCGCGCGATGCAGGCCGTGGACGCGCTCAACCGGCGGCACGGCCGCGGCACAGTCCGCTGCGGGCTGCCGCACTCGCCCGGCGGCCGCTGGCCGACGAAGTTCCTCATGCGCTCGCCCCGCTACACCACCTGCCTGAAGGAAGTGCTCCGCGTCGGCTGACGTGCCCCGAACGCGCGGGCGCTTGACGCGGGCGCGGGAATCGTCGTTAATGCGTATCAAGTTTTACAGAATCGTCAGCACGCGGACGCGCGCGACGGCGGCGCCGGAGCCTTAAGAGCAGGAACGCCGCGCCCGCGCAGACGCAGACGGCGGCGAGGGGCACGGCCCAGCGACGCCCGACCAACCCTACTAACAGAGCAAACAGAAAGATCAACGTCCCCGGCGGGGCGAAGGCGAGAAAGCCCGCGAGCAGTAGTGCGGCAATCCGCTTGGGACTCTTCATCTTTGGGCGGCCATCCTAGCACAAGGCTCGGGCGGGCTTCATCGTGAACAGCGGCGCGGCGAAGATTCTGGGACGCGCGGGCCTTTGCGCGGCGGTGGCCGCGGCCTGCGCGCCCGCGTGGCTCATCCTGCGGTACGGCGTTGACGTGCCGTACTCAGACCAGTGGAACATCGCGCACTTCTTCGAGAAGTCTGCGCGCGGCGCGTTGACGCTGGCCGACCTCTACGCGCAGCAGAACGAGTACAGGCAACTCTTCCCGCACGCGCTCTTCGTCGCGCTGGGGAGGCTGACGGGCTGGAACGTCAGGTACGAGATGTTCGTCAGCCTCCTGCTCGCGTGCTTCGTCGCCTACGGCGTGTGGCGGCTCGGCGCGCGGACGTTCGCAGACCCTCTGCGGCGTGGGCTGCTCTTCCTGCTGGCGAGCCTCCTGAACTTCTCGGCGATACAGTACGACAACTGGCTCTTCGGCGTGCAGGTCGTCTACTTCGTGCCCATCGCCTGCGTCGTCGCGGGGCTGCTCTTTGCATACTCCGAGAAGACGGGGACGACCGCCGCCGTCGTCGCGTGCGCGTGCCTGTCGGTGGTGAGCACGTTCTCGTCGGCGAACGGGCTGGTGGCGTGGCTCGTGCTCCCGCCCGCGCTGCTCGCCGCGCGCCCGGCCTTGCGCGCGTCGGTGTGGCGGTGGCTGCCTCTGTGGTGCGCGGGCGCGGCGCTGTGCGCGGCCGTCTACGTGTACGACTACCAGCGGCCGGGGTCGCACCCGGAGACTTCGGAGGCGGTGCGACACCCGTTCGAGGCGCTGGCCTACTTCGTCGCGTACCTCGGCGGGCCGCTGGCCGCCTGGCGATACCCGCTGGCCGTCGCGCTGGCGGTCGGCGCGTCGGCGCTGGTGCTGTCCGCGTTAGTGCTCGCGTACCTGTTCAGGCACAGGGCGGACGACGGGCTCGTCCGGCGTTCGATGCCGTGGGCGGTGCTCGGCGCGTACTCGCTCGTCACGGGGGTGCTGGTCACGGTCGGGCGTGTGGGCTTCGGCGTCGGGCACGCGACGACGACGAGGTACGCGGCCTTCTCGCTCTACCTGCTCGTGGCGCTCGTCTACCTGCTGCCGTGCGTCGTCGAAGACGCGGGCCGTCGCGGCTACTTGAGCGCAAGCCGTCTCGCGCTGCTGAAGCGGGCCGGCGCGTTGGCGGCCGTGCTGCTCGTGCTCGCGCACGCCGCCATCTTCGTGCTCGTCGTCCGGCACAGCGCGGCCAACTGGCGTCGCGCACTGCTGCGCGCCAAGGCGTGCCTGCTCTTTATCGAGGTCGCCCCGGAGGAGCGCTGTCTGGCCGAAGGGCTCTACCACGACGTGCGCGTGCTGCGCGAGCGCGCCGCGTCGCTCGACCGCATGGGCTACCTGCGCCCGCCGCTCTTGAGGGACGGCCGGATGCGCGGGCTGGCCGCCGGAGACGGTTGCGCGGGCGGCTCGTTCAAACTCCTCCCGGCGGAGGGCGGCGCGCAGGTCGCAGAGGGCGCCGCGCGGCTGCCGCGCCGCGGGGGCGAGCCGGCCGACGCCGTCGTGCTGGCCTACGGGACGACGGGCGACGACCAGACGGCCTTCGCGCTGGCCGAGGTCGGCGCGGCGGGCGCGCGTGACGACCCGAGTTGGCGCAAGACTTTTTCGTCGAACGTGCTGCCGTCCGCACCGCGAGTCGAAGTCACGGCCTGGGCCTTCGACGCTGAAGAGGGCAAGGCGTACCGGCTCTGCGAGAGTCACGCGGCGGATGCGGCTCGACCTTGAGATGGTTCGGGACGGAACGACAGTCTCCAGCTTATGACCCAAAGCATCAGCGTCTTCTTCCCCGCGTACAACGACGAGGCGAGCATCGCCGGGCTGGTCGGCGAAGCGCTCGCGGTGCTGCCCGGTCTGACCGACGACTTCGAGGTGATCGTCGTGAACGACGGCAGCGCCGACGGCACGGCCGCGGTGCTCGAACGGTTGGCGCGCGAAGACCCGCGCGTGCGCGTCGTCCACCACGAAGTCAACCGCGGGTACGGCGCGGCGCTGCGCACGGGGTTTGCGAGCGCCACCAAAGACCTCGTCTTCTACACCGACGGCGACGGGCAGTACGACGTGCGCGAACTCCTGCTGCTGCGGCCGCTGCTGCGAGAGGGGGTTGACATCGTGAACGGCTATAAGATACAACGCGCAGACGGTTGGCAGCGTAAAGCAATCGGGGCCGCTTACAACGGCCTGACGCACCTTCTATTCAGCATTCCAATCCGAGACGTTGACTGCGACTTCCGGCTCATCAGGCGCCGTGCGGTCGAGCGGGTCGAACTCGTCTCTTCAAGCGGGAGCATCTGCGTCGAGCTGGTGCACAAGCTGCACCGCGCCGGCTGCGTCTTCGCAGAGGTGCCCGTCCACCACCGCCCGCGCGTCCACGGGCGCTCGCAGTTCCTCAGGCCGCGTCGCGTCGCACGCACGGCGCTCGACCTGCTGTCGCTTTGGCTCCGCGTGAACGGCAAGACGGTTACTCCCCAGACGGTCTTCTACTAAGCCCATGAACGACCCCACAGCATTCGGAGAATATAAGGGCCGGTCGGCGCTCATCACCGGCGGCCTCGGCTTCATCGGCAGCAACCTCGCCCGGCGCCTCTTCGAGATCGGCGTCGAGGTCAGGGTGCTCGACGCGCTCATGCCCGAGCAGGGCGGCAACCGGTTCAACCTGCGCGACCTGCTCGGCCGGGTCGAGATTCACAACGCCGACATGCGCGACCAGAGGGTCGTCAACCATCTCGTCGGCGGCGTGGACTACATCTTCAACCTCGCGGGCAGCGTCAGCCACCTCGAATCCATGCAGCAGCCGCTGCGCGACCTCGAACTGAACTGCGCCGCGCACGTCACGCTGCTTGAGGCGTGCCGCAACTTCAACCCGCACGTCAAGATCGTCTTCACCAGCACCCGCCAGGTCTACGGGAAGCCGGTCTACCTGCCCCTCGACGAGCAGCACCGCGTCGCGCCGCTCGACGTGAACGGCATCAACAAGCTCGCCGCCGAGCACTACCACCTGCTTTACCAGCGCGTCTACGGGACGCGCACCGTCTGCCTGCGGCTGACGAACACATACGGCCCGCGCCAGCTCATCCAGCACAACCGGCAGGGCTTTCTCGGGTGGTTCATCCGGCAGGCCATCGAGGGCGGCGTCATCGAGCTGTACGGCGAGGGGCGCCAGCGGCGCGACATGAACTACGTGGACGACGTGGTCGAGGCGCTGCTGCTCGCCGGGGCGAGCGAGGCGGCCGAGGGCGAGGTCTACAATATCGGCGCCGACGAGCCGGTCTCGCTGGCCGAGCTGGCCGAGATGCTGATTTCCATCACGGGCCGCGGCACGATACGCGCGGTGCCCTTCCCGCCCGAGCGGCAGTTGATCGACGTGGGTAACACGCATTCGAGCTTCGCCAAGATCGAGTCGGCGCTCGGCTGGCGCCCGCGCATGCCGCTGCGCGAGGGGCTTGAGCAGACGGTCGAATACTACGAGCGGCACCGCGCACACTATTTGAAACCCGATGCCGGTCAGTTTTCTCGAACTCAAAAGACAGCATGAGGAGGTCGGGACGGAGGTGCGCGCCGCCGTCGAGCGGGTTCTAAACAGCGGCACCTTCATCCTCGGCCGCGAGGTCGAAGCCTTCGAGCGGGAGTGGGCGCGCTTCTGCGGCGCCGCGGCCTGCGCGGGCGTGGCCAACGGCACCGACGCGCTCGCGCTCGCGCTCGTCGCGTCCGAAGCCGTGCGCCCGGGGCGCCGCGACGAGGTCATCACCGCGCCGCTCACCGCGGGCTACACCGCGCTCGGCGTCCTGAACGCGGGCGGCGTCCCCGTCTTCTCGGACGTAGACCCCGAGACCTGCACGCTCGACCCGCGCGGGCTCGAACACGCGCTCACGCCGCGCACGCGCGCCGTCGTCCCCGTACACCTTTACGGCCGCATGGCGGAGATGGAGGCCGTCCGCGAGTTCGCGGCGCGGCGCGGCCTCGTCGTCGTCGAGGACGCGGCGCAGGCGCACGGCGCGCGCACGGGCGACCGGCGCGCGGGCGCGTGGGGTCACGCCGCCGCCTTCAGCTTCTACCCGACGAAGAACCTCGGCGCATACGGCGACGGCGGCGCCGTCACCTCCGACGACGCGGGGCTGATTGCAAGGGTCAGAGAGTTAAGGCAGGGCGGCCATCCTTCGGCGATGAGCGCCGGGGTGTTGGGGCGCAACTCGCGGCTCGACGAGCTACAGGCGGCCGCGCTCCGCGTCAAGCTCCGCCGCCTCGACACATGGAACCGCAGGCGGCGGCGGCTGGCGGCCACTTATCACAAACTGCTCTCGCGCGGCGCCAGACGGCTCGTGCTCCCTTCGGCGGGCGCAGACCGCGACTCGCACGTCTTCCACCTCTACGTCGTGCGCCACCCCGAGCGCGAACGCCTGCGCGCGCACCTCGCCGCGCGCGGCGTCGAGACGCTGATTCACTACCCCGCGCCGCTCCACCTCCAAACGCTCTTCCGCCGTCGCGGTCAACATTCGCTTCCCGCGGCCGAACGCCTGACGGCAGAAATCCTCTCGCTCCCACTCTACCCACAACTCCGCGACGAAGAGCTGCGCGCCGTCGCCGAAGCAATTCTCGACTTTGATGATTTGTAATAGAAGGCAACGGCGTAACGGTCAGCACCGCCCGCGGTAGCGGGTGGGTTTGACGAGTGCGGCCTGACTGATTGAGGACAGTGCGGCTCTCATCAATCATCCGGCCAACATCGAAAGACCCACCCGCTACCGCGGGCGGTGCTGACCTGATTACTCTTCGCGCGGCTTCTCCGCGACGCAGATGGTGGAGAGACCGGCGGGCAGTTTAGAGTCGGGGCGTTTGAGGAAACCAGCTTCGGCCTTGAGTGCGGAGGCGAGCGCGCGGTTGAGCCAGTCGGAGCCGGGCGGTTTCACGTCGGAGCCCGCGTCGGCGAGGCCGAGCCGCTTGAGGACGAGCCGCCTGACGACGGCCGCCGGGAGGAGCAGGCTGTTGGCGTAGGTCGCGCGCCGGACGCGGAAGCCCGCGCGCTCCATCCGCTCGGAGAGCTGCGCCAGCGTGTAACGCCGCTGCGTGTTCAGAGCCGCGTCGTGGCCGCTGCGCATCCACTCGTAGGCGGCGGCGCGCGCGAAGGCGACGCCGCCGGGGCGCAGCACGCGGAACATCTCGCGCATCGCCTGCTCGTCCGAGCCCTCGCCCGGCAGTTGCACCAGCACGTCGAAGCTCGTCACGAGGTCGAAGGTCTCGTCGGCGAAGGGCAGCGCCGTGACGGACGCCTGCGCCACGTCGTCGAGACCCCGGCTGCGGCAGAAGTCGAGCGCGTCGGCCGAGAAGTCTATGCCCGCCACGCGCCCGCCGCCCGCGTAGCGCCCGAGCCACGTCAGCATCCCGCCCGTCCCGCAACCCGCGTCGAGGATGTCCCGCCTCCGCCCCGGCGGGCACACGGGGTCGAGCACGACGCGCGTCACCTCGCGCATCCCCACAAACCACCAGAGGCTCTCCTCCAGCGCATACAAGTCCGCGTAGTCCTGAGCACGCAAACAGCGAATCCCCTCCCGGGCGAGAGATGTTCCGAACCGCACGCCAACATACCATCACGCGCCCCGCGTTGTAACATGAGCCGATGGCGATTCACGTCGGGACTTCGGGCTGGAGCTACCGCCACTGGGAGGATGTGCTCTACCCCCCGAGGCTTGAGCCCCGCGCGAGGCTCGGGTTCTACACGCGCGCGTTCGGGACGGTCGAGGTCAACAGCACGTTCTACCGCTGGCCGCGCGCGGCGACCTTCGCGCGCTGGACGCGCGTGTCGCCGGAAGGCTTCGTGTGGACGGTGAAGGCGCCGCGCGCGTTGACGCACGCGGCGCGACTCTACGCGCCGGAGCGCTGGATGGGTGAAGTCTCGAAGGGGCTCGAAAGGCTCGGGCCCAAACTCGGCGTGCTGCTCGTGCAGTTGCCGCCCGGCCTCGTGGTTGACCTCGCGCGGCTCGGCTACTTCCTCTCCGTCGTGCCGCGACACTTACGCGTGGCGTTCGAGTTTCGGCACGAGAGCTGGCACCGCGAGGAGGTCTTCCGGCTGCTCGAACGCCGGGGCGCGGCCTACTGCGTGATGAGCGGCGCGCGCCTGCCGTGCGTGCTGCGCGCGACCGCGCCGTTCGTCTACGTGCGCCTGCACGGCCCCGACCGCGAACACCTCTACGCGGGCTCGTACCCCGATGAAGACCTGCGCTGGTGGGCCGAGCGCGTGCGCGAGTGGGCCGTCGCGGGGCGCGACGTATACGCCTACTTCAACAACGACGGCGGCGGCAACGCCGTCCGCAACGCCGCGACTCTGAAACGGATGCTCGGGGCATGAGCGGCTTCAGAGACGCGGAGGCACGGCTTTAAGACATATTTAAATTAGCAGTTGAGTGTCACCGAGAAAGATTTAACACAGAGGCACAGAGACACGGAGGCACAGCTTGTTGGATTATACCTCTTGAAGCCGTGTCTCTGTGTCTCTGTGTCTCTGTGTCTCTGTGTTGAAAGCTCACGCCGTATGCTCTCGAATGATAAGCGCTCTAGGTCAGCAGGCCGTGCCCTCGCGTCTCTGTGGTTACCTCTTACGCGTTACGTGCTCAAGCACCTTACCTGCGGGACTGAGTCGTCTTCTCAAGCTCGACGGCGAAGACGTGTGTCGGGCCGAACATGTTCGAGCGGAAGACGATCCATTTCATGTCGGGCGTGAAGGTGACGTTCGGCTCCAACGAATAGTCGTGCTTCGAGAGGTTGACGAGGCGCTCGGCGCGGAAGACGCCGGGCTTGACGAGTTGCTTCGAGTTGGGGAGCTGGCCGTCCGTGCGGTCGTTGATCATCTCGGGGCGGAAGAGGTAAATCCACTTCCCGTTGTCGGGTGCGGCCACGCTGTTGGGGCCGCCGCCGTCGCCCGCGAAGAGTTTGCCGTCGGGCGAGCTGTTGTAGTGCACGCTCCACTCGGGGCGTTGCAGGTTGTACCACGTGCGCTCGCCCGTCGAGACATCATAGCCCGCGACCCAGAAGACCTGGCTGCGCGGCGTCTGTAGGTCGTACCAGACCGTGCGGCCGTCCGGCGCGAACCACTCGTGCCCGCCGATCTCCATCAGCATCGTGCGCGGGTGAACCTTGACGGGCGGCGTGCCGTCCGTGCGGACGAGCCACGTGCGGTCAACCTTGTGCCAGGGCCCTTCGTGGCAGTACATCAAAAGCGCCGGGTCGGTCGGCGAGAACTGGATGTGGTTGTACCAGTCCGTGCCGCGAAACAGCGTCTTGACCTCGCCGGTCTTCGTGCTGACGGTGACGAGCTGAAGCGGGCGGCGCTCGGCCAGACGGTTCTCCATCATCTGCCCCTTGCCGGGGTACTCGTCGCCGCGCCGCTCGGTCGGCGGAGGTTGTGGCTGAGCGCCGCCCGAGGGTGCGTCCTGACGTTGCGGCGGCGGCTGCTGTGCGCCGCCGCCGGGGCCGCGGGGGAAGCGGCCCTCTGCGATGTCTTTGGCGAGCTTCTCGTCGAGCGTGCCGGCGAGCAGAGTCTCGTCGGCGTTGACGGTCGAGACGGAGACGCCGGGCGCGAGTTTTGCGACCTCGCGCGTGGCCTTCGTGTCGAGGTCGGTGGCGTAGACGGTCGCGGAGAAGCGGCCGGCGTCGCGCACGAACTTCGTGTAGTAGACCTGCCCCGTCTTCTTCCCGACGATGATGATCGAGACGCGGCCGTCCACGACCTTCTCGACGGCGCGCGTCTTGAGGTTGACGACCGACAGCCCCGTCGGCGTCGTCATAATCATCTTTGAGCCGTCGGGCGTGTACGCGTTCTGGTGGAAGTAGAGGCTCTGACTGCCCGGCTCCTCCGACAGGCGCACGACGCGGTGCCCGGTGTCGGCGTCCACCCACTCGCGCGGCACCTGCCCCTGCTGCTGCGCCGCGGCGGAGAATACCATTAGGTTAATCAACAGTATTGACTTCAGAATCTTCATCGTCGTCTCCTATGACTGCAACGTCGAGAGCAATCGGGTCAGTACCGCCCGCGGTAGCGGGTGGGCCTTTGTGCTACGGCGCCCGCGGTTGTCAGAGGCCCACCCGCTACCGCGGGCGGTACTGACCGCTATGACGCCTGACCGCTATAGCGTGCGGAGGAGCCCGTAGCTCAAGCCTTCATGCCTAATCATCCAGGTGCCGTCCGAGGGGAAGCCCGGCGCGTGTGTGCGGGGCGCGCCGCGCCAGCCGCCGGCCATCAGCCCCACGGCGTAGAGCAGGCCGCCGTTGCCCGGCAGGTAGCAGGGCAGGTTCGGCCGCTGGTAGTTGTGCCCGTTCGGCAGATAGCGGTTCTTCGCCGTCTCCAACAGGAGCGCGCGAACGGCCGTCGCGCCTTCGCCGAGACGCGCCGCCGTCATCGCCGTCATCGGATAATCCCAGCCCCAGGTCTCGTCCCACTTCCATTCCTTCATGACCTTCGCGAGCGTGCGGCGCATCGTCTCGCGCTCGACCCCTTCGCCGTCCAGCACGCCGTAGGCGGCGAGCATCGAGGGGTGGTCGCGGTTCCGCTCGGTGTACGTCTGCGGGCAGTTCTCGTGCGCGAGGTAGACGCCTTCGCGCGCGGGGAGCTTCGAGAGCCTGTTGATGACGCGATCCCAGTCCGGGCGACGCTTCAGGCCGAGACGCTCGCGCCACGACTGTGCCGTGCCGAGGCCGTAGCGCCAGTATTCGAGTTCGTAGGTCGGGTTCCAGGTCTCGCGCGCCGGGTGGTTCTCCTGCGCGGGGATGACCGGGGGCCCGAGCACGTAGCGGCCGGCCTTCTCTTCGAAGAAGGCGTAGGAGGCCATGAATTCGGCCGTCTCGTTGACGACCTCGGCGTAGCGCCGGAGCGTCCGGCGGTCGGGGCGCGAGCGGTAGCAGAGTTCGGCGTAGAAGATCGGGTGCGGCTGCTGCCAGATGAGCAGGGGGCCGATGGGCGAGGGGCTGTCGCGCCCGTCGGGCGCGGTCATCTTCGGCCAACGCGCGCCCGCGTAGCCCTGGAAGCGCGCGCGCTCGCGCGCCGAAGGCAGAATCTTTTCGTACCAGCCGAGGCTGTTCTCCAACAGCGGCAGCCTGTCCCACAGGGCGAAGTGCGCGGCGTGCCACCAGTGCATTTCGAGGTGAAACTTGCCGTACCAACTGTTGGTCGTCAGCCCTGTCTCCTGCGGCGGGAGTTTGCCCGAGCATTGAATCGCCGTGAGGTACTGCGAGAGCACGACGCGGCGCTCAAGCTCAAGCGCCCTCTTGTCCCGACTGTCCGCGAGTTCGACCGCGCCGCCGCGCCCCCAGAAGCGCGCCCAGTGTTTGCGGCTCGCGTCGAAGGTGGCCCCGGCATTGGGCGGCGGCGTGCCACTCATCGAGTGGGGCGAGAACGCGACGACGAAGTCGAGCCGCGAGCTGCCGATTGCACGCAGAAAGAACTCGTGCGCGCCCTCCTCTTCCTCATCCAGAGAGGCCACGCCCACCCAGTTGATGAGGGCGAAGTATTCGTCCGCGTCGAGCCTGCGCCGCAGCAGGACGCCCTGTGTGTGCCTGACGACCTCCGTGCGGTGCCTCTCGGGTCGGCGCCAGTCGGCGGCGTGCATCGCGGGCGAGCCGTAGGGGAAGGCGAAGCGGACGGCGAGCATCCGGCGTGAGATTAAGCCCGATTCAATCGAGACGGCGAGGAGGTCGGCGTCGGGGTGGACGGCCGTCTTGACCTCGACGGGCTCGCCCCAGACGCGGAAGCGGCTCGTGAGGATGCCGGCCCAGAGGTCGAGCCTCTGTTCGATGTCCGTGATGTCCGAGGGCTTCGCCTCGCCGCGGCCGGGCGCGGTCAGGTGCAGGCCGACGCGACCGAGGTGCAGGCGGTGCGGGTTCTCGCGCAGCCAGTCGTAGAGTTCCTTCTGCCCCTCGGAGCTTGTGTGGTAACGCACCTCGCGGCCGTGCGTGTCGTACGCAGTCAGTCGGAGTTCTTTCCCTTCGAGCCCCGCGGGTCTGGGTGTCGTGTGCCAGCCCCACTGCGCCATCGTGCAGAGCGGCATCTGCGACTCGTACTCTTCGGGGAAGGTTTGCAGCCCCGTCACGTCGGCCGTGAAGGCGAACTCGCCGTTGCCGATTGAGAGCGGGGCGAGCGGGTCGAGTTTTCGCAGCAAGGGGTCGTGACGCCGCACGAGCGCCGCGCGGTCAATCGCGCGCGCCGCGCCCCGCGCGACGGGGACGACGGCGCCGGACGCGGCCAGCGCGGCGAGAAACTTGCGGCGTGAGATCATGTGTGGTTCGCCTTTCGCGGCCTCGCCCCGGTTCCCTTGCGGGCTCGGAGCAGACCGTCGAGCCGATAGCTGTCGCCGGCACGCGTCTTCAACTCGACGACCTTCGTTCCGTATGCGAGCCTGCACGTCCCGCCGAGCTTCGAGCGGAGCGCGGCCGCGGTCAGTTTCCCTTCCCGCCAACTGATGTCCAGCTCGAAACCGCCGCGCGCGCGCAGTCCCGCGACGCTGCCCTCGCCCCACGCGGAAGGGAGCGCGGGCAGCAGACGCACCGCGCCGTCGTGACTTTGCAGAAGCATCTCGGCCACGCCCGCGGTCGCGCCGAAGTTGCCGTCGATTTGGAAGGGCGGGTGCGCGTCGAAGAGGTTTTCGTAAGTCCCGCCGCTGAAGCGCACGCCCGCGACCTCGCCGCTGAAGCCCACGGGCGTGAGCAGGAGCCTCAGCAGTTTGTGCGCGCGCTCGCCGTCGCCGAGACGCGCCCAGAGATTCATCTTGTGCGCGAGCGACCAGCCCGTCGAAACGTCGCCGCGCGCCTCCAGAGTCCTGCGCGCCGCGTCGGCCAGATGCGGCGTCCTCGCGGGCGTGATTTCGTCGCCGGGGTAGAGCCCCCACAGGTGCGAGACGTGGCGGTGCGTCGGCTCCGGCTCGCCGTACTCTTCGAGCCACTCCATGACGCGGCCGTCCACGCCGACGCGCGTCGGCGCGAGGCGCGCGCGCTTCTCCGTAAGCTCGCGCCGGAACTCCGCGTCAACGCCGAGCGTGCGCGCGGCCTCAGACGTAGCGTCGAAGAGGTAGCGCAGCAACTGCATGTCGTAGGTCGGCCCCATGCAGACGTGTGCGGTGCTTCCGTCCGCGAGGCGGAAGGCGTTCTCGGGCGAGTTGGCCGGCGCGGTGACGAGCCAGCGTCGCTTCGGCTCTTCGATGAGAAGGTCGGCGTAGAAACGCGCGGAGCCCTTCATGACGGGATAGGCGCGGCGCAGGAACTCGCGGTCACGCGTGAAGAGGTAGTGCTCCCAGAGGTGTTGGCAGAGCCAGGCCGACCCCGTCGTCGTCGAGCCCCACGACGCGCCCTCGCCCGGCGAGGTGTAGCCCCAGGGGTTCGTGATGACGTGCGCGACCCAGCCGCGCGCGCCGTAGTAGGCACGGGCGGTGCGCGCGCCCGGCTCCTGCAAAGAGCCGACGAGCGCGAAGAGCGGCTCGTGAAGTTCAGAGAGGTTCGTGACCTCGGCCGGCCAGTAGTTCATCTGTACGTTGACGTTGAGGTGCCAGTCGGCGTTCCAGGGCGCCTGCACGCCCTCGGCCCAGACGCCTTGCAGGTTCGCGGGCAGGCCGCCGGGGCGCGAGCTTGAGATGAGCAGGTAGCGCCCGAACTGGAAGTAGAGCGCGGCCAGACCGGGGTCGTGCGCGCCCTCGGCCGCCGCCTTCAGACGCGCGGGCGTGGGCAGAGAGGCCGCCGCCGCGTTCGAGGGGCCGAGCGAGAGATGGACGCGGCCGAAGTAGCGTCGGTAGTCGGCGAGATGTGCGACCCGCAGTTGTCCGAAAGACTTTGACGCGGCGCGCCCCATGTCGAGCGCGGAGGCCGCGGAGGGGTCGGCGGTGCGGCGGCCAGCGAAGCCCTTGTAGTCGGTCGCGGCGGTGACGAAGAGCAAGACCTCGTCGGCGCCTTTAACGCCGACCGCCTTCCGTTCCGCCGAGACGGAGCCGCCGCGGTTGACGACGCGCAGGCGCGCGGCGTACTTCATCCCGCGGCCGTCCGTGCCATTGTTGAGCTGCCCCGTCAACAGCAGTCCGCGTGCGCCGTCCTGCGTCACCTCGGAGCGCTCGGGGCGTTCGAGCGCGGCGTCGAAAGAGACGGCGCCGGGCTTGTCCGCCGTCAGGCGTATGACGAAGGCTTCGTCGGGCGCGCTCGTGAAGTACTCGCGTGTGAAGCGCGTCCCATTCTGCGTGTAGGAGACGCGCGCGACGGCGCTTGCGAGGTCGAGTTCGCGCCGGTAGTTAGAGGCCGCGTCGCCCCCTTCGAATTTGAGCCGCAGCGAACCCAGCTCTTGATAAGAGCCGTACTGCACGTCCTTACCGCTTCCGCGCCCGGAGCCGGGGCCGCGGCTGGTGAAGTGCGCGTAGGTCAGCTTCTCGGCCTCGACGTTTTTGCCTTCGAGCAGGAGGCGTCGAATCTCGGGCAGGTACTTCGCGGCGTCCGGGCGGTCGGCCTCCTGCGACGAGCCCGACCAGAGCGAGCTTTCGTTGAGCACGACGCGCTCTTCCGCGACGCCGCCGAAGACCATCGCGCCGAGGCGGCCGCTGCCCAGCGGGAGCGACTGCGTGAACTCGCGCGCGGGAGCGTCGAACCAGACGGCGAGGTCTTGCGTGTCGAAACGGAAGACCACGTCGGGCGCGGCGGCGGCGCTGCACACGAGCGCCAGCAAGAGCAGCACGGCCGGGACTCCCGCAGACCTCGCACGGCTCATTGAAGGCACGCTGGCGTCGCTCCTGAAAAAAGATTGATTACAATTAGCAGTTGAGTGTAACCGGGAGAGCTTTCAACACAGAGACGCAGAGACACACAGAGGCACAGCCCGATGAGTTATCTCTTGAAGCCGTGCTCCGTGTCTCTGTGTTGAAAGCTCACTCCGTATGCTCTCGAATGAAAAGCGCTCTAAAGAAGTGCGAACGCGGAAGGGCGGCGGACATGAATCCGACCGCCCTTCCGCGTGGCCGCGCGGGGGGTGCGCGGGTCGAAGTCCCTGCCGCGCTTTAGAAGAAGACCCGGATGCCGAACTGGACGTAGCGCGGTATCTGAACCTCGCGCAGCGTGCCGAAGTTGGTGTCGTAGGTCTGCCGCAGGCGGAAGAGCTTGAAACCTTCGAGCGTGCGGATGTCGAAGGAGGTCGCGGCCGTGGTCGCGAAGCCTTCGGGGACGCGGACGTGGAAGAAGTTGAGCGGCAGCGCCCCCGAGGGCAGGCGCGTCGCGTTGACCGTGCCGCGGATGGCGGCGAGCTGCGCCGCGCCGGCCGCCGTCGCCGCGAGCGGCTGGCCGTTGGCCGTGGCCCAGATGTTGTACTCCGCGGCCGTGATGGGCTGGGGGACGCCGCCGACCGCCTCGGTCGTGATCTCGGTCGGGAACGTGCCGAAGCCCGGGGGCGTGTTGCCCGTGTTCAGGTAACGGAAGTTCGGGTGGTTGAAGGCGTTCAGGAGGTCGACGCGGAAGTTGATCCGGCGCTTCTCGTTGCCCGCGAACGGCCACGGGAAGTCCTTCGAGAGCGAGAAGTCGAAGTACTCCTGGCGCGGCGGGCGGATGTCGAGCGTGCGCGGCGCGTTGCCGAGCTGACCCTTGACCGGGCGCATGAAGGCCGCCGGGTTGATGAAGGGCTCGCAGGTGGCGCCGACCATGCAGTCGGGCGACCAGCGCGGGTTCTTCAAAGGCACGCCCTCGACGATGTCGAGGCGGACGGTGCGGTTGGTGCCGCCCAGGCGGTTGGTGTCCGTGATGAAGGGCAGGAACGGCGTGCCGCCCGGCATGCGGAAGACGCCCGAGACCGTCCAGCGGCCGATGATCTGGTCGATCACCCCCGGCGCGTCCGCGAGGAACGAGCGCCCGCGGCCGATGGGCAAGTCCCAGACGGTCGTCGCGCTGAAGTTGTTCTTCACGTCGTAGGTCGAGAGCGCGCGGTCGCTGCTCAGAGGCGCGCCGTAGGAGACCTGGCCGCGCGTGCTGCCCGTGGTCAGGACGCGCACGTCCGGGCTCGCATCCGACGCGTTGTCGATGGACTTGGCGTAGGTGTAGTTGGCCGTGAACGTGAGGCCGCGCCCGACGCGCCGCCGCACGTCAATGTAGCCCGCGTGGCGGACGCTGCTGGCCGAGGGGTCGTAGAAGTTGTTCAGCTCGTTGAAGCCGAAGAAGGGCGCCAGGATGCTGTTGCGCTGGATGGTGATGGCGCCGCCCTGGAGGTTCCTGCGCCCGAGCGGGTCGGTGATGGTCGTCTCGGCGCCGATGTTGGCGGCCTCAAGCGCCTCGACGAAGTCGAGGTCGCGCGGGTTGAGGTTGACGAACGGCAGGTAGAGGTTGCGCCCGCGGTTGCCCGTGTAGGCGATCTCGACCGAGGTGTTGCGGAACGGCTGGAACGCGAGCGTCAGGTTCCAGTTCTGCGTCGAGGGCACCTTGCCCGCGTTGGGCGACGCCACGGCGATGCCCGGGATGGCGAGGCTGCTGAAGAAGGCGAGGCCGTTGGCGTCGGTGCCGAGGAGTTGGTCGAGCCCCTGCGCCGTGCCCTGGAGCGGTTGGTTCGTCGAGAGGCGGACGGGCTGCGTCGGGTCGGCCGTGCCGTTCGAGCCCGCGAGCACCGTGCTCGACTGCGTGAAGCCGCCGAAGTCAGGGTTGGGCGAGCGGTTGTTGCCCGTCAGCGCCGCGTGCGAGATGCCGAAGCCGCCGCGGATGACGACGCCCATGTCCTCGAAGTTCATCCCGAACAACTTCATCTTCGGCTGCCAGGCGAAGCCGAAGCGCGGCTCGATGCCCGAGTAGTCCACGGGCGTGATGTAGCGCGAGCGCCCGCCGCGCCCGGAGAAGGCGAAGGCCGGGATGGTTGCCTCGGTCGGCACGCAGAGCACGACCGAGCCGCCGCAGTTGGGGATGGGCGCGGTGGGCGCGACGCCGAGCGCGGTGGCCATGACACGGCGCTGCGCCTCCGTGAACGGCTGCTGGATCGCGAGGTCGGGGCGGAAGACGCCCTGAAGGTTGTTCTTCTCGCGGCGCGGGTACTGAATCCCGTAGCGCACGCCGAGGTTGAGGGTCAGGTTGGGTCTGACCTTCCAGTCGTTCTGCGCGAAGACGGCGCCCCCGTCCCAGACGTAGTTGTAGTCGAGCAGGAACGGGCGGATGTCCACGGTGTTCGGGACGCCGAGGAGGAAGCTGGCTAAGTCGTTGCCGCCGTTGGCGTTGCCCGTCCCGCGGTTGTTGCTGGTGTTGACGGTGCGGAACTGCCAGCGGCCGCCCGCCGCGGAGAAGAAGGGCGTGACGGCGAGCTGCGCGCGCTCAAGGTTGACGCCGAACTTCCACGACATGTTGCCGCGGTTCCAGTAGACGATGTCGCTGATGTTGTAGCGCTGCTCGACGTTGAAGTTGTTGGTCGAGCCGCCCGAGCCGATGTCGGCGCGGACGTAGCCGACATCCTGCGTCAGGAAGAAGAGCGGGATGCCGCCCCGCGTCAGGCTGTTGAGGCCGATCTCCTCGGCGAAGCTGCGGCCGGTCTTGATGGCGAACTCGGGCGAGAAGTCCTCGCTGAAGTTGGCGCGCGTGTAGTTGAGCCGCAGGTCGTTGACGAGGGTCGGCGTGATGATGTTGTTGAAGGTCAAAAGCATCTGCTGGGCATCGCTGTAAACGCCCGTGTTGCCGTTGATGTCGTTGCCCGCGCCGCGGATGCCGACGGCCGGCGTCTTCGTGTAGCGGAAGTTCGTCTTGAAGGAGTCGGTGAAGTTGTGGTCGAGGCGGAGGGTGGTGCGCGTCTCGTCCTGCTGCACCGAGCGGGTCAGGATGTAGTTGCGCACGAGCCCGCCGTCGAGGAAGTAGGCGCCCGGCTGCGGCAGGAACTCCAGGAGCCGCTGTGAGATGGGGTCGATCATGTTGGCCGGGACGATGTTGCCGGCGAACTGGCAGAAGGTGGCCGTCGTCACCCCGTTGACCGTGCAGGTCTGCGGCAGCGGGACGAAGCGGCCCGTCGCCGGGTCAACCCGGAACTGCTGGAAGATGTCGGCCGGGCCGATGGAGGCCGCGTTGACCGTCTGCGGCAGGAAACTGGCGGCCACGTCGGCCGGTAGGAAGCCGCTGGCGGTGCGCACCAGCCCGCTGAAGTTGCCGGCGCGCTCGGCTGCGGTCGGCACCAGCCCCGTCTCGGTCAAAAAGTCCGTCCGCCAGCGCGGCTCGTAGGCGAAGAAGAAGAAGGACTTGTTGCGGCCGTCGTAGAGGTGCTTGCCACCCTCGCCGAAGCGCGGCAGCATGATCGGGCCGCCGGCCGTGAGCGAGACCTGGTTGTAGCGCAGGTTGTTGGCCGGGCGCGGCGCGGTGCCCTGCCGCCACGGGCGCGCATTGGTCACGGGGTTGCGGTGGTACCACAGCGCCACGCCGTTGAAGTCGTTGGTGCCGCTCTTGGTCGTCACGTTGATGACGCCGCCGCCCGTCTGGCCGTACTCGGCCGAGTAGGCGGAGGTCTGGACGGTGAACTCCTGCACCGTCTCCGGCGTGAAGGAGACGACCGAGCGCGCGAGCCCGACGCCCGTGTTGTTGACGCCGTCGGCCAGCAGGGCCGTGCTGCCGGGGCGGCCCCCGCCCGCGCTCAGGTTGAAGCCGGGCACGGGCTGGTCGGAGCTGACGCCCGGGTCTTCGCTGCCGGCGTCGCCCGTCACGTTCGGGGCGGTGAGCGCGAGGTCGAGCACGCTGCGGTTGGCGAGCGGCACGTCCTGAATCTGCCGCTCGGTGATGGTCGAACTCGTCGCGCCCGACTCCGTGTTGAGGATCGGCGCGTCGGCCACGACCGTCACTTGGTCGCCGACCGCGCCCGCCTCCATGACGATGTTCGCCGAGGCCGTCGCCGCCGTGTCCACCTTGAGGCTCTGGAGCGTCGCGGTCTTGAAGCCCGGCGCCTCGACCGTGATGCTGTAGACGACGGGGTCGAGCGAGGTGGCGGAGAAGGCACCGTCCTCGGAGGACGTGAGCGTCTGCTTCTGGCCAGTGCCGACGTTGGTGACGGTCACGGTCGCGCCGGGGATGGCCGCGCCGTTCTGGTCGAGGACGGTGCCGGCGATGCCGCCCTTGTTGGTCTGCCCGGCCGCGGCGACTGCCAACAGCAAAACAACCGCGATAATTTGCATCGGTCGCATAACTCTAACTTCCTCTCTGTAACCTGTGGGGTAAGGGCCGGAAGCCTTTACCTGGTTGCTTGTTGACGGTTTGACGCCCACCTCAACAACGGACGCCGCGGCCGGGGACGCGCCCCACGAGCGGGGCACGGCCGACGCCGTTTGAGGTCTTCATCGCCCGCGCGCTCTGAAATCTGCCGTCTCGCCGAGGAAAGGACTGAAGAACCCCTCATGCCGCGCCGCACGCGGCCGACTCACGCCGGGAAGAGTCGCCGGGATTCTCCTGGAAGCGCCCTGAACGGCGCGCCTCTGAAAACCGCTTTTCAAAACGAACTGCTTGGGACGAGGTCGAAAATCATCGAAAAACTGCTTGGTAAAGCGGTTACCTCAGAATACTGTAACCTACCGTAGAGACTGACTTTCAAAAGGGCAAGGATGAAACTTTTAGGGCGTTTATGATGTAGTCGCCTGCGACTAAGCCCAAGCCAGGTGCCGCAGTTGAGCGTTTAACTCAGGCAAATATTATACCCCGAATCGATTGAAGGGGAGTCGATTAAATTGTTAGGATTTAGGCCGTGTCGGGGGAAGTTAAAGGCTTATCTCATCCGAAAACCAGAAGAAATCCAAAATAATCAATCTGGGGGCGATTGCGTTAACTGTTTTTCCGTTTGGCGCGCATTGTAGCACCATTCTCTCTTTTGGCAAGCATTTAGGTTCGATTTTTCACCGTCCCAACAAAGGCTCGCCGCCCGAAAACCCTGCCCACGCCCCCGCGCGCGAAGCCGCGGGCTCGGCATTTCAGTCGAGATGAAAGACCTCGTCCAGATTTTCGGAGACGGGGCTATCGTCGGAGTTCGTCAGCATCAAATCCTTCATGTGAGCCCACCAGCGGCGGCACGCCTCCGTCTCGGCGATCCGCAGCCAAAGCTCCTCCGACTCGACCTCCGCGTACGCGAAAAGCCTCTCCGTCCCGGGCTCGTGGAAGATCGAGTAGTTGCGCACGCCGTGGCTGCGCAGCACCTCCTCCATCTCAGGCCAGACGGGGTTGTGCCGCCGCTCGTACTCCACGCGCCGCCCCGGCTTCAGCTTCATCAGAAACGCTTTGCGAAGCATATAAATGCAGTAGACAGTAGTCAGTAATCAGTAGTCAGTAGGCTCCGCCTGACGATGTTGAGGATGACAAATGCACGGTTCATAACGAGAAAGGTATGTCTACTGTCTACTGTCTACTTTCTATTCCTTTCATGCCAGCGTCAACGTCAGGCGCGTGACGGAGGCGGGGGCGAAGCGGTAGACGAGGCGGCCGCCGGCGCCGACGTTGGCCGCTTCGTCGCGCGGCTCAAGGGCGCGCGGGTTCTGGAAGCTGTTGTGCACGCGTATGTCCGTGGAGCTGAGCACGCGCGCCTGCGCCGAAGCGATGCGCCCGCCGACGACGTTGATCTCGGTCTCGCGCGCGGTCTTCGCGTCCGGGTTGACGGCCGTCAGCGTCACCACCTTGCCGCTCAGAGAGGCGGAGCCCGCGAGCCCCCAGAACTCCTGCCGGCCGGGGCTGCTCCCGCCGCGCATGTAGGAGACGCGCGGCGCGATGAACTCTGTGCGCAAACTCTGCGCGCCCTGGTGCGGCGTGTACATCTCGAAGACGTGGAAGTTCGGCGTGACGATGAACTTGTCCTCGTAGGCGAGGAAGAGCGAGTGGATGGTGTTGACGAGCTGCGCCGGGTTCGCCATGTTGACCTTGTCGGCGTGGCGCTGGAAGGTGTCGAGGTGGAGCGCTGAGATGAGCGCGTCGCGCAGCGTCGAGTAGTAGGCGTAGAGGTAGCCGGCGGGCATCGACGGCTCCTGCGTGTTGTGCCACGCGCCCCACTCGTCCACGGCGATTTTGACGCGGCGCTGCGGGTCTGTCTCGCCGAGGACGGCCCAGTGCTGCGTGATGAGAGACTCCATGCGGTCGGAGCGGTGAATCAGCTCGTACCACTCGTCCTCGGTGTAGACGACGGGGTCGCCCTTCCCCGTCGTGCCCGAGTAATAGTGGAGCCCGAAGCCGTGCACGCGCTCAGCCATGCGCGGTCCCTTCTCCATGAGCTTGGTGAAGAAGCGGCGCGTCCAGCCCACATCGGCGCCGTTCGGCCCGGTCGCGATGTATTTGAGCTGGGTCGTCTGGTAGGTCGGCACCCAGGCGGTGAACTTGCGGAACTCGGTGGCGTACTCCTCGGGCGTCATGTCGCCGCCGCAGCCCCACGACTCGTTGCCGACGCCCCAGTAGGAGACGTTGTAGGGCTCGCGGTCTCCGGCCGCGGCGCGCAGGTCGGAGAGGGTGGTGGCGCCGGCCGGGGCGTTGCAGTACTCGACCCACTGGAGGAAGTCGAGCACGTCGAGGCTGCGGACGTTGGCGGCGAAGTAGGGCTGCGAGTTGGTCAGGCGGCAGAACTGCATGAACTCGCCCGTCCCGAACCAGTTCGGCTCGTACTTCTGCGGGCCGGTCTTCAAATTCTTGTAGGCGTCGGTCGCCTTGTAGTTGGTGTCGGCCCAGAAGTTGACGCGCCGGGGCCGCTTGTCGCGCGGGCCGATGCCGTCGCGCCAGTCGTACTGGTCTGCGAAGCAGCCGCCGGGCCAGCGCATCACACCCGGCTTAATCCGCTTGACGTGCTCGACGAGCGCGCGGCGGATGCCGCCGATGTTGGGGACTTTCGAGTTCTCGCCGACCCAGATGCCGTCGTAGACGACGCCGCCGAGGTGCTCGATGAAGTGGCTGTAGATGTTCGGCGAGATGGTGCCGACGGGCTCGTTGAGGAGCACGTCGATCTTCGCCTCCGCCGCCTGCGCGCCGCGCGGCGCGACGAGCGCCCCCGCCCCGGCGACCAACGCGCCGCCCACGAATTCACGCCTGCTGACTGCCATCCCTCTCTCCCTCCGCCCGCTGGATTAGTCCGACCTTGTCCGAGTCGAGTGACACGCCGAAACGTCTTCAGAAGTTGAAGCGGTCGATGTTCTCCTTGTTGAAGATGAAGGGGGCGCCGAGTCGCACCTCGTCGCCCGCCACCTCAACCTTGCCGAGCCGCCCCGCCGTGATGCTCGTATCACCCGCCTTGAGCTGGCCCTGAGCGAGCGCGTTCGACGCGTAGACCGTCAGGTACCCGAGGTCAACCGTGTTCCAGAGCACGATGGACTCGATGACGCCCTCCTTGATGTAGGGGCGGCACATGTTCGGGAGCGAGAGCCCCGTGACCTTCACGTCCGTGCGCCCCGACTGCTTGACGGCCTCGGCCGCGCCGGGGACGGCGGGCGCGGCGATGGCCATGATGAGCTTGACGTTGGGGTAGACCTTGAGCACGGTCTGCGTCTCCGAGAACGCGCGGTCGCGGTCGCCCTCGCTCGGCTGGATGGCGACGAGCTTGAGGTCGGGGTACTTCTCGGCCAGGCGCTCCTTGATGTACTTGATCCACTCGTTCTGGTTGGCGGCGCTCAAACTGGCGGTGATGATGGCGAAGTCGCCCTTGCCGCCCGTGATGCGCGCGGCCTCGTCCGTCAGGGTGTGGCCGATGCCCTGCGGCGTCGCCTGGTTGATGAAGAAGTCGCGCGCGTCCTTCTCGGCGTCGGCGTCCCAGGTGACGATCTTGATGCCCTTCTCTTTGGCCTTACGCAGCACGGTCGAGATGCCGACCTTGTTCTCGACGCTGACGGCGATGGTGTCCACGCCGCGCGTGATCCAGGCTTCGACCACCTCGTTCTGCTTCGCCGGGTCGAGGTCGGTCGGCCCGTCCCAGAGGAGTTCGACGCCCAGCTCCTTCGCCGCCTCGTCCGCGCCCGCCTTGCAACTGACGAAGTACGGGTCGCCCTTCGCCTTCGGCATCAGCGCGACGACAGCCTTCTTACCTCCGCCCGGCTGCGCCGCGCCCGACCCCGCCGCGCCCGTGCCGGCGACTGCGCCCGCCGCGGCGCCCTCCTTGACGGAGCGCACGAGCATCCAGTTGCTTCCCGCGACGATGAGCGCGCCGAGCAGTATGACGGCGCTCAGGACTGCGACTTGCGAGTTTCTCACCTCTTCGTCCTCCGCGATGTGTACGGCGCGCGCCGGCCTTGTGCGCGCGCGCGTCGAGAGCCGATCCAACAGTATCGTCGCGACGAGCAGCACGCCCGTCAGGATGCCCGCCAACTCCGCCGGCTGCGCCGAGAGCCGCAGGCCGTTCTGCAAGATGACGATGCCGAACAGTCCCAGCAAAGTCCCCAGCACCGTCCCGCGCCCGCCGAAGATGGACGCCCCGCCGAGCACCACGGCCGTGATCGCCATCAGCTCGTAGCCCGTCCCCGCGTCCGACTTCGCCTGCCCCAAATGCGCGACGTAGACGACGGCCGCGAGGCTCGCCGCCAACCCCGACAAAACGTAGATGAGCGTCAGGCGCGCGCGCACGGGGATGCCCGCGTAGCGCGCACCCTCGGCCGAGTAGCCGATGGCGTAGAGGCTCCGCCCGTACGCCGTGCGTTGCAGCCACCACCAGCAGCCGGCGGCCGCGGCCGCGAGAATGAAGAGCTGCGTCGGCACGAGCCCGCCGACGTAACCCTGCCCCAGAAACAGAAAGCCTCCGGAGAAGCCCGAGTAGTTCTCGACGCCGCGCGTCAAGCCTTCCGCCACGCCGCGGAAGAGCGAGAAGGTGCCGAGTGTGACGATGAGCGGCGGGAAGTTCAGCCGCGTGATGATGAGCGCGTTCAGCAAGCCCCCGAGCGCTCCCACGCAGAGCGTGAGCGCAATCGCCACGGGCATCGCCAGCCCCGCGTCGCGCCACAGCGCCCCGAGCACGACCGCGGCGAGCCCCATCATCGAGCCGACCGACAGGTCGATCCCGCCCGTGATGATGATGGGCGTCAGCGCCAGCGCCAGCAGCCCTATCTCGACGGCGAGGCGCGTTATCTCGAACGCGTTCCCGCTGCTGAGGAAGTTGCTGCCCGTGATGCTGAAGACCGCGCACTCGAACAGGATGACGACGAGCAGCACCCACTCGTTATTCGGGAAGACGCGCTCGCGCCACGGCGCCATGAGCTTCAGCGCGCGCGCTTCCGTCTGAGGCACGGCTTCGCTCATTTGGCGGCCCTCGCAGTCTTCAAAGTCAACCCGCCCACGCGCATCCGCTCGAAGTGCCCGAGCGCCACGTCCGACACGAGCGCCGCCAGAATGATCGCGCCCTGAATCGCCTTCTCCCAGAAAGGATTGATGCCGACGAACGTCAACGCCGTCCCTATCGTCCCCAACAACGCCGCGCCGATGAGCGTCCCCACCAGAGTCCCGCGCCCGCCCGTAATCGCCGCCCCGCCGACGACCACCGCCGCCACCGCCTTCAGCTCCAACCCTATCCCCGCGTTACTCGGCACGGCCGAGAAACGCACCGCGTTCAGGAGCGCCGCCAAACCGGTCAGCGCGCCCATCAACACGAACACGCCGAACACGACGCGCCGCGGCTCAATCCCCGCGAGCCTCGCCGCCTCCGCGTCCGACCCCACCGCGTAGACCGCGCGCCCCGCACCCAAATTCCTCAACATCCAACTGAACGCGGCCAACACCCCCAGCGCGACGCCGACGATGAGCCACTGCGCCACCGTCTGCCCCAGTCCGAACCACTGGAAGTTCGGCGGTAGGTTCTGCACCCACTCGCCCTGCGTCACCCAGCGCAGAGCGTCGCGCCAGGCCACCAGCATCGCCAGCGTCACGATGATCGAAGGCAGACGCAGGTACCCGACCAGCGCCCCGTTGACCGCCCCCATCAACGCGCCCAACAAGAGCACCGACGGCAGCAGCAGCGCCACGGGCACGCCCTCCTTTGCCAGCCACCCCGCCGCCACGCTGCACACCGCGAACTGCGACCCGACCGAGATGTCTATCTCCCCGACCAGAATCACCAGCGTCATCCCTACCGCGACGAGCAGCACCGGCGCGTTATTCAACGCCATGTCGCGCAGATTCCCCGCCCCGAAGAACGACGGCGCGGCCACCCCCACCGCCACCAGCAGCGCCACATACGCCAGCGCCGCCGACACCTCCCGCTTGTAGCGACTGAGCTTCATTCGTCAGAGCCTTTCAGTCAGCGACGGCCGCCGCGACCTCGGCCGCGTCGTGGCCGAGCGCGAGCGCGAGCACCTTCTCCTGGGTCGCTTCGGCGCGGTCGAGGATTTCGACGATGGTGCCGCCGTACATGACGGCGACGCGGTCGCTCATCCCTAGAATCTCGGGCAGCTCGGAGGAGACCATGAGGATGGCGACGCCTTCGGCGGCGAGGTCGGTCATGAGCGCGTGTATCTCCGACTTGGCGCCCACGTCAATGCCTTGCGTCGGCTCGTCGAGGATGAGCACGGACGGCTTCGTCAAAAGCCAACGCGACAGGGCGACCTTCTGCTGGTTGCCGCCCGAGAGCGTCGCCACGGGGACGTAGATGGCCGGCGTCTTGACGCCGAGCCGGCGCGTGTAGTCGCCCGCCAGCTCGCGCTCGCGTTTGAAGTCGAGCGCGCCGCGGCGCGAGATGCGGTCGAGTGAGGCGAGCGTGATGTTGGCCCCGATCTGCATGTCGAGGATGACGCCGTGACGCCTGCGGTCTTCGGGCAGGTAGGCGATGCGGCGGCGGATGGCCCCGGCCGGGCTCTTGATGTGGACGCGCTCGCCGCGCAGGAGAATCTCGCCGGAGTCCACCGGGGTGAGCCCGAAGATGGCGCGCGCCAGCTCCGTCCGTCCCGCGCCCACGAGCCCCGCGAGCCCGACGATTTCGCCCGCGCGCACCGAGAGGTTGACGTTATTGATCCCCGACTCGGCGCAGCCGACGCCCCGCAGCTCAAGCACCACGTCGCCGAGCGCGACCTCGCGCTTCGGGAAGACGGCCGACAGCTCGCGCCCGACCATCATCTGGATGAGCTGCTGCCGGTTGACCTCAGACATCAGGCGCGTGTCGATGGTGCGCCCGTCGCGCAGCACCGTCACGCGGTCGGCGATGACGGGCAGCTCTTCCAGGCGGTGCGAGATGTAGACCATGCCGACGCCGCGCTCGCGCAAAGTGCGGATGACGTTGAAGAGATTCTGCGTGTCTTCTTCGGAGAGCGAGGCGGTCGGCTCGTCCAGTATCAAGACCTTCGCGTCGGCGCCGAGCGCGCGCGCGATCTCGACCAACTGCTGCTGCGGCATGGTGAGTTCGCCCGCGTCCGCGTCGGGGTCAATGCGCGCGCCCACCTGCGCGAGCAGTTCCGCGGCGCGACGCCTTCGCGCGCCCCAGTCCACGCGGCCGCCCATGCCCGACTGCTCGACGCCGAGCGCGATGTTCTCCGCAACGGTCAGCTCGGGGAAGAGCGCGGGCTGCTGGTAGATGGCGGCGACGCCCAACTCCTTCGCCACGCGCGGCGAGTTGTGCGTGACGGTCTTGCCTTCGATCTGAAGCTCGCCGCCGTCCGCCGAGACCGCGCCGGTGATGATCTTAATCAGCGTTGACTTGCCCGCGCCGTTCTCGCCGATGAGCGCGTGCACCTCGCCCGCGCGCAGCTCCAGCGAGGCGCTCTTGAGGGCCTGCACGCCCGCGTAAGACTTCGTGATGTCGGTCGCTCGGAGGAGCGGGACTTCAGCCATTGCCTTCACCCTCGATGACGACGACGTAGAGTTCGGCCGGGCCGTGGACGCCAATGGCGAGCGTTAATTCGATGTCGGAGGTGCGCGAAGGACCGGTGATGAAAGTTATCGCGCGGCTCAAGGCACCCTCGCCCCTCTCGTTGATGGCGCGCAGCACCTCGCCCAAAGTCTGCCGAACGTTTTGGGCTTTGATAATCGCCACGTGCGCCGCGGGGACGAGCGAGGCGAGGCGGTGACGTTCCGCGTCAGACTCAAGCACGAGCGTGCCCGTCTCGGCCACGCCCCACTGCGCGCCCGTCACGCCGAGGTCGCAGTCGAACAGATCGGCCGCGCCCGCGTCATTAATCAACTCCGGCTCCTCGCCGGAGTCCGTCGCCGCCAGCGACTCCGCCAGAGCGGCGACGCGGAGCGCGAGCGGCGAATCCGAGACGGCGATGCGTTGCGCGCCGCGCTCCACGATGATGCGGCGCAGAGCGTCGGCCGCCTCCGCCTCATCCCTCACAATAAGGCAGCGCCCCGCGACGGCTTCGAGCGCCTGCCGGAAACGACCGACGGCCGTCCCCTCGAAGATGACGGCCGCTCTCTTCTCTTCGCGCGCAGACACGTCTTCGCCGTGAGCCGCGGCCGCGTGGTGCGCCGCACGCACCGCGTCGTGCGGCGCGCTCTCCGCGAGGTGCTTCCGGATGGCGGCAAACATCTCGCGCCGCGCCTCTTCGTTTCGTGTCTGCTCTGCTGACATGAATCTCTTCGTCGCGCCGACCGAGTCAGTACCGGGAGCGGTAGCGACCGGGTGCGTGTTACATCAACGAGCCGTCATGCGTCGCGCTGACCCGGGCGCTCCCGCTCCCGGTACTGACCTGAGTGCCACTGTTCCCTGAACGTGCGCGGGGCGAGCGGCGGCGCGTCGCGCCACTCAGTCCACGCGGCGAGCGGCGGCGCGAGCTTCGCCAGCAGGCCGCCGACGCGCCCGATGCGCCCGCGGCGCACGACGACGCGTTGGAGCACGCGCGCCACGCGCGCCCCCCAGAGGTACAACACGGGGCTCGACCACGCGCGCGCGTAGAGCCCGAAGGCGAGACGCTCCAGAGGCCGACTCTTCACCGGCCCGTGCTGCGCCGCAGTCCCCGCGGCCGTCCCCTCGGTCACCTCGGCGCGCAGGTGGAGGAGCAGTTCGGGGATGTCTATCTTGACGGGGCAGACCTCGCGGCACGCGCCGCAGAGGCTCGAAGCGTAGGGCAGTTGCGCCGACTGCTTGAGACCTGTGAGCTGCGGCGTGATGACCGCGCCGATGGGGCCGGGGTAGACCGAGCCGTAGGCGTGGCCGCCGACCTGCTGGTAGACCGGGCACGCGTTCAGGCACGCGCCGCAGCGTATGCACGCCAGCGACTGCCGCGTCACCGGGTGCGAGAGCATGCGCGACCGCCCGTTGTCCATCAGCACGATGTGCAGCTCTTCCGGCCCCTCATCTTCGGGGCGCCGCTTCGTGCCCGTTATCAAAGACTGGTAGGCCGTCAGGCGCTGCCCCGTACCCGAGCGCGGCAGGAGTTTTAAGAACACGTCCAGGTCTGTGAAGTTCGGGATGACCTTCTCGATGCCCATCAGGGCGATGTGCGTCCGCGGCAAACTCGTCGTCAGACGCGCGTTGCCCTCGTTCTCAAGGATGAGGATGGTGCCCGTCTCGGCCACGCCGAAGTTGACGCCGGAGATGCCGACCTCCGCCTCGGCGAAGCTCCGCCGCAGGATGCGGCGCGCGGCGCCGGTGAGCACGGCCACGTCGTCCGTGGGCGGGATGCCGACCTTCTCCGCCAACAGCTCCGCGATCTGCCGCTTCGACTTGTGGATGGCGGGGACGACGATGTGCGAAGGCGTCTCGTGCGCGAGCTGTATGATCCATTCGCCGAGGTCTGTCTCGACGGGCGCGAGCCCTTCGGCTTCGAGCGCGGCGTTGAGGTGTATCTCCTCGGTCGCCATGCTCTTCGACTTCACGACGCGCGAGGCGCCGCGCGCGCGTATCAACCCGAGGACGATCCGGCACGCCTCCGCCCCGTCCTTCGCCCAGTGAATCTGCGCGCCCGCCCTCTCGGCGTTGTCGGCGAACTGCTCAAGGTACTTGTCGAGGTGAGCGAGCGTCTCGTCCTTCGAGGCGCGCGCGCGCTCGCGCAAACCCTCCCAGTCCTCGACCGTCGCGATGGCCTCTTTACGCCGCCCGCCGAACGTCGTCGCGAGGTTCCTGAGCGCCCCGCGCAACTGCACGTCCGCCAGCGCCTCGCGCGCGTTCCGGTCGAAGGTCTCTGAGGTCTGTTCGTGCATTCTTAAAAGTAGTCAGGAGTCAGCAGTCAGTAGTCAGTAGAAAGACAATCGTCGCTCGAACCCTATGGCTCTCATCCTCAACGTCAGCAGGGCGTAAGCTACTGTCTACTGACTACTGTCTACTGACTACTCGCTTTTCATTCCCTGGACGCCAGCAATTCCGCGAGGTGCATCGTCCGCACCTGCGATTTGTTGCGCGTCAGTCTCCCGCTGATCTGCATCAGGCAACTCGCGTCGCCGGAGACGACGGCGCGGACGCCGGCCTTCTCAATCGCGTCGATCTTGTTGTCGAGGATGGCGACGGAAATCTCAGGGTACTTGACGGAGAAGGTTCCGCCGAAGCCGCAGCACGCGTCGGCGTTCGCCAGCTCGACGAACTCCGCGCCGCGCACGCCGCGAATCAAACGGCGCGGCTCCTCGCGCAGCCCCAGGTCGCGCAGGCCGTGGCAGGCATCGTGCCACGTGACGCGGCCATTAAAAGACGCGCCCACGTCCTCGACCTTGAGCACGTTGGCGAGGAACCCGCCGAACTCGTGCGTGCGCGCGGCGAGCGCTTCGGCGCGCAGCCGCCACGGCTCGTCGTCCGCGAACAGCTCGTGGAAATGGTGCACCATCGCCGTGCAGGAGCCCGAGGGGCTGACGACGTAGTCGGCGCCCCCGTCTTCAAATATCTCGATGAAGCGGCGCGCGAGCCGACGCGCCTCGGTGCGGTAGCCCGTGTTGAAGGCGGGCTGGCCGCAGCACGTCTGCCGCTCGTCGAAGACGACCTCGCAGCCCGCGCGCCTCAAGACCTCGACCGTGCTCGCCCCGACCGCGGGCCAGAGCTGGTCGATCAGACAGGTGATGAACAGCGACACTCTCATCGGCAACAGGACTCACGCGAGCATCGAGGCGAAGGCGCGCTTGAGGTCGTCAATCACCTCGTCGGACATCGGCGCGACCTCGCCGATGAGGCGGCTGTTGACGAGAGCCTCGGAGGTTGACTCAAGCACTTCGAGCCGGTCGAACGCTTCGAGCACGTTCGCGCCGAGGACGAGCACGCCGTCGTTCTCCAGGAGCGCGATGGGCGCGCGCATCGAGACCTGACGTGCGAGCCCGACGGGGTCGCGGAACTGCACGCCGTAGGGCACGCGCCCCACGTCGCGCAGGAGCAGGTAGCTCTCGGGAATCGTGCGCGAATCCAACGGCGCGCGGGTCACGCTGAACGCCGTCACGTTCACCGGCGAGGCGTTCAGCACCGCGCCGACCTGCGGTTGTCGCTCGTAGATGGCCTGGTGGTTGCGCGCGGCGCGGCTCGCGCGCTTGCCCGCCTCCGCGCGGCCCCGGCGCACGAGCACAAGGTCTTCAACGTCGAGCGTGTGGCGGTCTACCTGAGAGGGGGTTATCAGGAAAGAGTCTTCGTCCACGCGCGCCGAGAAGCTGCCGCCCGTGCTGATGAAGAGGCGCTGCTGGTAGCCGCGCCGCGTGAAGTCAACGAGCTGCCGGCGCAGTTCGCGCTCGACGCTCGAAGGCGACTGAGCTTCGAACTCTTCGAGCGGCGGCACCTGGTTGCGCAGCTCAAGCTCCTCGTCGCCCAGGTAACGAACGTCGCCGAGCAGCCGCGCCTTGACGAACGTCTTCGCCGTGAACTCCAGCGTCTCGAACTTCTGGAACGCGCTCTGCAAACTCTGCCCGCCGACGGCGACGCCGTGATTCTCCAACACGACGCAGTCGAAGCCTTTGGCGAAGGTGTCGGCGATGCTCTTCCCGAGGTCTGCGCTCCCGGGCAGCGCGTAGGGCGCGAAGCCGACCGCGCCGCAGACGTGGCGCGACTGGTGGAAGAGGCGCGTGTCGGGCACCTGCCCCGTGATGCTGAAGGCGACGAGCGCGACGGCGTGCGCGTGGACGACGCCGCGGATGTCCGGCCGCGCCTCGTAGCACATCTGGTGGAAGGGCAGCTCGGATGAGGGCGGGTGCAGCCCCTCGGACGTTCCGTCAGGATTGACACGAACGATGTCGTCGCGGCGCAGACCGCCCTTGTCCACGCGCGCGGGCGTGACCCAGACCGTGCCGTCCGGCTCGCGGATGGAGAGGTTGCCACCCGAGGTCGTCGTCATGCGGTAACGATAGATGCGCTCCATCGTCTGCATGATCTCGTCGCGCGGGTGCAGGTACTTTGAGAGTCTGGTCATCTGTTGCGCCTTACTCGTGCCCGGACTTCCCCCTCATAACGCGGCCAACGCTTGTCGGCCGTGTCGAGGTAAAGCACTTCGATATCCGCGTAGCGTCGCGCCGCCGCATCCCACGCCCCGTTCAGCCTCGGCTCGAACCTGCGCAGGGAGACGTTCTCCGAGACGTGACGGCGCGCCTCCGCGAGCGACGCGAAGCGGCCGGCCGCGACGGCCTGCACCAGCACGTTGCCCGTGACGGTCGCCTCGGCCGGCCCCGCAAGCACCGGCAGCTCGATGGCGTCGGCCGTCGCCTGGTTGAGATAGTCGTTGCGGCTCCCGCCGCCGACGATGTGCACGCCCTCAAGCTCGCTCCTCGTCAAACTCTCAATCGTGCGCAGCACCGACGCGTAGCGGAAGGCGAGCGAGTCGAGTATCACCTTCGTCAGCGTCGCGGGGTCTTCCATCAGCCCGTACTCCCCCTGCCCTGAATCGTCGAGCTGTTTGGCGATGGCTCCGAGCATCGACGGAGGATTAAAGAGCGCCGGGTCGTCGGGGAAGATGAAGCCGGGATGACCGTCAATCTCGTTCACACGCCCGAGCAGTTCGTCGTACTCGACGCCGACGCCGCGCGCGGCCCACTCCGCGCGGCACGACTCGAAGAGCCACAGCCCCATCACGTTCTTCAGGAAGCGGAGGGTGCCGAAGGCGCCGCCCTCGTTCGTGAAGTTGTGACGCGCGACCTCATTCGAGACGAGCGGCTCCGCGCGCTCGACGCCGACGAGCGACCACGTGCCCGAAGAGATGTAAGCCCACCTCTCGGCCAGCGGCGCGCCCGCCACCGCGCTCCCCGTGTCGTGCGTCGCGGGCGCGACGACGCGGACGCCTTCCAGCCCTAGTTCTTCCGTCACCGTCGGCGCGAGCGGGCCGAGGTCTGTCCCGGCGGGAACTATCTCCGCCAGGAGATGGCCGGGCAGTCCCAGACGCTCTATCAAATCACTGTCCCACCCGCCCGTCAGCGCGCCGACCAACTGCGTCGTCGTCGCGTTCGTGTACTCGCACGCGGCGCGACCCGTGAGCATGAAGTTGATGAGGTCGGGAATCAGCAGCAGCCGCGCGGCCCCTTCCGGCAACCCGTCGCGCGCGTGCGCGCGGAGCTGGTAGAGCGTGTTCAGTTCGAGGAACTGAACGCCCGTGCGCGCGAACACCTCCTCGCGCGGCACCTCGCCGAAGACCTCATCCATCACCCCGCGCGTCCGCGCGTCGCGGTAGCAGACCGGGTTCTCGATCAAGCTCCCGCCCGCGTCAACCAACCCGTAATCAACCGCCCAACTGTCAACGCCGACGCTCCGCACCCCGCGACCCAACTGCCGCGCGCGCCCGCCCGCCTCCCTCAACCCCGCCTTAATCTCCGCGAGGATGTCCGCGAACGGCCAGCGCAGACGCCCGCCCTCCTCCCGCGGCGGGTACTTGAACCGGCGCACCTCTTCGAGCAGCAGCTCGCCCTCGGCCACGCCCGCCACGAAGACGCGCCCGCTCCCCGCGCCGAGGTCAACCGCGATGTAGAGTTCGTCCATGAAAATCAGTAGGCAGTAATGAGATTAAGTGTGCGCTGCGCTCCAGCCCCGGAGGGGCGTCATGTTTATAGCTTGAGTCGGTGTTGACTCTGCCAAGCTCCGGAGGAGCGGCCTGTAGATGTCGCCCCTGACGGGGCTCAGGCTTAATTAAAATGTCTGAACTATAAACATGCCGCCCCTCCGGGGCTCTCCGGCCGGCCTTCAACTGCCTACTGTCTACTGTCTACTCTCCTCACACGATTCCCGACGCGGCCGCGCCCTTCTGCGCGGGGCGCTCCTCGGCCTTGTGGCGGCGGTAGCCGCTGGCGCGGTAGGCGGCGACGGGGTCGATGGCGCCGCCCTCCCGCTCGCGCGCGACGGCGAGGATGGGCGACACGTCGGTGGTGAAAGCCTGCTTGAGCGTGGTGAGCGCGAGCAGCGGGTCGCAGTTCTCCTGCGCCGCGGTGAGCGCGTCACGGTCTACGAGGTGCGCCTGGACGTAGGCGCGCGAGAGTTCCACGGCGCTCGACATCAGGGACTCGACGGGGTCTGTGACGTTGTGCGACTGGTCGAGCATGTAGGCCGGGTCGAAGCTCTCGATCTTCGTCAACTCCGCGTCCACCAGTTCGTTGAAGATGAGGAAGAGCTGGAAGGGCTTGATCGAGCCGGCGTCGAGGTCGTCGTCGCCGTACTTCGAGTCGTTGAAGTGGAAGCCGGCGAGCTTGCCGAACTGGATGAGGCGCGCGACGATCATCTCGATGTTGACGTTCGGCGCGTGGTGGCCGAGGTCTACGAGGCAGAACGCCTGCGGCCCTAGCTCGCGCGCGCAGTGGTAGCTCACGCCCCAGTCGTTGATGACCGTCGAGTAGAAGGCCGGCTCGTAGAACTTGTGCTCGATGAAGAGCCGCCAGTCCGAGGGCAAGGCCGCGTAGATGTCGCGCATGCTCTCAAGGTACAGCTCAAGCGCGCGACGGGTGTGCTGCTGGCCGGGAAAATTCCCGCCGTCGCCGATCCAGACCGTGTGCGCCTTCGAGCCGATTTTTTGACCAAGCTCGATGCACTCGACGTTGTGCTCGACGGCCTGCCGGCGCACGTCCGCGTCGGGGTGCGTGAGGCTGCCGTACTTGTAAGAGTGCGGCTGGCCCGTCTGATCCTGGAACGTGTTCGAGTTCATCGCGTCGAAGTGCAGGCCGCGCTCGCGCGCGAACTCGACGAGCGCGTCCGGGTCTTCGGGCTTGTCCCAGGGGATGTGGAGCGAGACGCCGGGGGTCGAGCGGACAAGCTTGTTGATGGTCGCGCAGTCTTCGAGCTTCTCGAAGATGCCGCGCGGCTCGCCCACGCCGGGGAAGCGCGCGAACCGCGTCCCGCCCGTCCCCACGCCCCACGAAGGCACCGCCACGCGGAACGCCTGCGCCTTCGCCGTCAGCTCCTCGATGTCGCGCCCGCGCCGGCGCAACTGTTTGCCGAGGTGCTCGAAGTCCTCCCCGACCCAGGCCCCGGCCGCCTTGTTCTGCTCGGCGATGAAGTTGTCGTCAATCTCGAAGTGAGTAGCCATCGTGTTGTCTCCTACCTCAGGAAGCCGTCCTGG
Organism: Pyrinomonadaceae bacterium; assembly: GCA_040510435.1. Lineage (GTDB taxonomy): Bacteria > Acidobacteriota > Blastocatellia > Pyrinomonadales > Pyrinomonadaceae > QHXN01. The sequence continues at coordinate 2,020 of JBEVJD010000450.1, read as the reverse complement.
AGGCCGCCGTCCACGGGGATGATGTGGCCGGTGGTCTTCGCGAGCCTGCGCGAGACGAGCAGGAAGATGCCCTCGGCCTGGTCTAAGGGCTCGATGGGCGTCTGCGTGAGCGAGCGCTTGGCGTAGAAGTGCGCCAGTTTGTCGCGCAAGGATTCGGTCTCCTCCGACTCGTCGAAGTCGATGTTGTACTTGGTCAGGCTGGCGATGACGCGGTCGCGCGGGAACATCGTGCTGCCCTTGACGACCGTAGCCGGCGCGACGGCGTTGACGCGGACGAGGGGCGCGAACTCGACGGCCAGCTCGCGCACGAGGTGGTTGGCCGCGGCCTTGCTCGTGTCGTAGGCGAGGCTCCCCTTCTTGGCGACGACGGCGTTGGCGCTCGTCGTCAGGACGACGTTGCCGGTCAAGCCCTGCTTCTTGAAAATCTGGTATGCCTCGTCGGCGACGATGTAGGCGCCGGTGACGTTGATGCCGAAGGTGAGCGCCCAGTGGCGGTCTTCGACGCGGCCGGACTTGTCGGGCGGGACGAAGACGCCGGCCGTGACCACAACCGCGTCGATGCCGCCGTAGGCGAGCATCACGTCCTCGAACATCTGCCGGACGCTCTCGCGGTTCGTGATGTCGCAGGCGAGGCCGATGGCCGGGCCGCAGTTGCTCAGACCCGTGCCGGCGACGCCGATGCCGGGGCCGTACTGCGCGATGATCTCCTGCGCCGTCTCCCTCGCGGACTCTTCGTTGAGGTCAACGCAGACGATGTGCGCGCCCTCTTTAACGAGACGGTGCGCGGTCTCCTTGCCGATGCCGGCGCCCGCGCCGATGACGACGATGACCTGCCGGTCGAGCTCCTTCTCGGGCGGCATGCGGCGGAGCTTGGCCTCTTCGAGCAGCCAGTACTCGATGTCGAAAGCCTCCTGCTGATCCATCGCCTCGTACTCGTCGATGGCCTCGGCGCCGCGCATGACCTCAATGGCACAGTTGTAGAACTCAGCCGTCACGCGCGACTCGCTCTTGTTCTTGCCCCAGGCGAGCATCCCCAGGCCGGGGATGAGGACGACCGTCGGGTTCGGGTCGCGCATCGCGGGCGAGTCCGGGTGCTTGCAACGCTCGTAGTAGGCCGCGTAGTCATTGCGGTACTCGACGATGCCTTCGGCGATGGCCTTCTTCAGAGACTTCACGTCGCCCGAGGCCGGATCCCAATCGACAAAGAAGGGCTTGATCTTCGTGCGCAGGAAGTGGTCGGGGCAGGAGGTGCCGAGCGCGGACAGCCGCGGCGCGTCGTGGCTGTTGACGAAGCGCAGCATCCGCTCGTCGTCCTGCACCGTGCCGACGAAGCGCCTGTTGACGGAGACCTGCCCGCGGACGAACGGGATGACCTCGCTGATGATGCGGCGGCGCTGGTCTTCGGCGAGGGGCTGATGCTTCTGCCCGCCGAAGGTCTCGGCGCCCCTGTCCTTCGACTCGATGTAGCGCGCGGCGCGGTCGATGATCTCAAGCGCCGTCTCGTAACAGGTCTTGTCGTCGTTGCTCCAACTGCTCATGCCGTGGTGGCCGAGCAGGATGCCCTTGGCCTGCGGGTTCTGCTGAATCAACTCCTCGATCTTCAACCCGATGTCGAAGCCAGGGCGCTGCCAGGGGATGTAGATGACCTCGTCGCCGTAAATCTCCTTCGTCAGACGCTCCTGGTTGACGGAGGCGGCGACGGCGATGACGGCGTTCGGGTGGAGGTGGTCGACGTGCTGGTAGGGGACGAGCGTGTGGAGCGGCGTGTCGATGGAGCCGGCGCGCGGGTTGAGGTTGTAGACGCAATGGCTGTACATCGGGTACATCGCGTCCTCGATCTCGGCCTTCGGCCCGCGGCCGGGGTCGTTGAGGTAGATCGGCCTCATCGCGCGAATCTTGTCGAGGTAGAACGAGGCGAAACCGTCGCGCTTGGCCGTGCGGAGGTCGCCGCCCGAGCCCTTGACCCAGAGCACCTCGACCTCGGCGCCCGTGAGCGGGTCGCGCTCGATCAACTTCGAGG